>CAZFQG010000012.1:35393-56468 GCA_964520785.1 uncultured Planctomycetaceae bacterium | reverse complement strand
GGCAGCAACGCCTACAAACAGGCCTCGTGAGCCCTACAAAGTGCGAAATGCGCCCATGCGCGCTGGGTGCGAGTATCCTTAACAATAATCAAACAAAAGAAAGAGAAGAAAAAGTCTTTGTTGACACAGTTGTGCCGTGACGGTATAACTGGCGGTATAACAAGCGCGCAAGAGTGGAACGGATTCACCAGCGGACCGCGCGCTTTCCCAATGGGCAAAGGAACGCCCAAAGCGGATGCGTGGTGAGGTGCGGCTGGCTGGAATTGGCGAATTTTGAGCGACCATCTTGTAAGATTGGAATCCAAAATACAGAATGTGAAGACCAGGACATGCCACGGAAATCCCTCTGAACCAGGCCGAAAAAGGGCATGTCTAGGGCGTACCAGGAGATTTGCTCATATCCATGAACGTCTTACAGCGCCCCACTTTGATTTTGAATCGGAACTGGCAACCGGTAAACGTCACCTCGGTGGCGAGAGCCATCGTGATGGTTTTTAGCGGTACCGCCCGGGTTGTAGAGCCGTCGGACTACCAGACCTACGATTGGACCCAATGGTCGAAGTTGCGCCCGCGCGATGGTGAGCCTGGAGTTCGTGCCGTCCGCTTCTTCCTCCGCGTTCCGGAGGTGGTGACACTGAACCGCTACGACCGGCTTCCTCCCCCCAAAGTGGCATTCAGTCGGAGAAACCTGTTCAAACGAGACCGGCACACCTGCCAGTACTGCGGGCGGCGATTTCCCAGTGAAGATCTTACGATTGACCACGTCGTCCCACGGTCGCTCGGCGGTTTGACTGTTTGGGAAAACTGCGTGCTCGCATGCATTCGGTGCAACGGAAAGAAGGGGGGGCAAACTCCCTCTCAAGCGGGTATGAAGCTATTGCATCGTCCAATTCGGCCTTCGTGGAGTCCCTTCTACGCCGGTCCGAACTTTGCCCGGCTGGAGAGCTGGTCCAACTTCGTCAGCGAGGCATATTGGACGGTCGAATTGCAGGATTAGCCAGACAAACGGCCTAGTGGGAGGGGGGCACTAATGGGCTCCTTCGCCTTTCACGTACGGCCGCGAACACTCGTTCGACTTGCGGCCGTTTGTCGTTTCTTGCCTCGCAACCGGATTTTTCCGGATTCGGGATAATGCGGGGCCGATAAGGATATGGATTTGCGAAGACGGGATCAGTGGGTCAGGGCTGCACTTTGGAGGGATATTGAGCAGCTCTGAAAGGTGTTGGTTCTCCCCATTCGCGATTTTGGAGGGTTGAGGGCTGACTTGGACCGGTTGGCTGGTTAGAATAATCCTTTTGTTCGTCTCTTCCCTGTGCATTTTCCGGACGGGGATGGTCACCGACAACGGGTTTTATGAGTTCCGCTGAATTACTTGCCGATCTCCAGACCCAGGCACCAGTTCTGGGTCCCTCGCTATTGGCGTGTGATTTCGCGAACGTCGCGCGGGAAATCCACCGGCTTGAAGCGTCCGGTGCTCGCGTTCTACATCTCGATATCATGGACGGTCACTTCGTGCCGAATCTCAGCTTCGGGATTCCCGTGGTGCAGGCGATTCGGGGGGTTACCGATTTACCGCTGGACGTCCATCTGATGATCTCGGATCCGAAAAAGTACATTGCCCCATTCCGCGATGCCGGGGCCGATTTCTTGACGGTTCACATCGAGGTCGTCCCGGAGCCGATCTCCATTTTGGAGTCGATCCGCGATCTGGGCGCGGCGGCGGGATTGTCATTGAACCCCCCCACTCCGGTGAGCGCCGTGGAGCCGTTCGCCAACGAGTGCGATCTGATTCTCGTCATGAGCGTCATGCCGGGTTTCGGAGGACAGGAGTTCGACCGGGTCGCCTTGCGGAAGCTCCGGCGGCTTCGCGAGTTAACCGGCGGTCGCGTGTTACTTTCCGTCGACGGCGGAGTCAACGAAGAGACTATTGGTTCGTGCGCGGAAGCCGGCGCCGACCTTCTCGTCATGGGAACGGCCATTTTGGGCCATCCGGACTACAAGGAGCGAATGGCGGCTCTCCTCTCGCTGGCGGCGGCGCGAGCGTAAACGTCGTACGTTGCTGCGCGGCGACCGACCCCACACTTTTATTCGCAACATTGGTAAAGCAGAAAAAATGGTTCAAATCGTACTGATTCGCCCCGGTTCGACCGATTACGACGAGGAATCGCGTATTCAAGGCGACCTGGACGTTCCACTGAACGAGACCGGTCAGGGGGAAGCACGGCAACTGGCCGAAGCGGTCCGCGCGATCGGTCTGGATGCGATCTATGCGTCTCCTCAAGAACCGGCCATCGAAACCGCGAAGGTCATCGCGGAGACGTTGAACGTCAAATGGAAACCGCTGGAGAAGCTGGCGAACCTCGACCATGGGTTGTGGCAAGGGATGGCCGTAGAGGATGTCAAGACGAAACAGTCTAAGGTCTACCGGCAATGGCAGGAGCAGCCGAGGAGCGTTTGCCCTCCGGGTGGTGAGATGCTCGATGAAGTCGAGAAGCGGATTTTGACCGCGGTTGCGAAGTTGCAAAGAAAACACAAAGAGGGAAGAATTGCCCTGGTCGTTCCCGAGCCGGCGGCATCACTGGTTCGCCACTGTGTCAACGGCGGAGCAATCGGTGACCTCTGGAAAACCGTGGGCACGCACGGCTCCTGGGAGATCCTTGAGGGAACCCAGCCGGCTTTGGTTTAACCCCGCGCGGAAGACAACGGAAGGTCAAGAGGTATTTCATGGCCGAAAAAGAAAAGATCAACCCGAAGAATTGGGCGAAGATCGTCCAACGTCCCAAGCGGGGGGTTCCCGAGGGTTTATGGCGGCGCTGTCCGGGGTGCCAGGAGATCATCTTCTGCAAACGGGCGGAAGAACTGCTGGGTGTCTGTCCCGAGTGCGATTACCACTGGCCGGTGACGGCGAGGAAACGGATCGAGCAGTTGCTGGACGAGGGAACCTTCGAGGAGTGGGACGCCGAGCTAACTCCGACGGATCCGCTCGGCTTCGTCGACAAGAAGCCCTACCGGGATCGGCTCAAGGCGGAACAGGAACGGACCGGACTGCGCGACGCGGCGGTCGTGGGTTGCGGGATGATTCGCGCGCGGCGCATCGCCTTCGGCGTGACCGATTCCTCATTCATCATGGGAAGCATGGGCTCGGTCGTTGGCGAAAAGCTCACCCGGACCATCGAACGGGCGACCGAAGAGAAACTGCCTCTGGTTATCGTTTCCGGTTCCGGCGGGGGCGCGCGGATGCATGAAGGAATGCTTTCGCTGATGCAGATGGCGAAGGTTTCCGCCGCGCTGGCCCGATTCGACGGCGCCGGTGGGTTCTTCATTTCCGTTTTGACCAATCCGACGATGGGAGGGGTAGCCGCGAGTTTCGCGTCGTTGGGAGACGTCATCTTCGCCGAACCCCGCGCACTGATCGGTTTCGCCGGGCCGAGAACCATCAAGGCGACGATCCGGATCGAACTGCCGAAGGGATTTCAAACCAGCGAGTTTCTCCTGGAGCACGGATTCATCGACCGGATCGTTCGGCGCGGCGATCTGCAGACCGAGATCGCCAGGGCGATCGACTACTGCGGGAAATAGTCTCGCCGACAGACCATGAGCCTCGTTGCCGAGCGGATTACGAAGGAATTCCCCAATCGAGACGGCACGCTGCGCGTCTTGAGCGACGTTTCGTTCGAACTGGACCGCGAACAGAGCCTCGCCGTCGTGGGACCCAGCGGTTCCGGTAAGAGTACGCTTCTAAACATCTTGGGAACGCTGGAGCGGCCCTCAAGCGGGCGCGTCCTGCTCGACGGCGTCGACCTGGAGCAACTGGACGAGAGAGAACTCGCCGGTCTCCGCAACAGGCGAATCGGCTTCGTCTTTCAGGAACACCATCTACTCCCGCAATGCTCGGTCCTGGAAAACGTCCTCGTGCCGACGCTGGCGAAGGGCCGGGCCGGCCCCGAGGCGAAAGAGCGCGCGGAGATGTTGCTCAATCGGGTGGGACTGGCCGAGCGGAAGGATCATCGGCCGGCCGAGATTTCCGGAGGTGAACGGCAACGCGCGGCGCTGGCCAGGGCTCTCATTCAAAAGCCGGTCCTCCTGCTGGCGGACGAGCCGACCGGGAACCTCGACTCGAAATCGGCCGCGGCCGTCGCCGAACTCCTCCTGGAGATGCAGAGTCAGGAGAAGACGATTCTCGTCGTCGTAACCCACAGTCGCCGCTTGGCGGAACTTCTGGACAGGCAGTTGGACCTCGCCGCCTCTTTCCCTTCCCCCTGAAGGCTCGGTTGAGCTCTGGAGGAACGGCGAACGGGTATTGTCCGCCGCCGGAGCGGACGGCCGATAGAGAGCCGCCGGCTCGAACTCACCCGATTCGAACTCACCGGTACTCCGGCGCGGTTCCCTCCGCCGGACGCTTGCCGAACAATCCGGCGCCGGGCAGAACCTGGCCGCCGGAAGGGTATGATTCGGCCGGAAGGGGAAATACGCCGGCTCCGCCCTGGTAATTCAGCCGGGTGCCGTATTTCGTACCGGGACCCGGGCGGACGGCGTCCCGCACGATCTCGCCGGGATGCCGCGATATCTTGTCGGTGAAGACGCGGACGTCGTTGACGATGGGCCGCAGTTGCACCGTCAACTCGCGGACCGTAGCGGCGGTCGCGTTGAGATTGTCGTAGAGTTCGGAGTCGTTGAGCAGCTTCCCAACCGTTCCGTCATTATGGTTGATCGCCAGGCTGAACTGCCTCATCTCGTTCGAAATCGCCTCCAAGTTATTCACGGCCGTTTCGAACTGGCGGACGAGTTCCGGCCCGCGGTTCCCCAACGGCTCCGTCAATTGGCGAACGTCGGTGGCGACTTCGCTGACGCTCTTGAAGCTCTGGTTGATCTGTTCGAGGGATCTGCGCGTATCGGAAAGGACCGCCGGAAGGTCGCGGATAGACCTGCGCAGGTTCTCTTGGAGTTCCGGGTCGCCGATGATCCGGGTCGTGTTCTCGGCGGCCTGTCGGAAACTGGCCATGGTCGCCTCGGAACCCTCGATGATCCGGTTTACCGTCGCCCTGTTGTCCTTGAGCAGGTGGTTGATCTCTCCCAGCACGTCCTGCAGACCGGTCGCCGTTCCTTTGACCACTCCGATGGCTTCGCTCAGTTCGACCTGCATCCGGTCGATCAACTCGATCGGACTGGTCGAACGCCGGGCGGTGAGAACCGCTCCGTCCTGAATCCGCGTTTCCTTCCCTTTGGGATCGATCGCGCGGACGAAGCGGATCTCGGAATCGCCCAGAATCGAGCCGGAAATCTCGCACAGATCGAACGTCGTGAGCGGTTTGTCCCGGTCGACCCGGGCTTCGATGACGACGTCCCCGGCGGGATTCAGTCGGACGCGCGATACGCGCCCGACGAGTATGCCGCTCTTGAGAATCGGCGTTCCCTGAGAGACGCCCGGCGCCTCGTCCGTCTTGATGGTGATCGTCATCTTGTCGCCGATAATGCCGGAGGGCCCATTGAACATGGCGACCAGAATGCCGAACGCCAGGATAGTCGCGACGATCGTAATTCCGACGCGGAATTGCTGCTTGCGTTCATCCATGTTTCGAATCCTTTCGCCTAATAGCCGTTTCTTTCCACGAACTTCGACTGCCGATCCGGCCGCCCCCCAGTTTTCCGCTTCGCTCCTGCGTTACTCCGTCAGCACCTTGCCACTTCGTCACCCTTCCGCCGCGGCGCGCATTTCCATGAGTCTCTCTCCCGCTTCTCCCTCGACGAATTGCTTGACTCGCGGGTCTTTCGCGG
This sequence comes from uncultured Planctomycetaceae bacterium, assembly GCA_964520785.1. Classification (GTDB taxonomy): domain Bacteria; phylum Planctomycetota; class Planctomycetia; order Pirellulales; family Thermoguttaceae; genus CAZFQG01. The sequence continues at coordinate 50,693 of CAZFQG010000012.1, read as the reverse complement.
ATTCGATTCCGTCGGGAGTCCCGTCGTAGAGTACTTGGGATTCGTGCGGCTCGAGCCGGGAGAGGGGGAAAAACATGACGACGCGGTCCGCTACCTTATACGTGGTCCGCATATCGTGCGTGACGATGATGCTGGTTACCGGATGCCGCTGCCGAGTACGCAAGATCAGCTCGTTGATCACGTCGCTCATGATCGGATCTAGACCCGTGGTCGGCTCGTCGTACAGCATCACTTCCGGTTCCAGGACGAGGGCCCTCGCCAGCCCCACGCGTTTTCGCATTCCGCCGGAGAGTTCCGCCGGCTTTTTCGGGAGAATGGAAGGATTGAGTCCTACCTCCGCGAGACGGTCCAAGACGATCCGACGTATTTCGTCGGGCTTCTTCTTCGTATGCTGCCGGAGGGGGAAGGAGACGTTCTGTTCAATCGTCATACTGTCGAACAAGGCCGCCTGCTGGAAAAGGAAACCGTACCGGGTCCGCAGTTGTGAAAGCCGTCGCCGCCCGATCCGAGAGAGGTCTTCTCCGTCAAAGACGACGCGGCCTTCGGTGGGGTGCATCAGGCCGATGAGGTTCTTGAGAAAGACGGTCTTGCCGCAACCGCTCTCGCCGATGATCGCGAGAGTCTGTCCCCGCGCGATCCTCAGGCTGATACCGCCGAGGACCTCAGCCCGGCCGAAGCGGACGCCGAGTTCCTCGACTTCGAGGATCGGCGGGGCATGGGAGGAAACGGGAACGCTCATAGCAACCTCGGAGCCTCCGGCCAGAGAGCGAAGTAGACCGCGTTAAGCGTGATTCCCAGGATCAAGTTCAGAAGTAGAATCGCCACGAACGACAGAACGAACGCGGAAGTCGCGGCGCGGCCCACCCCCTCTGCGCCGGGATCGCAGTGGAACCCTCGGTGACACGCGATCAGCGCAATCGCCGCGCCGAAAAAGAGGCTCTTGAACAACCCGACGAAGAGGTCGAAATTCCCGACGAACCGCTGGGAGTTGCTCAGGTAGTGGTAGGCGTCGATATTCAGAAGATGAACGCTGTAGAAATAGGCTCCGCCAACCCACATGAAGTCGGCCACGATGGTCAAAGCGGGAATCAATAGGAGGCAACCGAGGAACCGCGGCACCACTAGGTACTGGATCGGATCGGCCCCCATACTGGCCAGGGCGTCGATCTGTTCCGTCACCCGCATCGTCCCCAGTTCGGCCGCGATGGAACTCCCCACGCGGCCGGCAAGCATCGTCGCCGCCAAGACCGGTCCCAGTTCGCGGACGAGCGACATGTTGATGACCGCCCCGAGACGCGTCTCCAAATTGAACATGCGGAACTGGTCATAACTCTGCACCGAGAGCACCATACCGATGAACGTCCCGGTCAGCGCGACCACCGGCAGGCTGAGGACGCCGATCTGATAGAACGCGGGCCAGATCGTCTCTCCTTTCGGAAGCCGGGCGAACAACCAACGGAACATCTCAGCGGAGAAGATAACGAAACTCCCGACCTGTGCCATCGTCTCGGTAAAGCTCCTACCAACATCGGCAAACCAGTTGAACAGGGCAAGGACAAAGCGGTCCCCCAGGCCGCGGCGCGCGGTCGCGCCGGACGTCGCGGAGCTGAAATCAAAATCGTCGTGGGAGGAGGGATCGGACACTGGTTTTATCTGGCTGGGAACTCGTCGCCGCCTTCCCAGGCGGACGCTTCGTGCGGAGACAACGGTTCTCTTCCTTATTCGTCGCCGGTGCTTTCGCCGCTTGAGGCAACCCTTCGGATTATAGAGGCTTTGAGGAAAACAACGAAATAGCGGATTTGCCGGCGTGGGCGGTTTTGTGCAAACCCCCTATTCAGGGAGTTCTGGTTTCTCGCGCGGCCTGGGGATTTCGGCGATTTGCTCATTATTTCATCATTCACCCAAAAGTGGGGCTTTCGAAACTGGTCTGGATTAGGGCCCTCGAATTCGGCTATAGTATGCACCGAGCGTGGGAATGGCTCGCCTGCGCAATCTACGAGTTTTGGAGAAACGAAATGCCTCGGACAATCTTGCTGCCCCCTCTCTTGGTCGCGATCTGCGTCGCCGCCTGCCAGGACCGGAGCGCGGCCCAGGCGATGGTTGATCCTCCGTCCACGGCCTGGCGGAGCATCGACTCCGACGCCGCATCCCCTGCCGCCGATGCCGGGTTGGCCGTCTCGGAAGGAGGGTCCTACGCGGAGGACCCCAATCTCGTCGCGGAGCGATCCGCCCCTCGGGAGCCGGAGGACCAGACGCAGGCGTCGAACGGCGGAATCACGCGGGTCGATAGCGGTGAAGGCGTATTACCCTGCGATCATGGCCAGATATGGCGGGAATATGACATCAGTCCGTTTACGCTCCGCGCGACGGCGACTAAACGACCGGAATTGGCGCTGATCGACTGGATTTTGCACGAGACCGGTTACGAGGCATGGCACGGTGAACCGCTGGCTATTCTGAGCGCATCGCGGAACCGGCTGCGCGTGTATCACGCGCCGCAGATGCAGGAGAAGGTCGCCGACATCGTGGACCGGTTTGTCGCCGGACAGGCGGCCACGCAAACGTTTAGTATCCGCGTCATCACGTTGGAGCATTCCTCCTGGCGGACGAAGGCGCAAAATCTGATGATCCCGGTAACCGTACAGACTTCGGGGACGCAGGCGTGGATCATGACGAAAGAGAACGCGGCGGTTTTTTTGGCGGAAATGCAACGGCGGAGCGGATTCCGCGAACACGGCTCGCCGCATTTGCTGGTAAACAACGGCCACTCGACCGTAATCCAGGCCATGCGGAACCGGTCGTACACGAGAAACATCGTTCTCACCGGCACCACCTGGCCCGGATATCAACCGGACCTGGGACAACTGGAGGAGGGGCACACGATCGAATTCACGCCCCTTCTGTCGGTGGATGGACGACGGATCGACGCCATCTTGAAGTGTTCGATCAACCAGGTGGAAAAGCTCGTTCCCGTCATGGTCGATATGCCGACGGCCGATTCACCGCGACAACGTCTGAAGATTGAAGTGCCGCAAGTGGCCCAGTTCCGCTTCCAGGAACGCTTCCGTTGGCCGAGCGACCACGTCCTGCTGGTTGGCATGGGAATTGTCCCTCAACCGGTTCCCGGCGAAGGACAATCGGTCATCCCCGGAATCCCGCTTCCAGGCATCGGCGGTCCCGGGCGGACGGATCTTCTCGTCCTCATCGAAGGAAAAGGGGCTCTCGCCCCCGGCACTCCTCCGGCCGTCACCTCCGGGGTCGCCCCCGGGATCTCGGGAGCCTCGCCGGCAATTCGTCAGACGCAGGGTCCGGCGAAGTATCATGGGAGGTATTGACCGGTCGCTCCAAAGGCAAAACACCGTGGAGCAAACCGGCGGCACCGGGAGGCCCGAGGAATTCTCCACGGACACGAAACGGTTCGCGACCCCGTCACGGAGGGCTCCTCAGCGGTGGACCGCCCGACTTACCGCCGCTCGTTCCTCGACCAGAAACCGGGAAAGCGCGTCTTTCCAGTGCGGAATCTCCGGAACCCGCGGTAGAGAATGAAACCGGGTCGTATCGAGGGGGCTGTGACGTGGTCTGGGGGCCGGGCCACCATATTCGGCGGAAGAGATAGGAATGACCTCGGCGTCGATCTCGGCTTGGCGACAGAGTTCCTTCGCGAAGCCGTACCAGGTGGTTTGGCCCCCGCTGACGACGTGGTACAGACCGTACGTTCGCGTCGCCAGCAGGAACCGGATCGCCTTGGCGACGTCCGGGACATAGGAGGGCGTGCAGATTTGGTCGTCGACGACGCGGAGTTCCTTTCGCCGCGCGGCGAACGAGAGCATTTTATGAGTGAAGCTCTGACGAGCCGTTTCGCCCAGATGGCCGTAAAGCCCGCAGGTCCGGACGATGAAATGTTTCCGCCAGGAGGCGACGATCCGTTCGGCGTGGAACTTGGAAACGGCGTAGACGCCTTGGGGCAGGGGAACGTCGGTTTCGCGCCAGGGGCGGCCGAGCGGTTCATTGCCGCAAAAGACGTAATCGGTGCTCATTTGGAGGAGGGGAATGTCCAACTCGCGGCAAACCTCCGTCAGGTTTTCCACACCGGTGACGTTCACGACGTGGCAGCGAAACGACTCCTCTTCAGCCCGGTCGACCTGTGTATAGGCGGCCGCGTTGATCACGATTTCCGGATGGACCTCGCGTATTTTTTGGCCGACGGAGTCCGGGTCGGTCAAGTCGAATTCCGGCAGGTCCACCCCCACCGCGAAATCGCCCAACTGGCGCCGAAGTTCCGCGCCGAGCCGTCCTCTCGCACCGGTTATGAGAATCTTCATCGGTCTACTTCCTTCCTTTCGTTGCATTCTATGTGAAGTGACGGCCCGATCCAAGGCGGATTCGGCACGTCCTCGGGAACACGGGCCCGCATTCCCGCGAGGTGCTATACCCCCCCTCACAGGGGCCTTGCGAGAATCCATTCCGTGCGCCGCGCCGGACGCAAAAGGCCGCTAGTGCTTTGTCAAAAGTAGGAATTGGCGTTCAGTTTCGGTTCCATCCGGGCGATTGCGGCACTTCGGCACGCTGCCGACTGAAAGTCTTCGTGTTGACAGAGCACTACAGAAGTGTAATCTATGAATCGGCGGTCGCGTGGCACCGCGATTCCGCCGTCGTCTCCGCGGCGCGGAGGATATCCGCCGCCTCCGACAAATCGGCCGGGTCGAACTCGCGGGGTGATACGGGGACCGCCACCTCGGCCGACCCCTTTGATCTCATAATGACTTGTTCCTGAGTAACCTAGCACTTCAATCCGGCGAGCAGCCGCGCCAACCCCAACGGGGGCGGCGACAGCGACGGACTTCCTCGGCCCAATGCCTTTCCCGGCTGCCCTACCGGCTTTCTCATAGGAACCACAATCGAAAGGAAGGTGGCTGGTGGTTGGTGGTTATTTCGTTTCGCCGGAGAGGTAGATTTCGCCTTCGGCCAACTGGATCGTGTCGAGCGTTATCCGTTTTTCGTCGGTGTCTTGGGGCGGGGGAATGGTGATCATGGCGACCGGGTCACCGTCGACGCGTTCCCAGGTGAGGAGAACGTCGTTTTTTTCCGCGGCCTGGGTAACGGCTTCGATCACGCGGTGCATCGGGAGGGGAACGAGCCCGACGGCGACGCGATGGATGCGAATCGCCACGAGGTTTGGGCGGGGGACGGAGACGTCGCACGTCAGACTGAGGATGCCACGGATAGTGCCCTGTTCGAACCGGCAGGCGGCTTGAAACGCCTCGACGGTGACGGCGACGCGGGGATCGGAGATGCCTCGCGGCAGGGCGCGCGGATGGTTGCGGATGAGATCGACCGAGAGCCAACCGTTGATTTGTTCGTCGGAGAAGACGGCCTCCCAGCGGCCCGGTTTTTCGACGGCGCTGCGCAGGTCGGCGGCCCTTTGGAGCATTTCCTCGCTGGCCTGCTCTTGTTCCTCCGGCGGCATTTCGAGTGCCTCGGCGTAGAAATCGGGCTCTTGGGCCGCCGCCCAGCGAAGCAGAAAGACGCCCATCACCGCCAGAAGGAGGAGGATCGCGAGACCGACGCCACCGAGAATGAGGAGTTTTTTCACTGGAAGAACCGCAATAGGGCGTAACGTTTCTTTCCACCGCGGAGGATCATGACCGTTTCTCCGGCAAGGTCCGCCTCAGTGAGGGACCGCTCGGCGTTTTCGACGCGGATATTATTCACGTACGCCCCGCCTTGGGAGATGGTTCTCCTCGCTTCTCCCTTGCTTTTCGCCAGACCGGCGGCATGGAACGCGTCGATCACGCTCAAGCCTTCTCCGCGGAGCCGGTCGCGGGGCAGTGCCTCGCTGGGGACGTCGGCGAAGATATCCACGAGCTGCGCGTCGTCCAGGTCCTCGATCGCCGCGCCGAAGAAGACCTGCGTCGCGCGCACCGCCGCCTCCAGGCCGGTTTCTCCATGAACGAGCCGCGTAATCTCCTCCGCGAGACGCCGCTGCGCCACCCGTTGGCCGGGATCGGCGGCGTGTTCTTCGAGAATGGCGTTGATCGTCGGTTCGTCCAGATCGGTGAAGAACCGGAGGCAGGTGGCCGTGGTCTGGTCGTCGATGTTGATCCAGTATTGGTAGAAATGGTACGGACCGGTCTTGGCCGGGTCGAGCCAGACGGCGCCCGATTCGGTTTTGCCCATCTTGCGGCCGTCGCTGGTGGCCAGAAGGGGGCAGGTCATCCCGTAAAGCTGCACGCCGTCCATCCGCCGGGCGAGGTCGATTCCGGCCGTGATGTTCCCCCACTGGTCGCTTCCGCCGATCTGGATTTCGCAATCGTACTGGCGCCGCAACTGGACGAAATCGTACGCCTGGAGGAGCATGTAACTGAATTCGGTATAGCTTAGGCCCGTGTCGGTCCTCGCCAGGCGGCTCTTGACGGAGTCCTTCGCCAGCATGACGCCGATAGGGAAGTGCTTGCCGACGTCGCGGAGGAATTCGAGGTATCCGAACTTGCCCATCCAGTCGTGGTTGTTGACCATGATCGCGGCGTTGGGCGAGCCTTCGAAACTCATGAAGGCGGAAAGCTGCTTTTCCATGGCGACGACGTTCCTCCGCAGTGTTTCGATGTCGAGCAGATTCCGCTCCTCGCTCTTCCCGCTGGGGTCGCCGATCATCCCGGTCGCGCCGCCGACCACGACGATCGGACGGTGGCCCGCCACCTGGAATCGGCGCAGGACCATCACGGCCATCAGATGCCCCACGTGGAGGCTGTCGCCGGTCGGGTCGAACCCGGCGTAGACGGTCCGCGGCTTCTTCAGAAGCCATTTTCCCATATTCTCATCGTCGGTGGTCTGGTTAATCAGCCCGCGCCATTTCAGCTCGGCGAATACGTCTTGCATGATTCTTCGTATACTCGTTCTTGGAACTCGCCACCAATCCGCCACGCCCCGTTCGTCGCTTGCCGCTTGTCACTTGTCACTCGCCCTTGTCGATTCTTCCCGGCTTTTCGTCTATCGCCACATATCGTCATCGGCGAATGGATGGACGGGGCCTTCGAAGCGGGGCTTGGGGAGCGCCTTCATCGCCTGTTCGGCGAAGCGGAGGTCGTCCTTCGTCGTGATCTTCAGGTTCATGGGGGAACCAAGGACCAGCCCCACCGGCTCGCCGAGCCGCTCGACGAGCTGGGCCTCGTCGGTCGCCTGGAAACCGGCCCTGGCGGCGTACGCCTTCAGCAGCAGGGATTTCTCGAACACCTGGGGCGTCTGCGCCTCCCACAAATCGCTCCGCGAGACCGTTTCCTGGATCGTCTTGTCCTTACCCGCCTTTTTGAGGGTTGCGACCACCGGGATCGCCAGGATCGCGGCCTTCCTTTTCACCGCGGCCTCGAATACCGCGTCGATCCAGGCGTCGACCAGACAAGGCCGCGCCGCGTCGTGTACGCAGACATAATCGGCTTCACTCTTCACCTTCTCCAATCCGGCCTGGACGGAATCCGCGCGCTCCGCGCCGCCAAACACGACGTCGATCCCCAAAATGGCGACGTTCGAGGCGAACTTGAAGTTGAAATCGTCCCGGTCTTCCGGCGAGATCACCAAAATGACCTGGCAGACGTCAGGCCGGTTCAGAAAGCGTTCGGCACAGTGCAACCATACCGCACGGTTATTCAGCGGCGCAAATACTTTTTTATAGTGTTTATCCTTAAAACGGCTACTTCGACCGGCGGCAGCCAGGATAACGGCGAATTTGGGCATCGAATCCCTTTTCTGGGGGGGTTATTGGGCGGTTTTGCGTGGCCTCGCTTTGAAGGGGATCGCGCGCGGAACGTATGGATCACTACGATTTTGGGGGGAAGGCTTGGGAACGTCAAGGCGAGTTTAGTAGAATGGCGTTTCACGGACCGACGGTCTTCTTGGCCGGTCTGCTTGAGCCCGCCCCGCGCGACCCTTCCCTTCTATGCCCATTAGCGAGAATTAGTCATGCCCCTTTACACCGCATTCCTCCTCTTGTGCGCCGGAATTGGCGCGGAAGACCGGGTGATTGATGATTTCCAGTTCTCGCGCCAGGCGGACGGGACGGTCTCCTGTGGCTGGACGGCGAACTCCGAAAACGCCGCGATTGAGCCGGTCACGACCGATGGTTCCTCCGCTTTGAAATTGGCGGCGCCGTTCGCGGACCATCCGGAACTGGACCGGGTCTACGTCGACCGGGACGTGGAACTCGACCTGAGCCGCGCGCGGGAATTCGTCCTGGAGATTGAGGCCGACCGGCTCGACGCCATCAGCGCGATTACCGTTTATTTTCGCAGCAAGTCGGGTTGGTACGGCTGCTACGGAGGTCTGGACCGAGCCGGGCGGCAGAAGGTTGTCTTTCCCAAAGCGCTCTTTCGCCCCGAGGGGGACCCTGCCGGCTGGCATCAGGTCGACCGCATCCGTATCGCGGCCTGGCAGGCACGGCCCGAAAACGCCGAGGTGCTTCTGCACCGCCTGAGCGTGCCCCAAAGCTCCATCCTCATCGTGACGGCCAACCCGGGCATCGACGACGCGGCCCTTTCGAGGGAGACGGCCGTGCGGTGCGAACGGATGTTGGCACGGCACCACCTGAAAACGGACCTTATTGAAGAGGAGTCACTCGCGACGACCGATCTTCAGTCGTATCGCGTCGTCATTTTTCCGTACAATCCGCGTCTGGACCCGAAGTTCTTCCCGTCCCTGCTGGAGTATATTGACGGGGGCGGAAAGGTCTTCTTGAACTACCGGCTCCACGGTCCCTTGGGTGAGGCGCTCGGCTTCAAAGGAGGCACCTGGAAGAAACGCCGGGGCGAAGGGAACTTCGCCGAGATTCGTTTCGATCCGGACGCAAATCTGCCCGGGCTGCCGGAGGGGATACGCCAGAATTCCTGGAACATCTCCACCGCGGAACCGGCAGCGCACGGGGCGCGGGTTCTGGGGCGGTGGTACGACGCGGACGGGAGGCCGACCGGCGACGCGGCCCTTCTGGTGAGCGACCGCGGGGCGTACTTCAGCCACATCCTCCTGGAGGACGATTTCGAAACCAAGTCGGCTGCGCTGGCCGCGATATTGGGATCACTCGCGCCCGAGTTGTGGCGCGAAGTGGCGCAGCGGGGGCTGGAATCGCTCGAGGGAATCGGTCACGGCGGCGTTGCGGAAACCGAGGCGTGGATCCTGTCCCAAGCGAACGGCGCCGCCGTCGCCGCGCTCGAGGAAAGCCGCGCGGCGGCCGGTGCCGCCGAGAAGGCGCTGTCCGCAGGGTCATTCCACGAGGCCGTCCGACTGGCGACGGCCGCGGTCGATGCGCGGCGAAAGGCGTACCTCCTTTCCCATCCCAGTCCGGAACAGGAGGGTCGCGGTTTCTGGAACCATTCCGGCACCGGGGCCTATCCGGGCGATTGGGACCGCACCATGCGCGAGCTGGCCGAGTCGGGCTTCAATATGGTCTACCCCAACATGTGCTGGGGTGGGTGCGCCCACTATGCCAGTGATGTCTTGCCGCGAAGCAGCACCTACGACGAATTGGGCGACCAGATCGAGCAGTGCGTGGCCGCCGGAAAGAAATACGGCGTGGAAGTCCACGTGTGGAAGGTGAACTTCTACCTCTCGCACCGCACTCCCAAGGAATTCGTCGAGAAACTCCGCGAAGAAGGCCGGTTGCAGAAGAGTGCCGGCGGCGAGGAGCTTCTTTGGCTGTGCCCCTCCCATCCGGACAATTTCCGTCTCGAGCGCGACGCGATGCTCGAAGTCGCGGAGAAGTATGACGTCGACGGCGTCCACTTCGACTACATCCGCTACAGCGGCCCCCAGTACTGCTACTGCGACGGCTGCCGCGAGCGGTTCGAGGCCGACCGGGGCGAAAAGGTGGAGAACTGGCCCGACGACTGCTCCCGGGGTTCCCTCAAGGAGGAATACAACCGGTGGAAGTGCGACCGTATCACGCGGATCGTGAAGGCGGTCCACGAAGGGGTCCGGCGCCTCCAACCGGAGGTCCGGGTCTCGGCGGCCGTCTTCAACAGCTACCCCTCCTGTACGACGTCGGTCTCTCAAGACTGGCTTCTCTGGGCGAAATCGGGCTATGTCGACTTCCTGTGCCCCATGAACTACACGAACAGCGAGCGGACCTTTCGTAACACCGTTGCTCGGCAATTGGAACTGGTCGACGGAGCGGTGCCGCTGTATCCCGGCATCGGGGCCAGCGCGTCCAGCAGCCACCTAAGGGACGACCAGGTCGCGTCTCAGGTCTTCCATGCGAGGGAACTGGGCGCGGCCGGTTTCACCGTCTTCAATCTCTCACGGCGCGAGGCGGCGGCACTCCTTCCCGGTTTGAAGCTGGGGGTGGGCCGCGACCGAGCCGTGCCACCCACCCGAACGGCGGAGAAACGCCGGTAGTTGGCTGTCGCACTGGTTGAGCCCTTCTTGCTGGGAAACCGGTTGGACAGTAGAATTAAAATCAACCGTCGAGGTTTTGTCCCTTTCCCATTTATATTGGTACAAGGACTGCGAGCGATGCGTTTTCGAAGGTTTCAGGGAATCATCGTGTTGCTTTTCGCCGCGGTACTGGGTTGTTCCCAGGGGGATTCGCTCGACCGTGCTCCCATGCGAGGGACGGTGACGCTCGACGGCAAGCCGCTGGACCACGGCATGGTGGCGCTGCTTCCGATGGAAGGAACGAAGGCGCCCCAGGGGGCCGGGGCGATCCAAAAGGACGGGACGTACGAGATCGAAACCGCCGGTAAGCCGGGCGCGGTCGTCGGAAGGCACAAGGTCATCGTCCAATCCCGCGAGATGCTTTCGCCGGAGGAGGTCCGCGCGATGAAGGTGGGCCGGTCGCTCGTTCCGGCGCAATACTCGAACTACGATACAACCCCCTTGACGGTCGACGTCCCGGGCGAGGGAACCGTGTTTGACATTCAAATGACCCGGTAATACTCTCTTATCAGATCGAGGATGACGGAAGATGGACGTATTTTACAGGCTCGCGCCTGCCGGAAGATCGTCGCGGGGACGACGGTTTTACGCTCGTGGAGCTGCTCGTGGTGATCGCCATTATCGGCATTCTGATCGCGCTGTTGTTGCCGGCGGTCCAGGCGGCTAGGGAGGCGGCCCGGCGAATGAACTGCTCGAACAACCTGAAGCAGATCGGCTTGGGATGCCTTTCCTACGAAGCGGCGTTCAAGGCGATGCCGGTATCGACCTCGTTCATCAACTGGCCCGGCACGCCCGGCACCGGGGCGAGTTGGATGATCGCCATCCTTCCCTACGTCGAACAGGGGGCCATCTACGATAGCATGGTGATCGAGGGGAGCATCGACTCGGGGAGGGGTATCAAGGCGCCGATCAACCGCGAGGCGATCAAGACCTCCATCGCGACATTCTGCTGCCCCAGCGACGACGTGGCCGGCAGAACGACAACGAACGCCTATCTGTTCAGCGGAATTCCCCTGGCCCTTTCCAGCTATCCCGGCGTGATCGGTCCCCATTCGATCTGGGACGGTAGTTACTCCATTTGGAAGGGGGAGCCGAGCTGTTTCGACTACTGGGACTACAACGACCGCGGTCGCCGTTGCTGGGGGACGTTCTGGCGGTATAACGTAGTGGACCCGGTGACACTTCAGAGTTTTTCCGACGGCCAGAGCAACACGATCATCGTCGGCGAGACCTACGTCTTCGACCAATCGCGGGACCTGGCCCATTACACGTGGGCCTACAGCAACGACTGCTGGAAGACGACGTACGCCCCGCTCAATCGGATTCCACCGGACGACGCGGCGATGAACAACTGGCCGGACCACATGGGCTTCCGCAGCAAGCACCCCGGCGGCGCCCACTTCGCCTGGGGGGACGGCCACGTCAGCTTCTTCAGCGACACGATCGACATGAAGACCTACCAGGCCCTGAGCACGCGGAACCAAGGGGAGGTGGTGAGCTGGGAATAGGGTCCGCCGGGAGCGTTCGGCGATGCTTCCGAAATACGACATCCCGATCAGGCCGCGGATTATCGCCGCGGCGGTTATTCAAGTGCCGCCCCTGGCCTAACGGCCCCCTTTGTCACTGCGCCACGTCGATTGCGGCAAGAAATGGACAAGCCGGAGCGGTGAACTCCGGCTTGTCGCTTCAACGGAGGAGGGTCGCTTGACGGGACGGCTGTAGGCCGTCCGACTGTTCGTGGTCGGCCGGGTGGAATCCTTTCCGTTCGGCCGGATGTTCTCGTTCTTCGCGGTTCTCAAGCGAACCTAGAACTCGCGAACCGAGAACGAACCGTTATCCGCGACCGGAAGGAATGGCGCGTAGTCGGTGGGACGTCCGAGATTTCCGCGTCGGCCGGGCGTGAATTGGATGCCGACGGTGAGGTACCAGAAATCCTTATCTTGGCCGTCTACGCCACTCGCGGCGGGTACGATATATTGACACTTCCCGAACAGCGCCAGACGCTCGCTGATGGGGACTTCGCCGTCGACGCCGAGGACGAGTCCGCCCGGGTCTTCGGCGATTCCGAGCCATCCGGTCGTCCTCGCTCCGCGGTCCCAGAAGTGAGTCCAGAAGAAATTGCCCTGAGCGAGCCCCTTGAAGTGGGTGACATACGTTCCTTCATCCGGCCGGGGCAAGAGGGCGCCGGAAACCGATTCCGGAATACTGGTCCAGAAGCCGATTTCGTTGCTGCAATCCCAGTTGTACGACGCCTTGATCCGCCACTGGCGGAGCTTGATCGTGCGGTAGTAGTGGTCGTGCAGCCAGTCGTGGCCGAAACCCCAATTGAAGTGCCCCGGTCCGCACGGATTGCGGCGGAAGAAGGCAATCGTGGTGAAGTTCTGCCAGCGGCACGTGTCGCCGGTGTATTGCGTCCCGTGGAAATCGGCCACGTTCTGCGTGGTTCCGAGTTGGAAGCCGATATTTCGCGCCGGAAGGAGCGGAACGCCCATATTCGCTCCGAATCGGATACCGAAGTTGGCATTGCGGTTGCCCAGGTCCATCGGTCCCTTGAACGAATCGAGCGACGTGAACAGCTTCAGGTTGTCCCAAGGGGTCGCGCTTTGAACGAAGCATCCCATCATTTGGTAATCGTAGTAGTCGCAATCGATTTCGCCGCGGGAACCTCCGCTCGATACGTAGGTCGTCTCGTAATCGCCGGAGACGGGACCATTCTCGAATCCGTTCACGGCGGCATCCATCTCGGAACCGGGGCTGGGAATGAGCCTTCCCGGCTTGATCGCGGGCGTCTGATCCACCGCCTCTTCGTCGGTCGAGGCGACTCCTTCGGCGTAACTCGTCGCGACAAGAGACGAAGGCGCCCCCTGCGCGGCCGGAGCGGAAGAGCGAGAGCGGACCGGCGCACCCACGTGCGCGGAGGGCGCCGCGTTGCCTTCGAGCCGCTCTTGAAGTCGTTTCGCCTCCTCCTTGGGGAGCGTCAACCGCGCGAAATGGAGAATCGATTCCTTTTCGCGTCGGTCGATTTTGCCGTCGGCTTCGGCGTCTCGGATCATTGAAGCAATCTGCTGCCGTCGGGAAGCCAGCACGCGGGGCGATTCGTTGAGCTTCTGCAGGTTGAAGAGCTGTGCCGAAGCGGACTCGGCGGCGAAGAGCGTGAGCACAAAGGCCCATACCGTGAAACGGCGACTGATAAATGACATTGGGATCCCCCTCCAGGAATTTCATGCCGGTCACCGAAACAACCGAATTCCGGTTCGTTCGGCGACTTTCGGTACCGTAGGACAGACAAGTCGAAACAAGGCCGAAACAGGGCCCGCCAAACCTTATGTATTGAGTCCGGCGGTCCCGGCCGCGACCGACGAATCCGCCGGGATTCGGCGAAAACGAAGACGGGCGTCGCGGTTTATCGAGCCAAGAGAATCATCGGAACCGGCCTATTTGGAACTTAATGCACAAGCGATACCACCGGCATAGTTTCTCTCGGGCACCGTCGGAGTAATCCGGATAATCGATACAGATTAACGTACTGGGATCGCATAGTGCCGCAGGTTGTAAATAAAGGGGAAAATGGTGTTGTTATGTATTTTTTTTGTGCTACGCGTGTTCCTGGGACCGGCCACCGTGTTCGGACCTCGACTTTTGACTCAATGATATCTATTATTCTATTTAGCAATGTCGTTTGATTAGCAATGTCGTTTGACCTTCATGCTTCGCGGGGCGAGAGTATGGCAGTATTCCCCCCAGCCATACTTGGTTCGGAGTGTGGGCGCCTCGTAGAATGTCGATGATTTCGGTTCCAGCCATCCAGGATGCACGCTATGCGTACTTCCCTCGTTGTCTTTTTCGTCGCGTGTTTAGGGCTCGGCGTTGGTAGCGCCGTCGCGTTCTACCGAGTTTCTACTTCTTCCTTGTCCGGTTTTCCGCGGGATGTGCTTCTCGGACAGCGATCACTTGACAACCCGGGCGAGGGTTCAGGTGAGGGCCCCCGAGTCGAGGTCCCGCAAGAGGAGTTCGATTTCGGATCGATGGACGGGAACGGGACGGGCAAACACGACTTCGTTTTCAAGAATGTCGGAACGAAACCACTTACCCTTGAGAAGGGGGATACGTCCTGCAAATGCGCCGTGAGCAAGCTCGATAAGAAGGAACTTGCTCCTGGCGAGACTGCCAAGGTCACCCTCGAATGGAGTGGCACCGGCGTTCCGGGGGAGTATCGTCAGACGGCGACCATCAAAACGAACGACCCGAGCAGGCCGTTGGTGACGCTCTCCATCTCCGGAGAAATGACGCACGCGGTCCTCGTAAAGCCGCAGGATGTTTATTTTAGCAGGCTTTCGGACGAAGAAACCGCCACGGCAGAGGTACACGTCCTGGCGTATTTGCCCGAACCGTTGGAGATCGCCACGTCGAAATGGTTTGACGAGGAGATCGCCGACTCGTTCGCTGCCGAGATCAACCCGTTATCCGAGGAAGCGGCCAAGGAGCTGGACGAAGAGGCGACGGCCGGCTATGCGGTAACGGTTACGGTCAAGCCGGGTCTCCCTTTAGGGAATTTTCAACAAAAACTCCTTTTGAAAACCAACTACGAAGCGGTTCCCCAGGTCGAGATTCCCGTCGGTGGATTGGTGGACACCGATATCGCCGTCGTCGGTGTTGGCTGGAACAGCGAAAGGAACGTCCTTCGGCTGGGAACGATCGAGAATACGGAGGCCACCAGACGAAAACTGCTGCTGATCGTCCGAGGACCCTCGCGTAAGGAAGTCAATTTCGAGCCGGTGGAGGTTTTTCCGAAGGAAATGAACGTAGAATTGACGAAACCGAAAGAGATTAACGACGGGACAGCGGTTCAGGTCATGATGACTCTCGAGATTCCCAAGGGTTGTC
>CAZFQG010000012.1:3675-35383 GCA_964520785.1 uncultured Planctomycetaceae bacterium | reverse complement strand
CCGATGAACCACCTCGGTTCCGGTGAGAACCAGCCCGGTTTCGTCACGTTGAAGACCGGGATCGAGAAGACTCCCCAGATTAAGCTTTTTGTCCAGTTTGCCGTCCTCGGCGGTTGATGGCGGCTGAAATCACCGTGCAGGACTTCCATATCGGCTCAAGTCGGACGGCCCCGCCTTCCGACTGTCCGTTCGGAGACGTTTTTTGATGCGACGGCCATTCCACGTTTGTTTCCTCCTCGATTCGTATTCGACGTTCCTCCTGATTGGACTCTTCCTGGTTGGCGGGGTCGCCGGATGCAATTCCGCTGATTCCTCGTCCCCATCGGGCCGGCCGGTTCCTCCAGCCTCCCAGGATGATCCCGAGTCCGGGCGGACAGCGTCTGAGTCGAGTGTCCCCGCGTCAGAAATAGGGGTATCATTCCCCATTCTGGAAGGGACTTCGCCTCCGATCGGAAACGAGATTTCGGTTGACCCGGCCGTGGGGTCGGTTGCCGGCCCTCCCATCCAAGATCCTCCCCGTGATGTGCCATCCGCGCCGACTTCTCCGCGGAAGGATGAAACCGAGCACCCGGAATCCGGTCAACTCGCGGCACCTTCTTTGGTGGATCCGACGCTTTCATTCGCGGCGGGCTTCGATGCATCGTCAGACGTTCAGTCACCGCGGAGGGATTCATTGCGAACGATGGGAGGGGATGTGCAAGGGCCCCCGGAAAATGATTCCGTCCCCCGAGACGGGGCTGCCGCTGCATCGAGCGGCGTTCCGGCCGCCGAGATGAGTGACATTACGTACGAAGCCCCGGCGAAGAAGAAGGGGGGCAAAGGTGGGTCCGGCGAGCCGTTCGATCCGATCGCCGAGAACGGCCCTCATTTCGTCAATTGGCCCCAACCGGATTTGGCGATCGTCGCCAGCGGATGCTTGAACGGATATCTCGAGCCGTGTGGCTGCGCGGGAATGGATCGGATGAAGGGAGGGCTTATGCGGCGGTACACATTCATGCGGGAACTCCGCCGGGACCGCGGGTGGAACACGATCGCCGTGGACGTCGGCGGCATTCCGAAGCGATTCGGGCCGCAAGCGGTCTGCAAGTATAAGATCACGTACGAATCGTACCGCAAGATGGGTTACGATGCGCTCGGCCTGGGGGTAACCGACTTGCGACTTCCGATCGACGAGTTGATTTCGATTGAAGGGGACGCCCAGTTGCTGCTTTGCGCGAACGTCGCGTTCTACGACAGGGATCTGGGAATGCCCAATCGCTATCAAGTCGTCGCGGCGGGTCCCTACAAAGTCGGCATCACCGCCGTCCTGGAAGACGGTCTTTGCCGGTCGCTGAACAATCCCGATTTGCAGTGTCTGCCGGCGATCGACGCGCTCGAGGAGGTTCTCGCGGAATTTGAGAAGGAAGGATGCAATCTGGCCGTTTTGCTCGCGTACGGGCCGAAGAAATGGGCCGTGGAACTGGCGGACCGATTTCCGCGGTTCCGCGTCATCGTGACGTCGGACGGGGCCCCGGAACCGCCGCCGAATCCCGCGTCTCTGGGAGACGGGAGGTATCTGATCGAGGTGGGAGAAAAGGGGATGTACGCCACGGTCGTGGGTCTTTACGCGAACGATCCCGAGATTCGCTATCAGAGGGTGACGCTCGACTCGCGGTATGCCTCGGCCAAGGAGGTGGATGACTTGATGTGGCAGTACCAGATGGAAATGGAACTCCGCGGATTGGCCGGATTGGGCGTCAAGCCGAAGACGCACCCGGACGCGGACCGAAACGGCGACTATGTCGGCAGCGAAAAGTGCGCGACGTGCCACGAGGAATCGTACCGAGTTTGGAGGAAATCGAAGCACGCCCAAGCGTGGAAGTCGCTCTTTCCGCCATATAGCGACCCCGCGAGGAATCATGACCCGGAATGTATCAGTTGTCACGTCGTCGGGTGGCATCCTACCGAGTATTTCCCGTACCGAACCGGCTATTTGAACGAGAACGAGACTCCCAATCTGATCAACGTAGGCTGCGAATCTTGCCACGGGCCCGGCGGAGAGCATGTTCGGGCGGAGATGGGTTCGGATCGGGCGAGGCAGGAGGCGGCGTACGAGGCGGTCCGTGTGACGCTGAGTGAGGCAAACCCCCAAACCGGTGATCCGATCACCCAGAAGGCCTGTTACAGTTGCCACGACTTGGACAATAGTCCCGATTTCGACTTCGATAGTTATTGGCCCGACGTGGAACACAAGGAGACGGAATAACCGTCCGTCCGAACGCTGATGGAATCGAATGGCAAACCGGTTTACGAAAAAATATGTGAAATGGTCGGTGAGACGTTGTCACCCGAGCAGGCGGAAGCGTTTTGCCGGCTTTTCCAGAATTGCGCGAACCGGTGCGAGTCGTGTCATATCACGGTCGAGAACGTCGATTGCATGATCGCCGCGTACCGCGCCGCCACCGACTCTTGCGACGACGAAGCCGAAGCCGTCGATGCACTGCACCGGAAACTCCGGGGCCATCTCGAGGGGCAATGGAGAACGACCTTTGAGGGCCGTGGCTAGGGGGTGGGTCGCCGACCACACTCCCTGGGCTTTTCCCCACGCTCTTCTGATCGGGCATGGACCAGACATGCTTATTACACCAGACAGGGGGGGTATAATATGCATCAAAGCGGGTGGATACTCGCCTCTTGCGCTGGGTCTGTCGCGGCATGCGCGGTGCCGTGGCGCGGTCGAGATCGGAAGGTGGAAAACCCCAGTGGCGAAGGCCGCGTGCGTGTCCGAATGACCGAAATCATTCGCAAGAAGACCCAAATTCGTCGCGATTCATGATTGCATTGGCCACCCGCATTTAGGTAGTATAAGGGGAGAGTGACGATTTGGATTTATCGCTTCGGTGCGATTCCGGGGGTCTAATCCGTCTTGGTTTCGATGAGTTTGGTGTGGTCGTTGCCTTCGTTTCGAGGAAGTGCTTCGTGGAGGGTAAGGTCATTGGTTCGTGGGTTATCGGGTTGCCAGGGTGTCGTGCGGTCGCCGTACCCTTTTCGCCTTGTTCGCGGCACGGCTTGCAGTTCCTCCGTTTACTCCAGTGGCATCCGGAGATGAACGGTTCCGTGATACTTGTACTTGAGATGTTTGGTTTCACTAGTCTTGATTCGATGGGAGAAAACAGATGAATCGCTTCACCTTCTTGGCTCTTACCGCCTTTGCCCTCTCGGGCTTGGTGGTCGCACCGGCGCTGGCTCAGCAAAAGGCGCTAAACCTGCCGGGCAACGCGGCGCTCGCCGGCTCCGCTACCGGCTTCGTGTATTACAATTTCACGGAGATACCGTATAGCGCGTGGGCGGCAATCAACAACACCGTCGCGACGGGCATCCCCGGCCAGGGGACCTTCCTGGACCAGCACCATTTCATCTTTCCCGATGAAATCGATATCGGCGGCGAGGGGCAACCGATGCTTGTCCCGGTGGAAGGTCCTTACCACATCGACGTAACCCTGCCGCAGGTCCTCAACCTGACCACGCTACAGGCCTATGTCTGCGAGGGGAGCGATAACGGCTTCATCGACACTGACCGGACCGTCTCGTCCGTCGAGTTCTTCGTCAACCAGAATGACGCTTGGACATCCGTCGGTTCGGTGGCAACGGTGGATACCGACGACATCGGCTGTTTCGACCTAGTCGAACTGACCGGCAACTGGAGCGGCGTCAGCGCGGTCCGCTACCAGTTTACGCCGCACGAAGCCGGCGTGGGGCCGCGCGTGGGCGAGGTAGTCGCGATTTCGCCGGACTGGGCCGGATTGCAGCTCACCGGGGGGATCGAGTACATTCAGGAAGGTGGCACGTTCAGGGACAATAATCTGGCTCAAGGCGCCACGCCGTTCGCGTTCGACGTCCTCGGCGGTGGTGCATACGCCGTCCACCAGATCGCGCACCTCAATGACGGACTATACGGTAATACCAATAGCTGGATCGGCGAGTCCGTGCCTGCCGGCGGTGCCTACGTCGGACTGGCTCTTCCGGAGTTGACGGAGATCGGCAGCATTGCGTTCGGCCGCGACAACGGTGGGGAGGCCCGCGTTTTCGTGGACCGCTGGCAGGGAGAGTACACGCTGCAGTATACGACTTCGGCAACACCGGAGTTTGCCGTGGGCGGCGATTGGACGACGATCGGCACGATCAAATACAACATGGCGGAGCCACCCTCGTTCCTCTTTCCGTATCTTCGCCACGAATTCGGGTTCGATCCCGTCCAAGCGACCGGCATCCGTCTGTTGGTTCCAGGCGCCGGCCTTGCCGGCGGGACGTGCATCGACGAAATCGAGTTGTACGCCTCCCCGGCGGTCGTTGACGGCTATGAGATCACCGGCGGCATCACGTTGGTGGCGGAAGGGGGCCAAATGGGCGAGGGGAACGTGGCCCTGGCCTCCGAAGGTTCCGTTCCCTTCGCGATCGACGTTATCGCCGACGGCGCCTACGATGCCCACAAAATCGTACACATCAACGACGGCATCTACGGCAACAGCAATAGCTGGATTGGCGCCACCGTGTCCCCCACTCTCGGCTCCGCGTTTGCCGGGGTGGCCTTCGGCGAGGTCTGCGAGATCGACGCCATTGCTTTCGGGCGCGACAACACCAGTGGATTCTTCGACCGTACCCTCGGAACTTACATTCTCCAGTATACGATGTCGGCCAATCCGGACGTAACGACCCCCGACGGCGACTGGATCGATCTGGGCACGGTCACCTACACCGGCATCGGCGGCGAGAATTTCTCGAATCCGTCCCTGCGTCACCTGTTCTCCTTTGATCCCGTGACGGCCACGGGCGTGCGTTTGGTGGTCCCCTCGCCCGACACCTGCATCGACGAGTTGGAAGTTTACGGAATCCGCGGCGCGAGCCCCGGGTTAGCGGGGGACCTCAACGGCGACGGCGTCGTCAGCAGCGCCGACTTGGACCTCGTCCGCGCGAACTGGGGACAGAGCGTTACGCCTGGTGACGGGATGGCCGGGGACGGCAACGGCGACGGCATCGTCAACAGCGCAGACTTGGACTTGGTCCGCGCCAATTGGGGAGCCACGGCGGCTGCCGCGGTTCCCGAGCCGGGAATGCTTGTGTTGCTCCTGGGCGTTCTCGCCATTTCGCTGATCCGCCGCAAGTAGAATCGGTTTTTACCGCAAGCCCAACGACAGCTCGGAGCCGTCCCCTGGCGCCCGCCGGGAGACGGCTCCCCTGTTTTTACCCCCCCACTGACGGGTTTTGTGGTCTTCTGGTCGTATTCGATTCCAAGTTCGACCCAAATCCTGCGTAAAAAGACCCAAATTCTCTGTTCATTCCGGTTGCGTTCAATCCGCGTTCAAGAGGATAATAAACGGGTAATCATGCCACACTTTGAAAGGATTGAAGTGGTCCGTAGATGGTCTCCTCGCGTGTCTACTTCAACCGGCCGTTTTGTGGTTCTTTTCCATTTTTTTGCGGAAGCAGGAGCAAACGTACAATGATTCGCATCGGTGTCTTGGGTTTGGCGGTCTTCATTTTTTTGGGTCTGGCGCCTTTGTCGGCAAACGCCCAGCAGGTGAATTTGAACATTCCTGGAAACGCGGCCATCGCCGGTACCGCGGTCGGGTGGTCACACCACCTGCAGAGTATGACGGAGGTCCCCTTCGCGGCTCAAGCGGCGATCAATAATGTGATCGGTACGGGAATTCCCGGGGTGGGCACGTTTCTGGATGTTCACCATTTCATCTTCTCCGGTGGTGACGATGAAGACCCGTTGGGCGCGCCGTTCTATTTGGACGTGACGCTGCCGGAGACGCTGAACCTGACGACGTTGCAGGCGTACGTGTGTGAAGGGAGTGACAACGGCTTTCCGGACGCGGATCGGACCGTCTCGGCGGTGGAGTTCTTCGTCGACCAGGGAAGCGGTTTCGTTCCCGTCGGGTCCTTGAGCACCGTCGACACCGACGACTACGGCTGTTTCGACCGGGTCGAGCTGACCGGCTCCTGGGCCGGCGTCAGCGCCGTCCGGTACGGATTTACCCCGACGGACGGGGTCACTCCGCCCCGAGTCGCCGAGGTCACCGCGATCTCCCCCGACTGGGGGCCTCTGTTTCTCTCAAGTGGAATTGAGCTGATTCAAGAAGGGGGCACCTTCAAGGAAAACAACCTGGCCCTCGGCGCCACGCCGTTCGCATTCGACGTTCTCGGTAACGGCGCATACGATGCGCATCAAATCGTCCACCTCAACGACGGGGTCTACGGCAACAGCAATAGCTGGATCGGCGACGTCGCCCCGCCGGGTGGCGCTTACGTCGGGTTGGCGCTTCCGGCCCTGACGGAGATCGGCAGCATCGCCTTTGGTCGGGACAACCTGGGTCAATTTGGCGACCGCTGGCAGGGCGAATATACCGTCCAATACACGACGAGTTCCATGCCGGAATATGCGGGCGAGGGGGAGTGGACCACGATTGGTACGATCAAGTACAACACGGCCCAGGCGCCCCGGTTCGCCGCGCCGAGCCGGCGTCACCAGTACACGTTCGACCCGGTCCAGGCGACCGGCGTCCGCCTTTTGGTCCCGGAAGCCGGGATGGGCGGCGGCACGTGTATCGACGAAATCGAGTTGTACGCCTCCGGCGAGGTCCTCAATGGTTATGAGATTACCGGCGGCATCACGCTGGTGGAAGAAGGGGGCTCGATGGGCTCCGGCAACGTCGCGGCCGCCTCGGACGGGTCGCTCCCGTTCGCCATCGATTCCCTGACCGGATATGATGCCCACTCCATCCCGCATATCAACGACGGCAAGTATGGTAACGACTATAGCTGGATCGGCGTCGCGACGTCCGAGACCCTGGGTCAGGGTTTCGTGGGCGTGAATTTCGGCGAGGCTTGCGAGATCACGTCGATTGCGTTCGGCCGCGACAACACCGGCGGTTTCTACGATCTTCGTATCCTGGGGACCTATCGACTCCAGTACACGACCTCGGCCGATCCGAACGAGTTCACGCCGGATTCGGAGTGGATCGACCTGGGAACCGTCACCTACAACGCGTGGGGGGGCGAGCACTTTTCGAATCCCGCGTTGCGTCACCGCTATGAGTTCGACGCCGTCACGGCGACCGGCGTGCGGGTGATCGTTCCCTACGTGCAGAATACCGGAAACGGGACGTGTATCGATGAACTGGAAGTCTATGGCGTCCGCGGCGGCGGAGCGGGCCTGGAGGGAGACCTCAACGGCGACGGCGTCGTCAGCAGCGCCGACTTGGACCTCGTCCGCGCGAACTGGGGACAGAGCGTTTCGCCGGGTAACGGGATGCAAGGCGACGGCAACGGCGACGGCATCGTCAACAGCGCCGACTTGGACATCGTCCGCGCGAACTGGGGACGCACCGCCGCGGCCGCCGCGGTTCCCGAGCCGGGGACGTTCGCGCTATTGCTGGGCGCGCTGGTGGTGTCGCTGGTCGCGCGGCGTAAGTGAAACGGAAACGGCCCTTGAGGTGAGCATGCGTCCCGGCGGCGGAACTTCGCTTTCGGAGACGGTCGTTCACCTTGGTTCGCGGCCAGTGAGGATAACGGATTTGGCGATTCACCTCGAAGCACCGTCGGTGTTTCAGGGGGGTGAATTCGAACAAGGATCGGTATTAAACCCCGATAGGTGTGCTATGTCAAGAAGAAGAGGATTTACGTTAGTGGAACTTCTGGTGGTCATCGCGATCATCGGTATTCTCATCGCGCTGTTGCTTCCGGCCGTGCAGGCGGCCCGCGAGGCGGCTCGACGGATGCAGTGTTCGAAGAATCTGCACGACATCGGTATCGCGCTGCACAACTACCACCAGACGGCCAACCGGTTTCCCTACGGCGGCTCGAACTCCGCGGTGCCGAAGGGATTCAATCCCTGGGCGATGAAGCACTGGGATCATCACGGCAGTTGGATGCTGCATATCATGCCGTTCATGGAAATGGGGGACTACTTCAACGCCTGCGCATTTGACAGGAACACGTGCCACAACAGCATGTTCGGCGACCGGTTCGTCCACGAGTACTGGATCGACGTTTTTTTGTGCCCCAGCGACGAGCCGCCGAAATACTGGGACGGCAATCCGCTGTATCACGGCACCGCCGGCAGTACCAAGGGCCAGAAACGGGCCACGGCCAACTACGGCGCGTCGATCGGTAACCAGGCGTTCTGGCTTTGCGGCACCGGTGGGAACATGTTCGGCACCGGCCCGGCGACCCACTCGGACACGCTCGACGGCTCGCAGATTTCGGGCGTTTTCGGGCACATGGCCTGGGCCGCCAGCATCGACGAAATCACGGACGGGACCTCGAACACCATTTGCGTCGGCGAAGTCCGCCCTCGTTGCTCCTGGCACCTCTGGGACGGTTGGATGCATATCAACTCCAACGGATGGATCGCCACGACGGCCCCGATCAACTATCCCACGTGCGTCGACGAGCCGGGTTACAATCCCTCTTCGCAGTGCAACCGCCCCGACGCGTGGGGAACCGCCCAGGGATTCAAGTCACGACATCCGGGCGGCGTGAACTTCCTATTGTGCGACGGTTCGACCCGGTTCCTGCTGGAGACGATCGACTACGAGATCTACCAGCGGTTGGGCGATCGGCGCGACGGAGGCACCATCGGAAACATCGACGCCCATCAGTAAAGGAGCGCGAAGGATGAGGCATGAGAGACTGACCGCGGCGGTATTCGCCGCCATCGCGGTGACGGCGTGCTTTCTTGGATGCGGCGACGGCCGCCCGGCCCTCGTTCCGGTTACCGGTACCGTCACTTTCGACGGCAAGCCGATCCAAGGCGCCGAGGTGATGTTCATGGTCAAGGGAGGCCGCCCCTCCAGAGGAGAAACGGACGCGGAGGGTCGTTTCGCCTTATCCACTTTCGAGGAGGGGGACGGTTGCGCGCCCGGCGCCGCCCAGGTCGTCGTCCAGAAGCAGAGCTTTCACTACAACCAACAGGGCGAGGGGATTACCACGTTTATCATCCCCCAGAGATACGGGATTCCCGGCCGATCGGGACTCGACGTGGAAGTAATCGCGGGAGGGGAAAACGACTTCTCTCTGGAACTGAGAAGTCGTTGAGAGGTCGCGATATTCGATACTCGGCGATTCCGCCGCTTCATTAGGTTCAGAAGCAACCGCTTCAGGCCCCGCGCAGAAGGTCCGTACATTCCATTCGCAAGGAGCGCAAAATGACTTTCCCCATTCTCGCCGCCGTCCTTATCGCCGGCGCCGTTCCGCCCATCTATTCGCACAAACCGTACGAAATCTCGTTTCCGGCGCAAGAGGCGAAGTGCGTCCGCCTGGTCATTCACCGAACGGCGGATAACTCGCAGCCGTGCCTCGACGAGCTGGAAATCTTCGGGCCGGAGGAGAAGAACCTGGCCCTGGCGGAAAATGGGGCGAAGGCGAGCGCGTCGTCGTGCTATCCCTCAACCGCCTCGCACCGGATCGAGCATCTCAACGACGGCCAATACGGCAACGGCCGTAGTTGGATTCCCGCCGGCACGGATGCCGAATGGGCCCAGATCGAACTCCCCGGGGTGGAAACACTCCGCAAGGTCGTCATCTCGCGCGACCGCGAGCAGCGCTACGCGGATCGGGTTCCGGTGAAGGTCGAAGTCCTCCTCTCGATGGACGGTGAAGCGTGGAAGTCGGTCAAGATGGTGGAGACCGTGGCCGCCCAAGTGGTCGCCTCGCGCGGCGGATTCCAGGGCGCCGTTCCGGAGCCCCCGCCGGTTCCGTCGAGGGAAGGGGGCCGGATCGTCGCCGCCGGGGCCGAATCTCTTGAGGTGGAAACCACGGACGCGCTCGGCTTCCGCAACCTGTCGCTCGCTCCCAAGGCGAAGGCGGCCGCCTCTTCGGCGATTGCCGGATTCCCCATCCATCGCGTCGAGCATCTCAACGACGGCCGCCGCGGCAACGACCACAGTTGGGTCGCCCAAAGCGGCCCGGCCTGGGCCGAGGTCGACCTGGGAGATGTCTACTGGGTCTACAAGGCGTCGTTCGCCAGTGACGCCTCCGCCAAATACGCCGACCGCGCCGCGAAGACGTTCTCGATTCTGGCCGCTACCGAGTACGCGGAGGACTCGAAGAGCGACGTCTGGACGGAAGTCTACCGCCAAGAGAGCGGCGCACCGGTCCAACTGACGCGGGAGTTCAAGTTCAACCCGGTCAAAGCCCGGTGGATCCGTGTCGCCGTGGAATCGACGAACGAAGACCCGCCGCGCCTGGATGAATTGGCCGTCTTCGGCGATACGGACGAAATCCCCTTGGCGAAAATCGGCCCCATCGAGGAGCCCGTCGGTGAAGCCGAGAAGGTCGGTGAAGCCGAGAAGATCGATGCCGAGGAGTTTCTGAAATACGCCAGCCTGGGAGAACAGCACGCCTGGCTAAAGACCTACGGCCGGGCCGATCTGAGTCCGCGGCTGGTTCCGTACAACGGCCGCGTCACGGAATACCCCCGGCACGTCGGGTCGGATACCGTCTCCCTGCCGCCGGTCGCCGGCGAGATTGTGCTCGACGGCAAGCTCGATGAACCCACATGGTCGGCCGCTTCGCGCGGCGTCGCTCGGGTCGCCTTTCCGTATGACTGGGAGAAGGGCGCGTTGGTCGAATGTGCCGTCCGTGCGGGACTAACCGAAAACCACGTTCTCCTCGCCGTCGAAACGAACCAGCTCCTCAGCGGGCACGTCGCGGTCGTCTCGCTTCCGGACGGCGAGGCGTGCGGCGTGCTCGCCCTTTCCGGGCAGGGTCTTGAATTCCGCCGCTACGGCTATGAAGGCCAGGCGATGAATCTGACGGAAGCTCTTCCGGTGGAGGGAGCGTTCGACGAGGCGCTTCGGACCTTCGAAACCCGGCTCCCCAGGGAATGGTTTCCCGAGGTCGAGACGAAGGGGTTGCGGATCGGTCTGGGGATGGGGGGGAAGCACACGTCGGCCATCGGCCGGCCGGTCTTCTTCAGCCCGGCCGGTTTTTCCGTCGCCGAGTGCGGCTCTTGCCGAAACGGCACCTTTCGCGTCCGCCTGGCCGTGCCGCCGGATGGAGAACGGACCACTTTCCAGAGCGACGCCGAGGCGTTCGCCGCCGGAATGACCCTGAACCCGGGCGAATCGAAGACCGTGGAATTGCCGGCCACCGGGCCGATCGGCCCCCAGTTCGCGCTGGACTTCACGGTCGGCGACGCCGTATTTGCGCTGAAGTTACTCCGCTACGACGCGACCGAGCGGGTCCTCACGTTGATGGACGAGATGCTTGGACGCTTCGCCGCGAAGGGAATGGAGGTTTCCACCGAGAAGGACCAATATGCGTCCCTACGCCGGCGGCAAGCGGAGCTCCAATCGCTCGAAATGCCGGACGTCGCGGCCGAGCGCGCGTTGCTTCTGGCCGCGGTAGGCGCGAAACGCCGGCTTTTTTTCCGCGAGCCGGACCTCGAACCGCTGCGAAGCCTGCTGTTCGTCAAGCGACACGCGTTCGAGCCGTCGCACAATTACAGCGTCATTCTCGATTCGCCCTGGCGGCCCGGCGGAAGCATTTGCCGGCTCGATATCCCCATGAAGGACGGACGGCTCGTTCCGGAGGAATCGGCCTGCACGAAGCTGTTCGAGTCCGGAGAGGGAATCGCACGGAACCCCATGGCCGACTTCGACGTCAATTACGTTTACTTCGGCTACCGCCCCAATCAGTCGGGCTATTTCCACATCATGCGAATGCGGCCCGACGGCGGCGAGCTTGTGCAACTGACCGACGGCCCCTTCCACGACTATTGGCCCTGCCCCCTCCCGGACGGCGACCTGGCATTCATTTCCACGCGGTGCAAATGCCGCTTCCTTTGCTGGCGCCCCCAGGCATTCGTCCTCTTTCGGATGAAACCGGACGGAACCGACATGCGGCCCCTTTCCTTCGCCAATTTGAGCGAGTGGGCTCCGTCGGTAATGAACGACGGGCGCATCATCTGGACGCGGTCGGAATACGTCGACAAGGCGGCCGATTTCAGCCACACCCTCTGGGCGATTCGCCCGGACGGAACGAAGCCGGAACTCGTTTTCGGAAACACCATCATCCAGCCCAACGGCTACGCCAATGGCCGCGAGGTCCCCGGCACGAACGAAATCTGCTGCACGCTCATTTCGCACTTCGGCGATTTGAACGGCCCCATCTCCCTCATCGACATCGACAAGGGCCGGTTCAATCAAGAGGCGATTCAGAGCATCACGCCGGAGGTCCCCTGGCCCGGCAACTGGCCGATCGAGGAGTGCTTTCGCGATCCCGTCCCGGTGGCGACCGACTACTTCCTCGTCTCGCACTCCCCGCGTTACAAATTCGGTCTGTACGTCATCGACCGTTACGGGAACCGCGAGGCGCTGTATTTCGACGACACGTTTGGCTGCATGTGCCCCACGATGTTGCGGAAGGTGCCGGCGCCTCCGATTCTGCGCGAGATGCCGCGAGTGAAGACGCTTGAAGCCGAACTGGCCGAAATCGCGGCTGTTCCGCAAGCCGCCCCCCAATGCTCGAAGGAGGATGCCGGCACGATCGGCGACGAGTGCCGGCCGTCCGAGTGGGGAACGTTCATGATGGCCGACGTGTACCAGGGTATCGCGCCCACCGTCAAACGGGGCGAGGTGAAGTACATCCGCGTCGCGTGCGAGGTCCGCTCGAACCTCGAGGAACTGGAAAACGGCGAATACCGCAAGGATCACGAGCCGTTCATGAGCTTTTACGCCGGCCCGGTCGACGTGGTCAGCGGTCCCCACGGCTGGCCCTCCTACGTCGCGAAGGCCAGTTTCGGGCTCGCTCCGGTCGAGGAAGACGGCTCCGCCCACTTCCACGCCCCGGCCAACAAGCAGCTCTACCTGCAAATCCTGGACAAGGACTACAACGAGCTGCAGCGGATGCGGAGCGTCGTCCAACTGCAGCCGGGCGAATCGCGCAGTTGCATCGGCTGCCACGAAGACCGCCGCCTGGCGCCGACCGTCCGCCCCGGCGCGGCCCTGCGGCGCCGGCCCGACCATTTGCAGCCGGAACCGTGGGGAACCGGAGCGGTCGACTATGAGAAGATCGTCCAGCCCATTCTCGACGCGAAATGCGTCCAATGCCACAACGCGACCGAGTCCAACGGGATCGATCTTTCCCGAGTCCACGACCAGTACCGTGTCCCGGCCTCCTACCGAAACCTCATTCGCGGCGGCTGGGTCCACTATCTCGACTACGGGTGGAACTCCGGCGGAAACGAAAAACGTTTCCCGCTGACCTTCGGAACCGTCAAGAGCAAGCTGTTCCAGGTTATCGAGAAGGAACACCACGGAGTGACGCTTTCGACGGACGAGATGCGGTGCATCAAGATCTGGGTCGACATGAACTGCCCCCTTTGGCCCGACTACCAACTCCGCGACCTACGTCCACTGGTGACGAGCAGTCCGTAGGCGTTTGTTTGAAGGGGTCTCTCGATTTCCAGGTCTCCGTCCCGTCCCCAGGAGACCCGCGGCGCGTTTCCGGCGCCGATTGGGCGGACGTGCATGTCCCTATGTTCGTCATGCGGGAAACCCGCTTTGCGCGTTACCGGGAAGTCTCCTCGAGCCGCACCCGTTTCGTCTACTCCCCTGACGCGTGGCGGATCGCGTTTTCGACGATTTCCTCGTTCTCGCTCCCTTCGGCGTGGGGACTCAACGCGACCACGCGGCCCCGGCCGAACTCGGAGGCGAGAATGGCCGGCGAATCGATCATGACCCCCTTGGGCGAATCGTTCTCCGCCACCTCGGCACGAAAATAGGCCAGAACCCGGTAGTCCGGAATCGCGTCGATTTCCGCCGGTTCGATGATGGGCCCGTTGTGATAGCGGATGCCGAGGACCTTCGACGTCGGGCGGAGTATCTCTTCACCCTCCGGGGTGAATTCGACGTCCAGTACCGCCTTTCCCCTTCTCCATTTCGGAGAGACGGTCTTCCCGTCGACGATGCCCAGCGCCCAGGAGAAGTGATTCAGGCAAAGATACGCGCCGGCGCAGATCCCCACGTAACCGCCGCCGTTTTCGACGAATTCTCGGACCGCGGCCCGGCCCGACTCTTGGATCGCCGCCCCTTGGCGGCTGCCACTGCCTCCCGGAAAGACCACCACGTCGAACTGCCGTAATACGGCTTGGGTCATTTCCGCCGGGCCGACGTGGACGAGCGTGTACCGGTCCCTGTCGGAGAGTAGCTTCGTGAGGGAGCGAACGCCGTTGCCCCCGGTACCGCCGGCGTCGTACAGGGCCACGCGAATCGTCTGGTCGTTTTCGCGGTCGGGAGCAGTAAGCACCTCGCCGCCGAACGCCTCGTCGAGCATTCCGAGCCGGACAAGCGCCTCGCGAACGAGAAAACGGTGCTGTCTCGTTCGGGCCGAAAGGGGTTGACCGGCCGTGAGGGTTTCGAGAATGATCGACTCGGTTCCGAAGTGCCCCGAGGCCGCCGTGGCGAGGTGGGTGTCTCCTTTTCCGATCAGCCGCACGAACCGGTCGGGTTCTTCGGATACGGTCTCGTTGAACGCGGCGGTCAGGTACTCCGACATCGGTACCGCCTCCCCTCGGCCGTGCGCGATGACCGTGTTCGCGCATCCCCCTTTCTTCTCCGCGAATCGCCGCGAAGACTCATGCAGATCAAAGAGCCAGTCCGGCTTCAGGTCGCCGACGAATTCCCAGACCAGGCCGGCCAGTTCTCCGCGGGGTTGGCCGTCCTTGTCGTCGCGCTTTGGAAAGTTCCGGTTCAAATCCCCCTCGGCCTTGTCCACGCCGGGAATTCGACGTTGTTGCGCCTTAAACGCCGGGACGTTCACCCGGGGGAGCACGACGAGCCGGCCCCGGGTGATTGGCCAGTGCCGGATATGTTCGGCCGCCGCGGCCCCGGCGGGCTCGTTTCCGTGAATGCCGCCGGTCACGAGGACGGTCGGACCCTCGATGCGGGTCTCCACCGTATGGACCGGCGTCTCGAACCGCGTACCCCGGCCGAGAAACGCGGTTCGAACCTCCGCCGCCGAAACCGGCGCGCAGAGGGGAAGAATCGCCAGAAGACGGAGCAGGACAAGTGTTTTGCCGAGGATATGGTTCATCTTTTCAGGAGGATCAGGGAAACAAAGGACGCAATCAGCATGACAATACCCGGTTCCGGAACGCTCGCCGGGACGGTTCTCGCGTTTTCTCCCCAATTACCCCGGACGATATCCAGGTCGGCCGAGCCGACGGCCCCGTCGCCGTTGGCGTCCCCGAGGGCGTAGTTGCCCGGGGGCACTTGCTCGCCCCAATGGGCTCGGACGACGTCGAGGTCGCCGGAGCCGACGGCGCCGTCTCCGTCGAGGTCCCCCGGGATTCCGGCGTATTCGATGATCTGGCCGCGGTAGAGGGCCCGAATCTCGTCGGAGGTCAAGAGGGTGTCGTAAATCCGCAAGTCGTCGAATGTCGTTTTGCCGTGGTCGTTGCCGGTGTTTCCGCCGGCGAGAAAGAACGTGTCTCCGGGGTCGACCCACGAACCGATATCCGTTTCGCGGAGTTCGCCGTTGACGAACAGGCTCAGCGCGACGCCCGATCCATCGCGGACCCAGGTCGCCGCGAGGTGGAACCAATCGCCGGGCCCGCCGAGATTGTTGAGGTCGCAACTGACGTAGGAATCGGCCTCGATACGGAACCGCAGGACTCCGCTGCCATAGATCCACATCTCCCAATCATTGGCGTCGACGGAATTGTCGAAGATCGTCTGGTAGTTGTACCAGTCGGTCGGATTGATCCAGAGCGAGACGGTGCCGATGTCGGTGATCTCGTAGGGGATGCTGACGAAATCCCCCCCGGTGGTCCGATCCGGATTGTCGAGCTTCAGCGCCTGCTCCACCTTGCCGCCGACCCAAGAGGAAGTCCCCAGGGGGCCATCGACAAGCGTCCCATCGAACGTCGGGCCGCCGAGACCGACGTTTTTCACGTCCCCATCCAGCGGCAGATGCACGACTGGGGCGACGGAGGGGACGACGACGTCCTGCTCCCGCACCGTTCGACCGGCCCCCTGGTTGTAGAGAAAGCGGACCTCCGCCTCGCTAAGGGGTCGGCCCCAAACGGCCGTCTCGTCGACCATGCCCCGGAACGGGGTATCGAGCGAATCGGCGTTGCCGAACGACGCGGACTGCGCGGCCGGAATCGTGGCCAAGGCGGGGTTGACATGGACGTCGACCAGTTCGCCGTCGAGATAGATCCTCGCGGAGACGGTCCCTCCGTCGTAGACCCCGACGACGTGATGCCAGGAGTCCTTTCTTAGTTTCGCCTGGGGAATTCCGGGACGTTCCGCTGCGCCCGCGGTGACCTTCATCCGGAGTTCGCCGCTCGACTTGTCCAAATAGAGGACGTAGCCGTCCGCCAGGGAATCGTAAATCCCGGCGAACGGAGCACCGATCTCCGAAGGAAACTCGTCGAGCTTGACCCAGGTCGAAATCGAAACCGCGTTGGTCTGAATCGTCGTCTCGGGGCTTGTGCCGACCGTGGCGACGTCTTCCCCGCCGGAAAACCGCAACGCTCCGCCGAGTTTCGCCTCGGCCGGGCCGACCCACGCGTCGCTGCCCATCGAACTCGAAAGAACGGCGCTGAGGCCGTGGACGGCGTCGACCGCCTCGGTCGCGGTGGGACTGGCAAGCCCGTCGTCGAAGGACCAGTTCATCGTGAGTCCGCCGTGGAGGTGGCGGAGGAAGGGGTAATCAGGCCGTTCGATTCCACCGGTCGTCGCCTGCCAGACCATGACGGCGTTGTCGGAACAGATTCCGTCGACGTTCCAATCGATGAGCGTTTGCATTCTCGCCGAATCGTTCACGGTCCAGGCGTAGACGTCCCTGCCGCTATCGTGCGCCGCGCGAATCACCGATTCGGACAGATTCGCGTGAGCCCAGGAGATTTTGTCGATGCACTCCGGCATGGTCGGCAGTTTGGCGAGCAGATCGCCGCTTCCGATAGCGACCGTGGTAAAACCGGGATCGAGCGAATCGAGGTTGTTCAGAAAGCTCCAGTTGAAGCTGTGTACCTCGATGAGGTCTCTGTAAGGCGCAAGGACCGAGTAGTAGGCGTTGACGTCTCCCGCCTTCACCTCGATGCAAGGGGTGATGCCGTACTCCAGGCAGGTCTCGACCGCCTCGAGGAGGGTGGGAACCCGCTCCCCGGCGTATTGCGGCGAAAACCAGGAACCCGCGTCGAGCGCGCGGATTTGATCGAACGTCATTGAGGAGACGGAACCGGCCCCGTTCGTGGTCCGGTTGACGGTCGCGTCGTGCATGAGTATCAAGTGGCCGTCCGCGGTCTGCCGGACGTCGAATTCGCATCCGGTGACGAACCCGGCGGCCGCGCGGATCGCCGAGAGGGTATTCTCGGGCGCGGCGCTCGAATACCCGCGATGGGCGATGGGAACGACGGCCGCCGACGAGGCGAGTGGAGAAACGAAAACCGCGGCGACGGAAACAAGGAGGAGGATTCGGGGCATGGAAGGTATCATCGCGATCCGGGGGGTCTGCCGTCGTTGTCGCCGAAGCCGTGCTATTCCGGCGACGGGCGGTTCTTGGTATGCTCAAGGCCGCGAAATAACTCCAAAGAGGGAGTTCATGGCAAACGGAAGAACCAGAGGCACCCCGCCCCGAGGCGTGCCAGGTTGTGCCATGTCAGGCGACCACAAAGTCAGTCTACCCGAAAACGGTCTCAATGGCAAGACCCCGAGCCGCACCAGGCGCCGGCCCGCCGGCCGCGACGCCGGTTCAGCGCGCCGCGCGTTCCCTTCGAGAGACGGGGGAACGCGTGTCTACCGGGTCTCTCGTGCGATGCCGATGCCGCAGAGGACCGGCTCTCCCGCGACGGCTTCGATTTCGACGCGGAGAACGTCCTCGACGGCGATTCCTTGGAATACGCGGACGATCCCCCGGTTCGGTTGGGCCGCCTGCTTCAAGACGTCGAAGTCCTCCAGAACTCTTTCTCCTTGGAGAGAGACGTTCACGCGGCGCTGGCCAAGTCGTTTTTGCGGATCTGGTTCGACGAAATGAAGCGCGACCGTATAAAGAAGCCGCCGCGGCCGGTCGCTTCCGGGCGGGGCACCCTCGTCGGGTTTGTCGGGCGCCGTCTCCGTCCATTCCTCCGGAACCAGTCGAATCGCGATGGACCGGATTCCCTCGGCCCACGAGGCGCTCAGCCAGGGCGGCGAACCGCTGTTCGGTTCCATTCGCCGGGAATCCCGCCGCACGTAACGGATGTCTCCCTCCACCGTCACCTCCGGATCGGGGGAGGATCCGCCGACGCTGGGGTAGTCCAGCCACAACGTTTCACCGTCGAACCGGTCGCCGGGGGCTCCGAAATTCAGGCCCAGCCGCCGAATCGGCGTCGGATTTCCGACGTAGAGGGGGAACCGGTGATAGGTCCAGTAGTCTAAGTCATCGCGCGGAACCAGCGCCAAGGAAGTCTGGTTCTGATAGGAACAGGTGCAGGTCCGCGTGTAGTCGGGGGCGTTCAAGACGCCGTCCGCCGCGACGAGGTTCGGCGTACAGCCCGACTTGAACCCGCCGAAGTTCCCGGTTCCCCCGGTCCGCGGATCGCAGAACCCGGCGGCGCCGCTGCGGAAGGTGAGCAGGTTCTCAGCGGCGATGACGGTGTTGCATCCGTACGTCCGATGGTACGTCCACGGAATCAATTCGCCGGTAAGCGGATGCTCGAACCGGACCGGTTCGCCGGTGAGCAGATGTATCGCGGCGCCGTCCGCGCGCACCGCGTTCGTGTAGAGGGTCTCGCCGTGGAGGATGCACGGTCCGCCGTAGGTGATTTCCTTGTCCCAGAGGACGGATCCATCGGCGCCGCGGATCGTATTGAGCCGCTTGTCCGGTTCTCCGGCGACCATGTCGCGCGACGGTCGGCCCCCCTGGACGACGAGGTCGTGCTTGTCGCTGTAGGAGAGGAAGGTGCCGAAGGCGGCGTCGGTGTTCTCCCATAGGGTTTCGCCGGTCCATGCGTCAAGGGCCGAGAGGACCGGTTTCGCGTCTACCGCCTCGCCGCGGCGGCTTAGTTGCGCGAGAATCGGATCCGGTAGGCGGTCGACGCAGAAGACCTTGCCGCCGCCGGCGATGATCGTGTTGTGGCGGAAGGCATGATTCGCTTCCTTGATCCACAGAATCCGCCCATCGTGCCGATTCATCGCGACGAGCCGCTTGCTCGACGCATGGTCGAAATTCTCCCAGACGGTCGGTTTAATTCCGAACTGGGTGGAAAACTTCATCACGGACGATCCGGCGAGGAGAATGTCTTCGTAAACGCCGACGAAACCCCAGGTGGGTCGAGAAGAGTCCTCCGCGTCTTCATGGGAGGGCAGGCGGAAGGTTCGCAGCGTTTGGCCCGTCGCCGGATCGAGCATTTCACATCGATCTTGCATGACGATATGGACCCCCTCCGGAGTGACGACGAAGTTCGTCCCCCGGGCGTTCGCCCCGGCGATGTGCACCTGGTTGTACGTCGTATCGAGCGGATCGCTACGATAAGTTGAATCGTAATAGATTCCTTCCGTTCCCAGGTCCTCGAAAATCCGCTTCCAAAGCGTCGCGCCGGTGTAGACGTCCCTAGCGCTTAGCGAATCCGTTCCTTGGATGAAGAGCCGGCCACCAAGCACCTGCTCGGGAGGTCCGTGGCCGTGGCGCGGCAGAGTATCGATGTGTGAATTCCCGCCGAACCAAAGTAATCCCAGTGGAAGACGAACTCGCGTGTCGTCGGATTTGACCGTATTGGTGATATCGCCGTATTGGTGGGTCCAAGTTCCGGCCCCTTCCAGTGGCCCGTTCCGCGTGA
This sequence comes from uncultured Planctomycetaceae bacterium, assembly GCA_964520785.1. Lineage (GTDB taxonomy): Bacteria > Planctomycetota > Planctomycetia > Pirellulales > Thermoguttaceae > CAZFQG01. Next base: position 15,573 of record CAZFQG010000012.1, on the reverse strand, counting down.
GAAAGACCCAGCCTTCGTCCGTGGCGACTTCCGCGCGAGGGAGGGCGAGGGCATTGAGCCTTTCGACGAGCGAGGCGGCGTCCGATTCCTCGGCGGCAGGAATGCAGAGCGTGCCTCCGTAGGGGCGCAAAGACTGATAGACCGCGGTGATTTCGCGCTCGAACTCGGACCAATCGGGCGCCGCTTCACAAACGGCTAAAGCGAAAGCGTAGGGAGGCAACTCCAACCCGGACGGGGTCCCCCGCAGGACCGCGCCGCGGGCGCCGTAGAGGCCGGCCTCGTCCAAATCGCGCCGCAGCGCCTCCGCGCGGACAGATTCCGGTTCGAGGAGGAGGACGCGCAACCCAGAATTCCCGGCGATCATTTTGGCCACCGATGCATCTTGCACCGCCGGTACGAGGCAATAGCCCTTGGAGAGTGCGGCTCGGGACAGGAGTGTTTCCACGACGTCGTCGGCGGGAGCCGTTTGGGTCGGCGCCGTTGCGCCGTCGCGCAGGGCGACCGGTTCCGTCTCCTCGGCGCCGAAAGCGAGGATGGAGCCCTCCAGCGTGACCGCGAACAGACGTTCCGCGGCGGCGAGGAGACGGACGACGGTACCCTCGACCGGTATCTCCCGCGCGACACTCGGCGGCCCTTCCGATTGCAGCTCCAGAGCGATGATTTTGCTCTTCCCGGCCGCGTAGAGGCGGTTTCCCGCCTTAATCAGGGCGCCGGAGGCGTCGATTTCCATCTCCCACAGGGGCTTGGCATCCGCCGGCTTTTCGCGGAAATCTTCTAAACGGTATGCCTCGAGGGTTTTTCCGGAAAGGTAGACGATTCCACCGTCGAGAACCGGATAGGTCGTCCGCCGCCAGATGCGGCAGGCATGGCCCTTCTCGGTTTGGTACAAAACCGTGTTGATTCCACGGTGGTTCAGATAGAAATCCCCCGAGCCGGCGACATGGGAACCCCCTTCCAGCTTCCCAGACACCTTGAAGCCCCCGATGCCGGGACTACCCTGGAAGTGGAAATACTCGAGTCGGCCGGTGTTTCGATTGAACCCCGCCGGGGTGGAACGGCCGCCAGGGACGATGAGACGCTCGCCGACCAGCGCCAGCGCGCCTTGCGGGGCGACACCGGCGAAGCTGTATGATCCCCCGTGGGGTTGTGCCTGGAATTCGGATGCGAATTCGGCGTTTTCCCAGACGGTCTGACCAGTGTTGGCGTCGACGCAGAAGAGGAAGCAGCCTTCGAACGGCCAGATGCCGGCCCCGAAGTAGATTCGACCTTCGGAGATGACGGGACCCCCTCTTACCGGCCAGATCGAAATGAACCGACCGTTCCCCAGGACCTTCCGCGCAGTGGGGCCCCCGCGGCGTTCCCAAAGCAGTTTTCCTTCTTGGGCGTCCAGGCAAACCAGCATTCCGTCGTCAGCGGCGAAGTACACCTTGCCGTCGGCGGCAACGGGCGGAAGCCGAACCGGACCTTCGGCGTAATATCGCCAGCGTTCGGAACCGTCGGTGACGCTCAGAGCAGTCAAGCGGTCACTACGACTGGAAGCAAAGAACAGCGTCTTGTCCAGGACAATCGGTTCGTATGCCCGATCATACGGCATCCGGTCCCGGTTCACAGGTTCCTCCCAAGCCGGCTCCAGGGGCGGCAGAGCGAGGCTCCAGTGCAGTTGGAGCCGTTCGGGGAGGGAATGGGGCGAAGCGGCCGAGCGTGCCGCGTCATACCGCCACATGGGCCAGTCGGCGCCCCAAGACGGGCAGTCGGCGATAAAGATCATGCCAAAAAGGAATGCGGCAAGATTTCGAACGACGTTTAGTATATTCGAGGGAAACATCTTAGCTCTCGGTGTGTAGGTTTAGGAAGTAAGCCCGGTGGGGGCCGCGATGTCGGGCCTTATACGCATACCACGGAGACGTTCGAAACACGGCGGTGTTCTTCGCAACCGCCAAAAAGAACGGTAATCCACTTGGATCAGATTCCTATTGGAACTTGACTAGCAAGCAGTTAGAGACGGAATGCGCGTCTCAGTCGCAATAGGATCAGTGCCGAGGACCCGTGCGATGGTTCCGCGTGGGGCCAGGTTCTTTCGGACTGAGGCAGGTAGGTATGCGCTCTTGACTATTGTAGGTGAAAGCAGGATGAGAATCGAGACTTTTGTATACGGAATCCCCTCGAAACGGGGAGAACAAGGAGCGTTGGCGCAGGAGAACCGTTTGCCGACGGAATAAATCGAAAAATCTCTGGACAGAAATTCAGCTTCTCCTACAATGGACTCTTGTGTGACGCTTTAGTCCTTGTCCCTCTCTAGGAGAAGTGAGCCATGTTGTCGTTATTGGGTCTTTGGCGGGGGAGTCGAGCGACGTCCACGTGGCGCGCGAATCTCGGGAAACAGCTCCTCCGGGTCGAATCGCTCGAACAACGGTGCTTGCTGAGCATTACCGGGCCGGAAACGGGCCCGGAAATCTTGCCCGAGGAGCCGCTGAACTACGTTCCCCGGATTACGGGCATCGAAGCGGTCCCCTATATCAACGTGGAGAACGATACGATCATGCTCAAGGGGCGGTTCGTGGATCGTGACCTCGACGACTCGCATCGGGTGCTCGTAAGGTGGGGAGACGGTGAGAGCAGCGAATTGGCGTTGGAGGAAGGGGCGCGGACGTTCGCGATTGAGCATCAATATCTGAACAATCCGTTTCCCGGTCCCGCCGATCCGGCGCATGACTACTTCAAGATCGGTGTGACGGTCGTGGACAGTGCCGGCGGCGAGGATTCCGGCGTGGCGAAAGTCGTGGTGCGCAACGCGGCTCCGACGTTCGAGAAGGTCACGGTGACGCCGGAGGCGACGTCCGGCGCGGCGGTCTTGCTGCGGGGCGCCTTCGCGGATCCGGGGACCCTGGATGCGCATACGATCCATGTGAACTGGGGTGACGGCACGACGGACGAATTCTTGCTGGAGGTGGGCGAGCGGACCTTCGAGATGAAACATCAGTATCCCTACACGGCGACGGCGGGATTCGCGCCGGAGTCGTACGAGATCAAGGTGGTGGTGCATGACGACGACGGCGCCCGGGACACGTTCGTGATTCCGGCGCCGGGAAACACGCCCCCGGAGATTGAGCGGCTGTACGTCCGGCAGCCGGTCAACGAGGGAAGCTACGCGTACCTGTCCGGCACGTTCGCGGATCCGGACCGTTTTGACGTCCATACGATCATCGTGGATTGGGGAGACGGCACGGTCGACGAATGGAACCTCCGTATCGGCGGCCGACAGATCGGTAAATCGCACCGGTACTTGGACAATCCCGAACTGGGACTGACGGACGAACTCCCGACGTACCCGGTCACGGTGACGGTTTTGGACGATGCCGGTGGAAAGGATACCGAGACGATCCGCGTCGAGGTCCGCAACGTCGCCCCGGAATTCCGCTCGGTCAAGGTATTGCCGGTCTCGACGACGCCGACCGGCGTGGTGCTGGCGGCGGAGTTCTTCGATCCCGGCCTGCTCGACGTGCATACGGTCACGATTGATTGGGGCGACGGGAAGATCGATTCTTGGGATTTGGAGATGGGCGCGAGAGAGTTCAAGGCCGATCACGATTACGCGACCGATGCGCTCCACGCGATGCGCGAGACCTACGAGGTCCGCGTGATCATCACCGATGACGACGGCGGGCGCGACGTCGAAACGCTGAAGGTCACCGTTCCGTATAATGCGCCGCCGAAGATCGCGAACTTGAAGGTGACTCCCTCGATCAACGAAGGGGATTGGGTCGAACTCGTCGGCAGGTTCGTCGATCCGAATCTGGACGACGCCCACACGATCATCGTCGATTGGGGGGACGGCACGGTCGACGAGTGGAATCTCCGGATCGGCGGGCGCTGGATCTATGCGTCGCACCAGTACCTGGACAACCCGGATTACGGTCCGATCGACGCGGATGGGCTGGTGACGGACGCGAGTGGAGAGGGAATGCCGGGTTATCCGGCCTACCCGATAAAGGTTACGGTCCGCGACAACGCCGGCGGCGAGGACGGGCGGATGCTCCGCACCACCGTCTGGAACGTTGCTCCCGAGTTCGACTCGGTCACGGTCGTTCCGGGCCCGGCATCAATGGACGCGGATGAATACGTTCTGGAGGCCTCGTTTATCGATCCGGGCCTTCTCGACATCCACACGGTGACCGTGGAGTGGGGCGATGGATTCGTCGAATCGTGGGAACTCGAACAGGGGACCCGCGCTTTCAAGGCGACGCACGCATACGATCCGACGACAGATCGGCCGATCAGCAACGAGATCCGCGTGATCGTGACGGATGACGACGGCGGCCGCGACGTGGAGACCGTCGTGATCGGTTCGAATACGGCACCGGAGATCACCCGGCTCGACGTGACGCCGGAGATTCAGGAAGGAGGAATCGTGCACTTGAGGGGGGCGTTCGTCGATCCGGATCGAATGGATTCGCACACGATCGTGGTGGATTGGGGGGACGGCGAGGTGGACGAATGGGTGGTCCGGCCGGGGTCCCAACAATTCGCGGCGACTCATCGCTATCTGGACAATCCGGAACCTTCGGCGATTCCGGAGCCGACCTATACGATCACGGTGACCGTCCGCGACGACGCCGGCGGCATGGACGCGGCGACGGTGACGACGCAAGTCTGGAACGTCGCTCCGGAAATCACGAAGCTGTTGAACAGCTCCGCGGCGGGTGGTTCGATGTGGTTCGGGAACCGCGTGTGGGTATGGGGCACCTTCAAGGATCCCGGCGTTCTGGATGAGTTCGATTCGTCGGTCGATTGGGGCGATGGAACGGAAGGCGCTCTCCATGTGTACTCGTTCGGCGGCAACCGCTATTTCTACGGCATGCACGAGTACGCCGGCGCCGGCGTGTACGAGATCGGCGTGACGATTCGCGACGATGATTCCGGTCAAGACACGGCGAAGACCACGGCCGTGGTGAGCGGCGTTTCACTCGGCAACGACGGCGTCCTCCGCGTGTACGGAACCAACCAGAGCGATTTCGTCGCCCTGGGACGTACCGAGGACGAGATCACGGTTCGCGCCAGTTTCCTCCGCAACAGCCCCTGGCGGACGACCAGCGCGACCGACCATGTCCAAGGTTTCCCGGTTTCCGATGTCCGGCGCGCGGAGATCGTTCTCTTCGCCGGAAACGATATTCTGGTTATTGCTCCCGAAGTCTCCATCCCCACGTTCGCCGACGGAGGTCTTGGTAATGACATTCTCGTCGGTGGGAGCGGCCCGGATATCCTCCTGGGCGGACCCGGAAACGATTATCTGATCGGCAACGCCGGGTACGATATCCTCATTGGTGGAACCGGACGCGACGTCCTCCTCGGCGGTACCGAGGACGACATCCTCATCGGCGGTTGGACCGTGTACGACGCCGTGCAGCCCGACTTGAGTACGGAAGCGGCGCGCCGGGCTCCGGCCGCGACGATGGCCGACATCCGCGGCCTCTTGATGATGCTCGACGAATGGAATACGGATCGGCCTTTCGATGTCCGGAAGGCCAATCTCACGGACGGCTCCGGAAGCGACGACCGCAAGAACGGCGACAACTTCCTGGTCCAAGGGGAGACGGTATTCAGCGACGGCGCGCTCGACTACCTCTATGGCGACGGCGGCCAAAACTGGCTCTTCCGCGAACCATCGTTAGATCGCTTCGTGGAGTAGAGGACGGCGCGCAAGGCTCACGCCTTTCGTCGCCGGGAACCGATGAGGAGCCCCAGCCCGACCGCCAAGAGCACCGGAATTCCGGGTTCCGGGACGGCGGAGGGAAGGGTGGCGCCCCAATTGGCGCGGACGAGGTCGAGATCGGCGCTGCCGACGACGCCATCTCCATTGGCATCGCCCGAGGCCGGGCCGGAGGCCGATTGCCCCCAGTTTGCCCGGACGATATCCAGATCGGCACTGTTGACGATTCCGTCCGCGTTCAGGTCGCCCGGAATCGCCGAGGCGTACACGGCCAGAATCCGCACCTTCGTCTCTTGGGTCGTGAACATCGCGTATTCGATGCCCTTGATCAGCTCGAAGGCCGGCTCCAGGAGCGTGCCGTCGGCGAATACCTCGCGGAGCGTGCGACCACCGGAGAGGACCGGCAACATGATCGTGAGGTCCTCTCCGCCCAAGGGCGTGGTGAAGTCGAATGACAACCTGCCTTCTCCACTTTCCTGGTCGATACCCCATTTCAGATTTTCGAAACGCGACGCGTTTCGGGCTTCGACGAAATCCAAGAGCATCTCGCCGGACCAACTGGGAATTCCGTTTTCCTGGCAGTATTTCCAGATCAGGGAGGGCCACACCGGAGTAAGGGAATCAGCGCCGTTGTAGCGGACCTGGTGGATATTGTTGACGAACGCGGAATAGAACCCGTTCTCTTCGGCCGCCTCGAACATGCCGGTGATGATGTCCACCGTCTGCTGGACGGTCATCCCCTTATCGGCGAACCATTCGTCGGGCCATTGGGTGGCGGCCTGGTAGATGGGAAGGATGTCGCCCGACTCCGTGATGAACCGTTGCGGCAGGCCGCTTCCGGTGAAATAGCCCCACTTCTCCAGCGGGCTGCCCACGTTGATGTAGTGGTAGTAGTTCATGTCCATTCTCGTGCCGTGCGCGGCCTCGATCGCCGCCATCGTCACCCAGCCGGTCCAGTCGATGGTGTGGTTTCTCGTCGTTCGTGATCCGTGGCCGAATTTGCTTTGCAGCATACCGACGATCGCGCCGTAGGCCGCGTCGAGCGCCGCCTCGGCACCCGCCCCTTCCGCTCCGCCGGCCCACATGTGGACCCCCGTCTCATGTCCGGCGGCGCGCCACGCCGCCTCTTGCGCGACCGTCGTATTCGTGATGCCGATCTCCCGAAGATATGCCGTGTAAAACCCTCCATAGCTGGCGCAGTCGTCGAACGCCGGATCGAGCTGCGTACCGTAGTTGCTTTCCGCGTCCCCCGTGTTCACCATAAGGCTCTTGCTCATCCCTGGCAGGTACCACATCCGGGGCAGGGGCATGTCGGATATCCGCATCGCGATATTGGCGAAGAATCGCTGTGCCTCATCCGCATGGGGAATGGGCAACCGCTCGGGATCGTAGTAGGTGCGTCCGTCGGTCCGCATGAACATGTCCATGGGTCGATATTGGGGGAGGCTGTCCCCCTCGGTGTTCTGCCACTCGGGGTTTCCCTGCCGGGAAAGGGTAACGCTCTTGGCCAGGTCGAACGCGAACGCGACGGCCGTCCCCTCGCCATAGCCGTGGACCGTGACGGCCGGTTTGTTCGACGGAGTCTGCGCGGAGTCGCAGAACCAGGCCAGCGGCTGGGCGCCGGAGAGAGAATACGCGGTCGCCTCGCCGTGATATTGCAGCGCATCGCGAACGACACCCATTCCTTCGGGGAAAGGATGTGATGCCGGAAGGGTGGTGGCGGCCGTGAAATACTGCAAGAGTTCTTCGGTGCGCGTACCGTCGACTTTCACGCCGAACACGTCGCCCAGGGCCGCGCCGGGCCGCATCGCGATGAGGTTGCCGCCGCCTTGAACGTAATCGCGGAGCAACTGCTCCTCGGCGTCGCTCAAGGCCATCTCGGCCAGAAAGACCGTATCATACGACCGGAGAACGTTCGGATCGATCGCGCGGAACTTATGGCGACCGATCCGCTCGAACTCGACCAGCCCCTCGCTGCGGAGTATCTCATTGAGATAGTTCCCGAACGGGTTGGCCGAATAGGAGCCGTCCGTAATCAATAGCAGAGGGACGTCGCCGGACGCGGGCGCCGCGGGCGCGACGCAAGCCGTCAGGGCGATGAGAGAACAGACGAGAAGAATTCGGGAGGTCGACTGTCGGTACATTAGGTCACTCATATTGTTGGTCGTGGGCGGGCCCCGACGGGTGGTACGCCCAGAGCCTCCGGCGATGGGCGTGGTGGCGCGGACAACGTTGGTTCCAACCACGCCCTTCGTGCCTCAGGGCGTGCCACCTTCTAATCTCTCGCGGCTACGTGGGCTTTTTCGCACGGCCGAAGGCGACCATCATCGCCAGCCATCCCACCATAACCGCCCCTCCGGGCTCCGGAACGGCGGAGGCGGCCGAGGCTCCCCAATTGGCGCGGATGATGTCGAGGTCGGCACTTCCGACGAGGCCGTCGCCGTCGGCGTCTCCGTCGGCGGGACCGGAAACCGACTGGCCCCAGTTGGCGCGGACGATATCCAGGTCGGCGCTGCCGACGAGGCCGTCGCCGTTGAGGTCGCCGGGGAGGGAACCCCCGGGAAGGCCGCTGCTGAAATCGTCGAAGTAGGCGACCGCTCCGCCGCGGGTGACGATGATATACCCGGCGTTGGTGCCGTCGGCCGGTCCCAGGACCGTCGCGCCATCCAGCCAGAATTCGGCCTCGCCGAGCAACGTGCGTTCTCCATCGTGGGTGACGTCGGTCACGTACGACTTGAACGTCTGGTCGGTGAAGTTCATCTCCATCTCGAGCAGGTATTGGACGTTTGACTGAAAAGGCACGCCCGAATCGAACCCTTCGCCGGAGATGATCTGGCCGTTGAGTTTGCCGAATACCCAGAAATTCCCCCCAACCTTGCCGATGATGCCGGCCGGGGTCGCCAGACCGCTTTGATTGTGGCTGTAGTGGAATTCCGCGTTGCTCCCGGCCGGGCCGGAGGCCATCAGCCGGGCGCTTAAGATGTAGCCCTCGTCCACGCCGGTTCCCTCGCCGAAATTCCGTTGCACGATGGCGTTTGGCGAACCGGTCAGTCGCAGCGACTTGGTTCCCGCGAGGACGGTGGTATCCGTGATCGTGGCATTGGCGACCCAGATCGCCTGTTTCCATCCATCGACGCCGACGACACTGCTTCCCGGAACATAGACCGCGTCTTCAAAGTCAATCGTTCCGGGTTTCATAGGGTCCGGTGGGGTGTCCGAGCGTACGAGCTTCCACACGTCCCGCGCCATGTTGTTGCCGGCCACCATCCAAAGGGCGTCGTCGTAGGTGTACACGGTCGCCGCGTGTCGCGGGGCCCACGGGGTATTGGGAACCTCGTGCCAATTGACTCCGTCTTCGGAGTACCAGACATCGTTCCGGTTGCCGCCGTTCCAGCCTTCCATGACCCACATCTTGCCGTCGAACACGGCCACCTCGTGGTATTGTCGGGGGTACCAGGGGGCGTGGTCGAGGTGCTTTTCCCAGTGGATACCATCGGCCGAACTCCAGACGTCGTTGTAGAAATTCCGGGTCGGGTGTGCCGGCGTATCGTACGTGCCGCCGCCGAGAATCCACATCCGGCCGTTGAAGACGACGTTATTGCCGATCTGCCCCCGGGGGGACCAGATGGGTCCTTCCGTTTCGACCTTCGTCCAGTTGACGCCGTCGGTAGTCGTCCAGATATCGTTATAAAAGGCTTCTTCCGCGGGGGCGAACTGGGGCATGGTTTGACCCCCCATGACCCAGATTTTGTTGTCGAAGACTAGCGTGTAATGCAAGGCCCTGGGTCCCCAGGGTACCGGGTCGTTCTTATTGACGTGCGTCCACGTCACGCCGTCGGTGGAATTCCAGACGTCCGATTGATAGTGGCCTTGGAGTGGATCGCCGCCGATGATCCACATTTTGTCGTCGTAGACCGCGTAGCCGGCCGTGTGCCGGCCTTCCCAGTCGATATTCGGATCGTAAGCGTCGGTGAACGTGTTCGGCTTGACGAGCGTCCAATTCGCCCCGTCGGTCGAGTTCCACACCTCGTTATCGCACTTTTTAGGCAAGAGACCGGGGTTCCACCCCCCGAGCATCCACATCTTGCCGTCGTAGACCAACCCGCCGGCCCCGTCGCGCGGGTTCCACGCGGCGGTGTTCGTGACGTTGAGCCATTTGTAATATGTCTCTTCGGCCTCGCACGACCCGCCGTCGAGCGCCAAAACGGCGCAGACGAGGAACCCGACGACGGTTCGGAACATCCGTTCACTCATGGAAGATACCTTCATAAACCAATTAGGATTCGCTCTTCAGGGGATATAACGACGCAGGGCGCACGCGTCGACATGCACCCTGCGTTTTTCGATTACAATTCACGCGTCGCCGCGCCCGACGCTACCATTGCCGCCGGGCCGAGGCGGCAAGCACCATTCCGATCACCAGGAGAACAAGCCCGCCCGGCTCTGGAACGGCCGCGGCCGCGGTCGCTCCCCAGTTCGCGCGGACGATGTCCAAATCGGCGCTGCCGACCAGGCCGTCGCCCGAGGGATCGCCGCAGGAAAGACAACCGGCCTCGACGCTTTGTCCCCAGTTGCCGCGGACGATGTCCAAATCGGCGCTGCCGACCAGGCCGTCGCCGTTGAGGTCGCCGGGAAGCTCAGGCGGCTGGGAACCGGCCACGCAGTTGAAACTGTCATAATACGCCACCGCCTCGCCGCGGGTGACGACGATGTAACCGGCGTTGGTGCCGTCACTCGGTGCGGGAACGCCGCTGGCCTCCTCCGTGAACCACAACTCGGCCTCCCCCAGCAGGGTGCGCGTTCCGGCGTTGGTCAGGTCGGTCACGTAGGAATTGAACCTGAGGCTCGTGAAATCGATCTCCAGTTCGAGCAAGTATTCCACGTTCGACTCGAACGGCACCGTCGTCTCGATGCCCTGCGGGGACACGATCTCGCCATCCAATTGGCCGAATATCCAGAAGTTCCCCCCGACTTTGCCGAGGATACCGGCGGGGGTCGCGAGCATCGACTGGTTGTGGCTGTAGAAGAATTCCGCGGTGCTATCCACCGGCCCGTCCGCCATCATGATCGCGCTGACGATGGAGCCGTCGTCGATCGTGGTTCCCTCGCCGAGGTTTCTTTGCAGAATGGCATTCGGTGAGCCCGTCAGGCGCAGAGACTTGGTTCCCTCGAGCACGGTCGTGTTGGTGATCGTGCCATCGGCGACCCAGACGGCCGGCATCCAGCCGTCGACGCCGACGACGCTGTTTCCGGCCACGTAGACGTCGTCCTCGAAGTCGATCGGTTCCGGGAGCAACGGAGGCAGGGGGGGAGGCTCGACGACGAATACATCCAGGTCATCATAGACCCCCACGGCTCCGGCCCTGGCAACCAGGATGAATCCCGTTTGCGCGTAGCCTCCCTTTTTGATCGTGCCGATAAAAGGCAGACTCCCCAAATCCGTACGCGAACCACCCGAAGGCGTGGCGTAGGCCTGGAAAGTCTGGGCGTCCAGATCCATCTCCATCTCGACCAGATAGTCGGTGTCGGAGAAGGAAGGGACGCCGGTGTCATAGTAATAACCGTCCGGTCCATTGCCGAAAAGCACGAAGTTTCCACCCACGTTGGCGACGACGCCCCCGGGAGTAGACGCGGTCGCCGGACTTTGGCTGACGAAGAACTCGACACTGCCACCGGGTCCGCTCATGAGCATGCGGCCGCTGACGATCGAACCGGTATCCCACGCGGTCGGTCCCTCGTCGAAAAGTCGGTACATGATCGAATTCTCCGGAGTGCCCCAAAGTCGTGCCGACTGGGCGCCGGAGAGAACCGTCTGGTCGCCACTGATGAAATTGTCCGGGGTGATCGACGTGGTGCCGGCGAAAGCGCCCCAATGGGCCCAGCCGTCGACGCCGTCAAAAGACGTACCGGCGGTATATGTAGGCGACTCGAAGTCGACCATTACCCCTTCCGCGGTTCCCGGCGAAACGCCGAGAAGCGCGCACAGAACGACCGAAGTGATCAGACGCTTCATAAAACTCCTCCTTTCAGGATATACCAATAAACAGACTATACGATTCGTCCAACACTCATAATTACGATGTCGTTGTTTCTTAACGGTGCCGCGAAGCGACCAGGATGGACCACAACCCGATTGCCAGGAGAACAAGCCCGCCCGGCTCTGGAACGGCCGCGGCCGCGGTCGCTCCCCA
>CAZFQG010000012.1:0-3575 GCA_964520785.1 uncultured Planctomycetaceae bacterium | reverse complement strand
GCCATCATGATCGCGCTGACGATGGAGCCGTCGTCGATCGTGGTTCCCTCGCCGAATCCTCTCGTCAGGATTGCACTCGGCGCGCCGGTCAACCTGAGGGACTTCGTCCCCTCGAGCACCGTGGTGTTGGTAACGGTGGCGTCCGCGACAAAGACCGCCTGCCGCCAGCCGTCTATGTTGACCACGCTGTTTCCGGCGACGTAAACATCATTTTCGAAGTCAACCGGCTCCGAGAGCAAGGGGACGGGCGGATTCGGATCGACGACGTACGTGTCCAGATCGTCGTAGATGCCGACGGCGCCGGCCCGGGCGACCAGAATAAACCCACTCTGGGGGTACGCGGTCGTCGCCTGATAGCCGATGAAGGGCGCGTTTCCCAAATCGGTGCGCGTTCCACCCGCCGGAGTGACATAGGCGTGGAACTCCTGGACATCGAAGTCCATTTCCATTTCGACGAAGTAGTTCACGTCCGAATAGGATGGAACGCCGGTGTCGATGTAGTAACCGGGAACGCCGCCGAAGAGTTGGAAGTTCCCGCCGATATTGCCGATGACGCCGGCAGGCGTTCCGGCAGAGGCGGGCGCGTTGCTATAGAACATTTCGACGCTGCCGCCGGGGCCGGTCATAAGCATGTGGCCGCTGAGCATGGAGCCGGTGCCCCAGCCGGTTGGTCCCGCGTCGAAGAGCCGATACATGATTGACGTCTCCGGGGAACCCCACAGCCTTGCCGACTGCGCGCCGGAAAGAACGGTCTGGTCGCCGCTGATGAAATTATCCGGGGTGATCGACGTGGTGCCGGCGAAGGCGCCCCAATGGGCCCAACCGTCGACGCCGTCAAACGTGGTGCCGGCCGTATAGAGGGGAGACTCGAAGTCGACCATTACCCCCAAAGAGGTATCAAAGATCGCCCCCCAAATCACTAGACACACAATCGCTGCAATACCGGGGATCTTCATCAGACTCCTCCTTCTTTCACAATAAGAGAACACCGTTGACAAGGTCGTACAGACTCGGGAAAATCGCGACTTGGTCATTATCTCCTAACCGCGATACGCGTCGGACTCATAATCATGGGCATTCAATCCGGCCGAATGGCCCGGCCGAAACGGCCACGGTGGATCGCGCCCATAAAATCAACGGTACCCAGAAAGCGTCTCGCGAGTCAAGGACCTTTTTGCGCAAACCGGGGCACTTTTCTGCACGGGAGCCGCACCCCTGCGCGTGGGAAGTGAGCGGGCGACCGGAGTTTCTTCCCCTCCCTGGAGTGGTTGTGTGAGGCCTCGAAGTCGCGGCCCCCTCGAATCGAACGCCCAACGGAAACGCCCCTTTGTCGGACGAATCGCTATCCTTTTATGGCCGTTACGACGGAATTCATATCTTCCGATTCTCGGACCAGTTCGACTTCGGTGAAACCGGCCGAAATTAGATCTTCGACGATCTCGGCGAGCGTGAAGGTCCCTCCGCCGTCGGTATTCACCAGCATGTTGATGGCGAAGAGGGCCCCGAGCTTCGGGGAGGTTCGTTCCGGACGCATCACGACGTCCCGAATGGCGATCAGGCCTCCGGAAGCGAGCGCGCGAAAGACCTTCGCGAAGAGTGCCCGGTTCCGTCGGCGGTCGTTCTGGTGGATGATCGCGCTGACCCAGGCGAAGTCGGCTCCGCTGGGCAATTCATCTTCGTAGAAGTCGCCGGCGACGAACCGGACTCGTTCCGACAATCCGGCGTCACCGATCCGTTTTTTCGCCGCGTCGACGGCGTCGGGAAGATCGAAGAGGGTCGCCGTGGAGTCCGGATATTTCCGCAGAAAAGCCAGCGCATACGACCCCGTCGCCCCTCCCACGTCGAGCACGTGCTTGAAAGGGGGCAATTCGAGGCTCTCCACGAGCGGACCGGCAGTCGCCGACGCCAGCGAGTGCATTCCCTGGATGAACGCTTCCCGCTCTCCCATCGGTCCCAGTATTCCAGACATCCGTGGCGCGGGTATCCCGCTTCGGACGGTCCAGCCCAGTTGACTCCACGCGCGGAGCGTGGCGAGCCAGTGCCGCGCCATCGGCAACATCGAGGCATCCCCCTTGCCCAGGCTCTCGAGAACCGCCCCGTCCACGGCGTAAAGGTCTTCTCTCTTCCGCAAGAACTCGAGCGCGACCAAAGCGTCGAGCAATATCCGCAGCCCCCTTTCATCGCAGCACATCCCGGCCGCCAAGGCGGGGGCGGATATCTCCGCGTCGCCGATCTCGTTCCACAGGTCCAACTCGGCGGCCGCGCCGAGCACGCACGACGCCTGAAACCCGGTCATCATTCCGGCGATTTTTTCCCGAAGCATTTCATCCATTATCCGGTCTCCTTGTTCTCCTTGTTACACATAGCGAGACATTAGGCCGTCGACCAGTCGCGGCGAGAGGCGGTTCAGCCAGACCAGGACCTTGCCCCAGAAATAGGGGATGATCGCGTGTTTGCCCTTTTCCATCGCGCGGACGGTCGCCGCGGCGACGTATTCCGCGGAGACCGGCGCGTGGCTGGGCCAGGCGGGTTCTCCCTTTTTTTCCAAGACGCTGTCGAAGAACTCGGTCCGGGTCGTGCCGGGACTCACCACGAGTACGTCGATATTGTACGGCGTCAATTCCGCCCGGAGGGACTGGCTGAATCCTTCGACGGCGAACTTGCTTGCGCTATATCCGCCGCCGTACGGGGTGCCGCGGAGTCCGAGAATCGAGCTGACGTTGACGATCATCGGCGTCGTGCCGTGCCGCAATAGGGGCAGGGCGAGCCGGGTCATATCGAGCAACGTGAAGAAGTTCAGCTCCATGACCTCGCGGATGCGGCGCGGGTCGGAGTGCTCGAATTTCCCCATTGCTCCCACGCCGGCATTGTTGACGAGGACGTCCAAACCGCCAAAGTGGTCCTTGGCCGTCTCGACCAAGCGGTTCCGCACCCCTTCGTCGGTCAGGTCGCCGGCGACGAATTCGATTCGGCCTCCCCCCTTGGCGATATCATCCGCCAGGATCCTGAGCCGTTCTTCGCGGCGCGCACTCACCAGTACGGATGCCCCGCGATGCGCCAGTTCGGCCGCCAGGGCCCGCCCGATTCCGCTGGAGGCACCCGTAATCAGCACGCGCAACCCCGCGATTCTCCGTTTCATCCGCCAACTCCTCGTACCGTCGTTCTCCGCTCGACTCGCGACCCTCGGGCGGCCGTCACCGTGTTTCCTTTTCCTCTTCCTCGTTTACCGTTTTGTCCGTCCCTTGCGACTCATCGCCGACGCGCCGGTCCGGTCCTTCGCCTTCCTTCGCGGCCTGTTTAAGGTATCCCGGGCCAGGCAGGAACCGGTGGACCTCATCCCCCCGCTCGGTGGCAAGGATTTCTTCGCGCTCCTCGTGGGTGAGACCGACGATTTGGGACGGCGGCACAACCACCCCGCAACTAACGATGAACTGGAACGCCTGATCGATGGAGATATTCAGATCGATCGTCTCACTCTTAAGCACGGTGATGGTGTATCCGGTCATCGGCATGGGAGACGTCGGAATCAGCAGGGACAGAACGGGTTCGTTCGCCGCGCTGCGAATGTCGAGCAT
>CAZFQG010000011.1:0-57378 GCA_964520785.1 uncultured Planctomycetaceae bacterium | reverse complement strand
AAGCACCCCTTCCACCCCGCCCTCCGCGGCGGGTGCTTCCCATTGCCGCGTAAATCAATGCGAAAACGCACGCGAACCGGCGCTTGGCCTTGGCGCCTCGCGCGGGGGGCGGGTATAATAGCGGCGACGGTAAACCCGCAAGCGACAGCGACACAGCGACACCTTTTCCGGAGCCTCGCATGAACTGGCAAGAACGAATCGCGGCCGACCCGGCGGTCTGCCACGGCAGAGCGTGCATCAAGGGGACGCGGGTGATGGTCTCGGTGGTCCTCGACAACCTGGCGGCGGGCGAGTCGCCGGAAGAGATCATGCGCGGTTACCACTTGGATCGCAAAGACATCGAAGCGGCGATGGCCTACGCCGCGGACCTGGCCCGCGAAACCGTCATCCCTTTCGTGCCCGGGGTCGGGTGATGCGACTGAAGATTGACGAAAACCTGCACGACGACGTGGCGAAGCTGCTGCGTTCCCATGGGCACGACGCGCCAGACCGTCTGGGACGAGGAACTCCAGGGCCATCCGGACGCGAGGATCGCCGAAACGGCTGCGCGAGAAGGACGCGTCGTGGTGACACTCGACCTGGACTTCGGCAACATCCGGGAGTTTCCGCCGGAGCGGTACCAAGGCTTGATTGTTCTGCGCGTGGGCGACCAGAGTCGCCGCCATGTGCTGCGAGTGATGGAACGAGTCATCGCCGTGTTGGAGTCCGCGCCCCTGGCGGGCCATCTCTGGGTGGTAAGCGAATCCGGGATCCGCATCCGCCCCGGGCGTTCGGCGGAAGAGCCCTCGTGACCATGTCAACGCCCCGGCGGCCTTCCCAGGAATCTGGCTTGGCACCACGCCGCGAAGTCGGTTAAAAGGAGCGAGAATTCCCGGCCATACATATCACCCCCCCAACAAGCTCCACCCCCAAACAGAAGTCGCGGCATGGTTTGCCTAATCAACGGTCACGACGGAATCAACCGCCCGGCGCGACTCGAACCAGATTTAAGACTCCCGACCCGTTTAGACGTTTCAACGCATGAGAGCATCCGGTTCCTCAAAACCAGGATTACTACGTGCTGCCCGCTTGATATATCCGTGGTCTTCCTTAACCGGTAATCCGTGAACTCCGAGTGAACCGGCAGCGCAACGAACATGGTCACGACGGTTTACGGTTTTTCGGCGGGCGCGGCGCGGGGGTCATCGCGGTTGAGCCTTGGAAAATACTCCCGGTTCAAGAGTTCCACTTCGTCCGGTTCCAGGTAGTATTTCAGGTTGCTCCATGTGCCGTCCTGTACCCAATACGGCAGTCGGGCATTCGCGCACAGAAGCAGGTCGATTACCTCCGCGCTCGGGCGCGTGCTGTCGTAGCAGAATGTTCCCACCGAGTTCCCCAGGTTGTAGTTGCTGACGATCCAGCGGGCGTATTCTTCGGTCAATTTCGTGTGTTCGCCGGTGAGAGTGTACGTGGCATAGGTATCGATGAACGGGCAACTGATCTTCTCCAGCGGCATGTTCGTGTCGTGAACATAGATGATTCGTCCATCGCCAAGCATCCGGCGCAGTTGCCGCAGCAACTCATAGGAACCGTCGACGTCGTTCTTGTAGAGGCCGTCCAGGTAGACTCCGTCGAAGCCGTATTCGGCCAGCACGGCCTGCACCTTCTTAAGGTACTCGGGCATCGTCTCACTGCCGACAAGCCCCCGGCTGTCGCCGAAATAGTAGGGAGACATGTAGGGAATGACCTTCATTCCACGTTCATGTGCCGTGCTGATGACGCGCCGCAATTCTGGCTCGTCCTTGGGCACGAAGGTGGTGGTGGACCAAGACTCGTCCTGCTCGATTCCATAGGTGCTGCCGCGGCTCCCCCGCCAAATCCAACTGTGCAGAGTGAGCACCGGGCCGATCTTGCTCCAGCGCGTGATTTCTTCGTCGGACGGATAGGGACGTTTCGACGAAAACGTATGCACCATCGTCTTGCGGGACTGGTTCACGTCAAACGGCCGCGGCGGGAAGACCGTGATCAGTAGTCGCGACGCAACGTCGGCCTCGTAACTGAGCGTCCAACCACTCTCCCACGATGCGGGAGGCCGGCACTTGCCCTCGCCGAGCAGGTACGCGCCCACGCCCCCGACCGCGTCCGGCAAGAGGAAGTGATTGCCATCGATGCCCCGCCAGGCCGGCGCGTACGCGCCCGTGATCGTGACGTTCTCGCCAGGGGCCAGGGATATTTGCAGCACGCTATCCGCACCGATCGCAAGGAGTGCATTTTCCGGCGAAAGGCCGAATATGCACCGCTCGGCGTTGCGTGTCAAGAGCTTCACCTCGTCAAGCGGCAAGCCGCGAATGGTCGCGACCTCGCGCCGTCGCGGGATGCGCTGATAGCAGATCACCAAGTTCTCTTTCCGATCCAAGACGAACTCGGCACCCGAAGTAATGACCGAGTCGCCCTCCTCTTGCGTTTCGATCGATTCGATCTTCATCCCCATTTGGGAGTCGGCAAGAGCGTCCGGCCCCCACACTGCGCCAACGAGCAAAACGGACGCGGCCAACATCAGACGTACTGCGCAATTCATGTTCTTCATGGTCTTCCTCGACGATTGACGGAGAACGCGCAGATGGGTGATCGCGACGCCGCGTCCATCTGAGCGTCATTCTCCTTTCCAGGCCCCTCCGATTCTACGCTTCGATTCTACGGTCTCCCGAAGACTGCGTCAATTGATACCGTGGTGACGAGAATGGCCGCTCCTCTGGGCCGTTTCTGGATACGTCTCCTCTCGCCGGTTTCGCGGCCGGGCCGCGGATTTGCCCAGCAGGAGGGTCTTTACCTTCGCACGTCGCAGCCAAAGACGGGTCCGGTGGCACGATTTGCGCCGAAATAGTACAGAATTGCTATTCCGTCCAAATTGCGGGTGACTATCCTAAGAATTTAGGTGCGAGGGGTCTATGCAGTAATGAGCCACCAAGCGTGGAAATGTGCGTTTGCCCTTGGCGTCAAGCCATAGCAGTTACTGTGCGTAACACCTTTGTATTCGATAACCGCAATTGAGGAGGGAAAGAAATGAAGAATGCATGGTTCGTAAGCGGAGCCGTTCTCGGAGTGGTGATTGCCGCTTCGTGGAGCATGGCGGAGACGATCGCGATCGATAATCCGTCGTTTGAACTCGACGGAGTGCAAGTCGATGTCCCTGGTTGGGTTGACGTTGATGAAAGCAGCCCCTATTCGGTATACCAGTCGGGGCCGAATGCGGCCAACTACTTCCCCACGGGTGACTTGGACGGCAGTTACTTCTTACTCGTCGATGGTTATGAAGGCATGTTCTACGCGTACCAGGATACCGGGGCGACATTCGTTCCCGGCTATGAGTACACGCTGACGGTGGCCGTCGGGCGCCGCGCCGATCACGATGAGCTGAACTGGGCCGACACCCCCTGGATGTTCAGCCTCAACCACGCGGATAGCGGCATGGAGGCGGCATCCCTGTCGGGCTCGATTCCCAACGGCGACGGAGGCGCTATGACCGATCAGTCCTTGGTCTACGTTGCGCAGGCCGCCGATGCCGGTAAAGGGATCCGCGTACTTATTGGCCGCGCCGCCGCGGACCCCTGGGTGGGCCAATCGACCGGTTATGACAATGTCCGCCTGAGCGTCGTTGTTCCCGAGCCGTCTTGCTTCGCGATGCTCCTGGGCGGGCTGCTTTTGTTCGCTGGTCTCGCGCGGCGCGAAGGACGCTGACGGGCCGCGACGGATCGCGGCGGGCATTACCGGCCAGGGACCTCGTTTCAAAGGCCGATCGGCGTTCGCCGGCAGCGGAGCACATGCGGTATGTGCCGGGTTTTCGTGGAGAGCCGGCGGCGGTTTCTTTTAACATAGT
The DNA here is from genome assembly GCA_964520785.1 of uncultured Planctomycetaceae bacterium. Classification (GTDB taxonomy): domain Bacteria; phylum Planctomycetota; class Planctomycetia; order Pirellulales; family Thermoguttaceae; genus CAZFQG01. The sequence continues at coordinate 53,522 of CAZFQG010000011.1, read as the reverse complement.
GGAGGATATGATGAGCCGAACAAGCTTCTTTTTTGCGTGGATGCCGTGCCTCGTGGCGATGGCGTGTCCGGTCGCGGCAGGCGACATCACGATTTACAATCACTCTTTCGAGTTAGGGGGGAAGAACATCGATATCCCGGACTGGGTCGACGTGGACATGACACCCGACGCGCCGGCGGACAGCCCCTGGTCGGTGTATCAAGAAGGGCCGGACGCCGCGAACTTTTTCGGCGGGGTCGGCTTGGACGGCGACCAATTCGCGCTGATCGATTCCGGCGGCTTCTGCGCTTATCAAGACACGCTGGCGGCGTTCGTTTCCGGCGCATCCTACGACCTGGTGGCGGCGGTCGGACGCCGACAAGACCATGATGAGCTGGGGTGGGACCCCACGCCTTGGCAAATCAGCCTGCACTACGCCGACGGAACGGAGGTCGCCGCGCTTTCGGGATGGATCGAACTCGGCGCCGGCGGCGCGATGTCGGACCAGACCCTTCATTACGTGGCCCAGCCCCAGGACGCGGGTCAGACGATTCAGGTTCGACTCGGCGGGAGCCTCAATACCGGGTCCACGGCCGGATACGACAACGTCCGGCTCACGACGGACGCCGTCGTTGAAACGCCTCCAGCGGGGACGATCCTGAATTACTCCTTTGAGGAAGGGGGCCACCAGGCGGATATCCCCATGTGGGGCGAGTGCGAGGTCGCGGCTTATAGCGTTTACCAGGAAGGGCCGGACGCGGGGAACTTCTTCGGCGGGATCGGGGTCGACGGCGACTACTTCGCGCTGGTGGACGCGGGAGCTAACAACTACGCCTACCAGTATACCTCGACGACGTTCGAGCCGGGCGAGTCCTATGACCTCGTGGCGGCGGTTGGCCGCCGCCAGGATCATGACGACCTTGGTTGGGATCCCACGCCGTGGCGAATCAGTCTCCACTATATGGATGGAACGGAGGTCGCCGCGCTTTCCGGATGGATCGAAATTGGCGCCGGCGGCGCCATGTCGGACCAGACCCTCCGCTACGTGGCCCAGCCGCAAGACGCGGGCCGGAGAATCCAGGTCCGAATCGGCGGGACTCCGGAGGCCGGTTCCACCGCGGGATACGACAATGTCCGGTTGATCATCGGTTCCACGGCCGGATTGGCCGGCGATCTCAACGGCGACGGCATGGTCGGCAGCGCCGATCTGGACATCGTCCGCGCGAACTGGGGAGCCAGCGTCGATCCCGGGTGCCTTCCCTGCGGCGATCCTTCCGGCGACGGCATGGTCGGCAGCGCCGACCTGGACATCATCCGGGCGAATTGGGGGGCGACCGGCGCGGCCGCCGTACCGGAGCCGGCAAGCGGCTCGCTGCTTTTCATGTTGGGAATATTGGGTCTGACCGTCCGAAGGCGCGGGTAGGATCGGTTTATCGCAAGACTGGAGGGCGTCGCCGAAGCGCCGCCGGCGCCGATTGACGCCGCCTTCATTGTCTGCGGAAGCCGCTTCTCGGTTTTTCGCGGGCGGCGCCCTCCGGTTCAAACGGTCCGCGCCCCGGCGGTCGCTCGCGGCGTGGAAGACGACAGAAGGATTGGGACGATGCGGAAAGACCTGAGCGGTTTTACCCTGGTCGAGTTGTTGGTTGTCATCGCCATCATCGGCATTCTTATCGCGCTGTTGCTGCCTGCCGTTCAGGCGGCGCGCGAGGCTGCCAGGCGAATGCAGTGCTCCAGCAACCTCAAGCAGGTCGGTCTGGCGGTACTGAATTATGAGAATACGCATAAGATGCTGCCCAAGGGAACCTCGTGTACGAGTGCCTGCAAGGGGCATTCGGCGCTGACGTTATTACTTCCCTATATCGAACAAGACGAACTCTACGACACGTATGATTTCGATCGCCGCATCTATGACGCGGTGAACTTGAGAGTGACGAGGAATCATATACCCGCCTATATGTGTCCCAGTGATAACGCGGCGGGCCGTCGCATGAATACCCATTTCGCGCGGTCGAATCTGGTCCTTTGTTTCGGCAGCAAGAAGGCCGGCGTTTCCAGCACGGACTGGACGACCGACGGCGCTTTTCAAAACGATCTGTGCAAGAAGATGTCGGATATGAGCGACGGTACCTCTTGCACCGCGATTGCCAGTGAGGTGATCGCCGGACGCGACGACAATTTCGCCGATGACCAGAAATTCGACGTGCGCGGCGTCTGGTCGGAAGGGACCAGCATGGGCACCTGCGCCTACACCCATTTGCATACGCCCAACTCCAGCGTGGGCGATGCGCTTTTCGTCGCGTCCTTTCAAAGGAACTGCGTTCCAGCCGATAATATGCCTTGCAGCGATTCGGCCGGGAACACGTACTACAACGAGTATGCCTCGGCCCGCAGCCTCCATCCGGGCGGAGTCAACGTGGCATTCGCGGACGGCCACGTGGGCTTTTACGGTAACGAGATCGACTGGCAACTATGGCGATCGCTGAGCACCATTGCCGGCGGCGAGATTACGGAGAATGATCGGGAGTAACGGCCCGTCGGGAGCATCACAGTGCCTGGAGTTATCAAAACCGGTTCCGAAAGCGAGTCCGTGCCGCGCCTTCTCGGCGCCTTGCTCCGCGGGTTGCTCCTGGTCGCGGTCGTGGGTTGCACTCATAACGGCCGGGTGGCGATCGAAGGCACGGTGACGCTTGACGGTCGGCCGTTGCACGAGGCACAGATCGCGTTTTTTCCGATGCCCGGCTGTACCGGTCCCACGGTCGGTGGGGACATAATCGACGGCAGGTTCGCGATTCCGGCCGACAAGGGGCCGCTGGCGGGAAACTACCGCGTGGTAATCAACAAATCCGGCCCGACCGGCCGCCAGGTTCGCGACCTCCGCCGCAATACCATCATCGACGAGTATGCCCAGATTCTCCCGGCCCGATACAATGAAAGAACGGAACTGGAGGCCGAAGTGACCGCCGGCGGCCCCAACAGGTTTGAATTCGCCCTCATGTCACCGTAGAGAATGTCACGGTAGAGATTATCATGCCAAACAGCTCGACTCCTTCGCGACGACGTTTCCTATCCTCTTTCGGCGGTGCGTTTGCCGGATTGTGTTGCGGCCGGTTCATTGCCCGAGCGAGCGACGACTCCTCCGACGGACGGATGCTGCTGAGTTCGCCCCTGACGCACCCGGACTGGATGATGAAACCGGACATTCCCTGGGGAGCGGCGGGCGTCCGTCACATGCTCGATGCCTGCAAGGCGAGCGGCTGGTCACGAATCCACTGGCGCGTCCTCGACGGCGGCCGGGCACTCTACCGCAGCAAACTACTGGATCCGCAGGGGAAGTGGGAGGAGGACAACTACCATCGCCATCACGGCAACCTGGATGCCTTGCGCAGGGTCGAAAGCCTGGACTATTCCACGTTCGATACGCTTGCCGAGGCGGTGGATTATGGCCACAAGATCGGCCTGGAAATCTATGCCTGGATCTCCATCAACGAGGACGATCACGCCTGGGGCATCCGTAGTCGCTTCGCCAAGGAGCATCCCGAGACCCTTTGGCGAAAACGCGACGGCACCGTCTATCGTTCGCAAGTCAGTTTCGCTTTCGCCGAAGCGATGGAGTACAAACTCGGAATCGTGAAGGAACTCGTCGACGGCTACGAAATCGACGGTCTTTTTCTCGATTGGATCAGAACCGGCGATGTACGCGATAACCCTCAAAATGACCCGGAAGGCGTCGCCGATCGGGGTTATGAGAAGCCGTTGATCGAAGGTTTCAAGGCGGAGTACGGCGTTGATCCTTTGGAGATACCCAACTCGGACGACCGCTGGGTACGCTACCGCGCTCGACCCCACACCGAATTCATGCGGTCGGCGCGAAAGATCGCCCGCTCGAAGGCGCTACCGGTCTCGGCCCTGGTCCATCACCCTTGGTCCTATCGAGGCGACAGGGGTAATATCGACGGTAATCTTCGCGGCATGCTTCTGGACGTGACCGCTTGGGCCGAGGAAGACCTGGTTGACGAGATCGTGCCGGCCGGTTATTACCGGGATGGTGGCACGCCGGAAAAAGCGTATCTGGCGCTTTGCGAGGAAACCAGCGGGAAAGTGGAAATCGTCCTGTATTGTTGGGTTCCGGACGGTCCGGTCGCGTTCGAGCGGGATTACGCCTTGGCGCGAAAGCTCGGCGCGAGGCAAATGCTCTTCTGGGAGGCGGACTATATCGACAACCTTACCGGTTCCAATAAAGCCCAAACGCAACGAGCGATGCGCGCGCGATCGGTTTTGGGAGGCAAGACGGAATAGTCTTTGACCGCGCGGCCGGCACGGCCGCGCGGATTTCACCCCGACATGACCGCGCAACTCATTTGTTTGGCAGTCTTTACTCACGCCGCGAAGGGCGATTGTGATGGGTAATTCCGGAACGATAATCGGGGCCGCGCGCCCGGTCTTTCGACGGTGTAATATCGAATTCCTTGTGATAGTCGCGAGAGAACTCCTGCCTACGCGCGTAGCCCACGCGCCTGGCGATTTCCGTGAACGTCAGGTCGGAGTAGAGGACCAATCCTCGTGCCATGCTCAATCGCAGTTGTTTGACGCGCTGCATGGGAGGCATATTGACGGCGCAATGGCAGGAGCGGATTATGGTCCGGAGGCTGCGGCCGGTGAGTTTTTGGATAACATGAAGATCGAGTGGACGGCTGAGGTCGGCGCGAATTCTACTTTCCAGATTCCACCAGAGTTCGGTGGCGGGGTCGATGCGATACGGCGAACCGGGCTCGGGCAGCAGCGCCCCGAGCAGGTCCAGAAGGGCGGAATGGGTTCGCATGTGACGCAACATGGGTCCGGCCGAGACATCGCGCCAGGCCCGCAGAAGGCGGTCGAAAACCTCGACCACTTCCGTGCCGACGTGTTTGAGGCGGTGTTCGTACGGCGGTGGAATGATGGTTGGAGCGAAGAAATTGACCGTATAGTAGTCCCACGGCGCCTCGATCATTTCCGTTCGCACCAACTCGTTCTGGTTGTACCAGATGGCCGCCCCCGGTTCGTAGTCCTGGTCGCGCCCGTCGACTTCCTGGCGAACCCGGCCGGATATCATCAGTTGAATCGTCTGCCCGGGGAGGCTGTAAGACTCGAACGTCTTAACCTCCGGCCGCAGGAGCCGGTCCACCAGCACGACCCGCTGAATGGTAGGCCCCTCGATGCTGGGGAGTCCTTGTGCATCAGGCATGGCAATAATTGCTACTTGTACGATCCATTTTGCTACTCAACCGAAACCCGCAATGAGACCGCCGTGTCCCAGATTCGAGATCATGAAGCGATCTCTGCTGGATAGTATCTTATGAGCTCTTTGGCAATTATAGCGTAATCCGGGCTGGATGCCATGCCAGTGCAAGGCTTTTCCGGAACCAATAGAAAAAACATGATGATGACTCGACGCGAAAGACTGATGGCCACGCTCGAGGGTAGAACCGTCGATCGGCCCGCGGTTTCTTTCTACGAACTCGACGCTCTGGATTTCAACGCCCCACCCGATTTTGATCCGTTCTACGTCTATGCGCATCCCTCCTGGCGGCCGTTGGCGGAGTTGGTTCGCGAAGAAACGGATCGGATCGTCATACGCGGCGCAGCGTTTGAGGACCTCCTTCCCGACCCGCTGAAGCACTTGGCCAGTGACAAGACCTGGATCGACGAAGAAGGCCGCCGCATCACCCATCGAAAGATTGCGGCCGGAAGTCGCGTACTGACCATGCGGACCCGGCAGGATCCCGATGTCGACACCGTCTGGACCACGGAGCATCTGCTCAAGGACCTCGGCGACCTGGACGCGTTTCTGGACCTTCCGGAATTCGAATCGGGAGAGCCCGTCGATCCTACCACGGTTCTCGCGACGGAGGCGGCCCTGGGGGATTCGGGGATCGTGATGATCGACATCCCCGACCCGCTCCATCTTTCGGCATCCCTGTTTGAGTTGGGCCAATACACCATAATCGCCACGATGGAACAGAGGCGGTTCAGGCGGCTGTTGGACCGTTTTTTCTCTTTGCTGGTGCCCAAGATCGAAGCGGTGGCCCGATTGCTTCCAGGCCGGTTATGGCGGATCACCGGACCGGAATACGCCGCGCCGCCCTATCTGCGGCCCTCCTTGTTTCGCGAGTATGTTTGCCCCTACGTCGGTCGGATGGTGGAGATCATTCAGAGTACGAACGGTTACGCGCGGCTCCATTGCCACGGCAATACCAGAGCGATTCTGGACGACATGGCCCGCACCGGCGCCGACGCCATCGATCCCATTGAGCCCCCGCCTCAGGGTGACGTCGAACTGGAGTATGTCCGGCGGTGCTACGGCAAACAGTTCGCTCTCTTTGGCAACCTGGAGATCGCCGACATCGAGAACATGCCCACCCGGCAATTCGCTGAAAAGGTCAAACGGGCCTTGGACGATGGAACAAAGGGCGAGGGCCGCGGTTTCGTCCTCATGCCGTCCTCCTCTCCCTACGGCCGCGTGCTCTCGCCGCTGACCGTGAAAAACTATGAAAAGATCATCGAACTGGTCCGGAGTTTCTGATACGCCGGGGCGCTATACCCTCTCGGCTTGATCACTCCGGAGTTCCTCCGGAAAAAAAGACGCCCACATCTTGACAAACCTTTATGAAAAGTGCCCCGCACCGGCACCGCGCGAGCAGCCGGTAGGACTGTGTTGGCGACAACGGGGGAGCCGAGGAACGTCTTTCGGAGGCTTTCACCGCGAGGTTTCGCCTTGGGCGGGGTGGGATGAAGGGCACAACAACAGAACCTTCTCTTGCGGTTGCATCTCGAAACGCAAGACGTCTTCCGGCTTCGCGAGCGTCCGCGATTCGGACCCGGAGCGGACCACCAGCGGCGGATTCTCGTCCGTGGCAGGATCGGTCCCCTTCCAGGGATGATGGACATTGAGGACGGTTGCGCCGGTACTCTCGATTTCGACGAAGAGCGGCCTCCCTTCCCGGAACAGGGCGGAAACCAGGAATCCGCCCTTGCCGCGAAGCCGCAGCGCGCCGCTCCAGGAATTGGGGGTGGCGGGCAGAACGCGGATTGCCTGTTCATGACTTTGCAGAAGCATTTCCTGCAAACAGAACGCGCTCAGGCCGGCACCGTCGACGTAGGGGCAGTTGGAGAGACCGCCGGGCCAGGCGTCCGAATTGCTGCTGTCCCATCCGCCGTAGGGGAACCGGTGGTACTTCTCGGCGTGTTCGCCCAGCAGCCGGGCCGCTTCGTCGATCAGGCCCAGCCGGGTCGCCCACACGGCGTCAAGCGACCAACTATTCGTGATGCCGAATATCCGCCGCTGGAACGTGTGAATACAGGTGTCGCGGTCGGTCGAACCGATTCCCGAAAGCCCGAACGGATAGACGCGGTACAAAGCCGGAATCTCAGCGTTTCGCGGGCCCGCGACGGATCCGAGAGCGGCGGCCGGGGCATAGGAGTTCTCGTCCGGCGTGATGTTGCCGGACGCGTCCCAGTGCGCCCTCGCCGGGGGGGGTAGATGAGCCAGGATGTCTTCGCACTTTTCGCGGAGTTGGGTATCGGCGCCGTACTGCTTGGACAACGCGACGAACCTGGGGAAGATCGCGCGGATTCCATCGAGCGTATCGGCCGGGTCGCGGACGAGCCACCAGGTCTCCAGGCCGTTCGCCGGATCGAGATGGTATAGCCCGTCGTCCCCCTTCTTGAGCAGACCCGCGATGAATCGGCAGATTTCCCGCACCGTCGGGTAGGCCTCGTCGCGGAGGTAGCCGGCGTCTTGTGAGTAATCGAAGTACTCCAGGTAGTGGTGGGCGATTTCCAGCCCGGCGGTAAAGAGAAACCCGATGTACCCGTTGAACCGCTCGAACTTGCCGTAGGGAGCCGTCTCGGGGTTCCATTCGAGAAACGACTTCACCAGCGGGACGTCCGCCTTGAGGACCCAGTCCTCCGCGTGCCCCCAGGGGAGAACCGTTTCCGGAATCCACAGTCCGTCGATGCCCCACATCGTTTGTGTCTGACGCTCGAGGTAGGGCCCCATTTGGGTGTAATGATTCGTCAGCCCCTTGGCCATCTCCAGGCGGTTCGCCGCGTAGAGGGGCATGTAGGTGAAACGGATTTCCTGCACCCATTCCGCCAACCCCCAGGTCCGCTCGTCATTCCGCATGAGCCCCGGACCGCCGTCCCATTTGCTGGGAACCGGCCCGCGGTTCGTGCAGGCCAAGGCATAGAGATGGACGTGGTACGCGCGGCAGAGCCGCTTTGCCATGGGATCGCCCGAAAGACTCAGGAACGACTTGCTCCACCAGTCCTTCCACCAGCCGTCGCGCCGCGCTTCGAGTTCGTCAACCGGTTGGCCCAGAAGGGCCGTCAGCGCCTGCTTCGCGTCCGCCGTCGGGTCGCCGTGCGGCTTGACCGCGCAGGAGATGCCGATCAGGCGGGGACCCTCATTCTCGAAAGTGAATCGGACCGAGGCGGTTTTTGCGTTCACGGACGGGTCGGACGCTCTCGCCGTCGCCCCGACCACCACCGCAGTGCCGCGGCCCTCGAGCGGGTCTTTCCCTTCGGGGAAGAAATCGTCCATCCCGGTATTTCGCAAGTGCGGCCTGGCGGGCCGCTCGTGGATTTCCCGCGCGCCGATTCGGCCATCCTCCGTCCAGACCTCCATCGAATCGCGCCACTCGCTCAGCGAGGCGGTGACTTCCGGAATCAGATTCTCGGGGTCGTCCACCGCGATGAATATCACCGTCCGCTGTGGATCGCCCCAGATTGAAACCGTAACTTGTTCTTCCCCCTCTCCCAGCTCGACGACGATCCGTCCCCGATAGAGATCCAGCCGCTGCCGGAACCCCTTCTTTGCCAGTCCCGCCGCGCGGTCTCCCAACGCAACCGTCACCGTGCCGGGGCTGACGTTGTTGAAAAACCGGCTCCCGGCAAGCGCGTCCGCCGGTTCCTGAAACCCCCACGCGTCCGATTTCGTCAGATGCAGTAGGAGCGCCTTTCCGGTACACCGCACCATGGCCGAGAGGTCTCCGCCGCCGACCGGCATCGCCTCCCACGGTTCCATAGGGGGCGTGATGTAGACGGTGTCGTGGGCGGAAACGAGTGCCCCTTCGTCAATCGCCCATTGCATCGAAGAGACGTCATAAGAAACGGGCTCCACGGCGGCGGCAGTGGCCGAAACGAGCAGCATCAGACACGGGGAGAATCGAATGAGAGACATGGTGGCGTTCTCCGAGTGGCGGGGCAATTAGTCGTGCGACTGCCGGTGAATACTCCGATTATCGCCCACTTGGGCATCGCCCGCAACGACCCGGACTCCCGTCTTTCCAGTTGCAATCCGTGCCGATTCCGACCAAAATAGAGTCTTAATTGTTTGTAACGACGACGTCGAACCATGAGCGCGCCATGAGTTTCCTTCTTAGAATTGCCCTGAATTCCCGGTTTGCCGCGTTTCTTGCTATTACAATCGCGGCTTCTGCTGGAACGCCCATTTCTGCCCAGATTCCCACGACGCTGAGCGTCGAGGAAGCCAAGAAGGATGCCGACTTCCCCTTTTTGGGGGAGTTTGTGGGACCGGTCGAGACGAAGCCGGGGCGGTACGAGAGGGTGGCCCTGCAAATCCGGCCGGTGGGGAATGGCAACTTTGAAGCGATTCAATTCTGGGGAGGCCTTCCCGGCGAAAAACCCCACAACCCAAAGCCCACGAAACTGATTGCCCTTCGCAGTGCCGATTTTCTGGTCCTGTCGGGTGGACCCTACGCTTTGATGGTCCACCCGGATCGCGTCGTCGTCGTCGACAAAGATGGTAACCGCGTCGGATGGCTGGAACGGACCGCGCAGCAGAGCCCTACTTTGGGCGCGGCCCCGCCGCAGGGGGCGATGGTTCTCTTCGACGGTACGGGGATCGACCTCTTCAAGAATGCCACGTTGACCGAGGACGGCCTGCTTACCGAGGGAGCCGAGTTCAAATTGATGTTTCAGGATTTCAACCTGCACCTGGAGTTCATGCTGCCTTACAAGCCCCTGGGAAGGGGGCAGGACCGCGGCAACAGCGGCGTCTACCTGCAAAGCCGCTACGAAGTCCAAGTGCTTGACTCTTTCGCGACGGTGCCGGTAATTGACGGATGCGGCGCCCTCTACAAATTCCGTCCACCGGACGTGAACATGGCGCTGCCGCCGCTAAAGTGGCAAACCTACGATATCGTGTTTACCGCCGCCCGATGGGCCTCCGATCCGGCGAAGGTCCGAAACGCCCGGATCACGGTCTGGCTCAATGGGGTGAAGGTTCACGACGACGTCGAACTACCTTCGAAAACCGGGGCGGGCGAAAACGAGGAACCGACCCTCAGGCCGACGAAATTACAGGACCACGGGAATCCGATCCGCTATCGGAATATCTGGCTCATCGACCGCGGACTGGCCCAGGCAGGCCCCTTTCCGGTAATGGCGGAGGCGTCGGGGTCGGCCGAGGAAAGGCCGGATACGGAGAAACCCGCCGATCCTCCGAAGGCGGAGGATGGGGAGCAGGCCCCCCGGGAAAAGCCGGCTCCAAGAACGCAAGGTGACGGCGATCAAGAACCGGAACCGGACAAGGAAAACGCCGAACCGAAGAAGGAACCGCCGCAGAAAGACGAACCCAAGCCGGAAGGCGAGGAATCCGCTCCCGTCGAGAAATCCGAGTCGCAGGAGACGAACCCCGCCGCGGAACCACCGGTAGAGCCGGAATCGCCGAAGGACGAAACGGAGAAATCCGAACTCGTCGTGTCGGACGTCGCGGCCAAGTGAGCTGGACGGTCTCGGGATGGACGCGCTAATCCCTCCCGACCGCGCGCGGGATCTCTCACGCGATTCGCGTTTCCCGGCGTCGGATGGAGCACTCTCCGAGAAGCGTCCTCTCCCCGAAATGTCATTCTTCATTGACGCACCCATGCCACCCACTGGGGGCCCCGCCTCGACAACAAAGACGACAACGGCTATGGTTTGTCCGAGATTATGGCGCACGTGGATTCGGAAGCAAAAGTAGAAGTTCCAAGAGAGGCCGAAAAGGGATGCCGACGTACCGATCCTTCCACAACGCGGATCCCCCCGCGCTCGCCCGATTGTGGCGGAGTCGGTTTGGCCAGCCGGGTTTCGACGTTTCGGTGACGACCGGAATTCTCGAACAATTCGTGTTCAGCCGGCTCTACTTCGATCCGGCCGGGTTGATTCTTGCTTGGGAGGGGGATCGCCTCGTCGGCGCGATCCACGCCGGCTTCGGCGCGGACGATTCCGGGACCGACGTCTCCAGGGACCTGGGAGTAATCAGCCACGTCATGCTCGATTGCCGCGGTCCGGAGGGAAGGACCGTGGCCGCCGAGCTGATCAACCGGGCCGAGGCGTATCTCGAAGCGAACGGGGCGAAGGTTTTTTACGGGGGACAGGTTCGCCCGATCAATCCGTTCTATTTGGGTTTGTACGGAGGGAGCGAGCTACCGGGGATTCTGGAAACCGACACCGATTCGCTCCAGGCATTCCGCGAGACGGGGTACGAAGAGATCGACCGGACGATCGCCTATCGGTTCGAACTATCCCGTTTCCGGCCGACGATGGACCGGCGGCACGTTATGGTCCGCCGGAAGATGATGGTCACTGAAACGCTCGATCCGCCGACGGCCAATTGGTGGGAAGCATGCACTCTGGGTAATTTTGACCTGATCCGCTTTGACGTGCGCACGCGCGCCGGCGAACCGGTGGGGCATGCACTATTCCGCGGCATGGACCTCGGCGGTACGAAAGCGACGTTTTCCTCGGCCGGCCTAATCGAGCTGGAGGTCGAGACGGACCAGCGCCGCCAAGGCGTGGCGACGTATCTCTTGACGGAGGCGTTCCACATTCTGGCCAGGCAGGGCGTCCGCCGGCTCGGCCTGCGCACGATGTTCCACAACGCCGTCGCCAGGGCCTTCTACGCCAGACTCGGCCTGGAACCGGCCGACCGCGGGATCGTGTTGCGGAAGAAGTAGGCACCGGTTCCTGGGCCGTGAATGCCCGCCTGGAGGCATCTCGGAACCGTGAAATGAACGACCGTACACGTGCGCAATCCTTCCGCGTCCAGGAGGCGCGGACCTCCCTCCGAGCAATCCGCCGATCATTCGACGTTGCCCCCAGCCCGGTTTTGCTTCTCGTGCCGATTCTAGCGGCCCCGCCCCTTCCGACCAACTGCGTCGCCGGTGAGCGCCGAATAAGATGAAGCGGTATTCTTGCTTGGAACAAGGAAGGAAGCGATGTCGGAACAGAACCCGCGGTCGTCCGCCTGGACGAAGCGAACTTATATGGCGATTCTCCTTTTCTCCACCCTCGTTTTCGGCCCGATCCTTTTCTGTGAAGGGCCGGCATGGTACGAGAAGGGACGGACCCTGGTCGCGGCGACCCTGCAAAAGGCCGATGGCGCAAGCACCACCGCGATGACACTGGCGAGTATTCCGGAACTCCCGCCGGAACCGAAGGTCGATATCCGCACCCACGGCATCGAGGAGGTCTTCCGTTTCGACGTTTCCCCCCATTGGGTCCTCGACAACTGGCCCAGGGTTACCACCAATTTGGGACATCTCTCCGCCGAGGGTTACCGCGTCTCCCTCGTCACCGGAACGGATAAGACCGATCTGGCCGGATCGCTCACCTACTTTTTCGACCCGAAACAACGCGTCGATAAAATCACGTTTCAAGGGAAGACGGGCGATCCTGCGCGGTTGATCAACCATCTCAAGCGGCGATTCGGTTTTGCCCGGCGGATTGCCAACGACCCGGGCCTCTTCCTCTGGGAAACTCCCGGCAAGGGCGATATCCCGACCAGTTACCTCCACCTCCGGACCTCCAGCCTCATCCAAGCCGAAGAGCAGCATCGTAAATACGACGTCGCGTTGGTCATCTCGCGGCCGAAAGAGAAGTAGGAACCTCGGGAAGCCCGCTTCGCGCGAAGCACCTTGCCGACTCAGTCCGCATCCGCCCACGAAACGCCCTTGGGGCCCCGTTCGACCTTGCCGATCACGAAGTTTCGGAAGCCGCATTCGTCGAGAATCCGTCGGGCCGTTTCGGCATAGAAGGGGCTCACGAGCAGGACGAGGCCGAGGCCCATGTTGAAGACCCGTTCCATTTCGGCGTCGTCAATCCCGCCAAGCCGCTGGAGCCAAGAGAAGACCGGGGGGACCGGCCACGAGCCGCGATCGACGCGGACGTGAACGCCTTGGGGCAGAATCCGCGTCAGGTTTTCATGCAGGCCGCCGCCGGTGATATGCGCGACGCCGTGAACGACGTTTTTGACCTTGTAGTGCGCGAGAATCCTCCGGATGGGTCTCGCGTAAATCCGCGTCGGTTCCAGGAGCACTTCGCCAACGGTCGCGCCGAGTTCGGGGATTTCATCCCCTACGGAAAGCCCGGCGATGCCGAAAACGACCTTCCTCGCGAGGCTGTACCCGTTGGAATGCAGTCCGCTCGAGGCAACGCCGATGACGACGTCGTTTTCCGCGATCGTCCTGCCGTCGATGAGATCGTTCCGCTCGACGACGCCGACGCAGAAGCCGGCCAGATCGTAGTCCCCCTCGGCATACAAGTCGGGCATGATGGCCGTTTCACCGCCGAGGAGGGCGCAGTCGGCCGCGACGCACCCCTCGCAGATGCCCCTGACGATCCGCTCCAGTAATGGCGGGTCGTCCTTCGGCATGGCGACGTAGTCGAGAAAGAAAAGGGGTTCGGCGCCGCAGCAAAGGGCGTCGTTGACGCTCATGGCGACCAAGTCGATTCCGACCGTATCATGGACCCCGACCGCCGCGGCTACCTTGAGCTTCGTCCCCACGCCGTCGGTACACGCGACCAATACCGGATTTTTGTAGTTCCGCGCGAAAAGCGGAGAGCAGAAATCGAGTTCGAAAAGGCCCGCGAACCCCTCATCCCGCCGAATGACGCGCGGAGTCAGCGTCCGACCGACCAGTCGCGGGAGGCGGGCCATCGCGTCGCGGTATTGGTCGAGATCGACCCCGGCGTCCTTGTACGTTGCTTTTGCCATTCAGGGGAGACGAACGGCCCTTTCGAGGTCCGTTGATAAACAGGCTGCTAGATGTGTTCGATATGCAGACCGCGGCGGCGGCGTTCGTCGTGCCGCGCGCGTTCCATTATTTCCGAGACGCGCCTGCAGTCTTCGATTCCGTGAATGGTCAGCTCCGGGTGCGTCTTGTCGCTGGAACTGATATGAATCGAACCGACGCCCACGAAGCGTTCCAATAGGGATTGATCACACGTGATATCGTCGATGTCAATCACTTCGATAAGGTCTTGCTTGCGCCGGAGAATTCCCGATTCGTGAAAGAAGCGGTGCGTCGTGAGCCGGTAACGGACGTCCATCTTGCGGAATACCATCAAAAGGTATTGGTAGAGCCAAAGGCAGGGAATCAACGCCAAGGCAATGATTCCGAAGTACCAAGAAGACCAGAAGAGGAACGCGACGACGAGCAGGGCGACGGTGATGAACCCACTGAGAACCCAAGCGCCGATCATCGCCTTGCCGCAATACGTGCCGGACCAAAGCTCCTCCTCCTCCACGCCGCCATCGCCGCGGCCGCCGCCCTCGAAGCGCTCTCGCGGGGACGGGTTGCCCGCCTTCGGTGCGGACCCCTCCGGGGAATTCTCCGGCGCAAGCGATGTGCCGCACCGGTGGCAGAACCCCGCGTCTTCGAACACTTCCACGTCGCATTCGGGACACCGCATGGGCTTTCTCCTGTTTACCGTTCTATGCCAAGCGAAACATTTCTGACTTTGGGCGTACCCCCCAAACGCATAGGGCCCGCTTTCGACGCAAATGCGGGAGGGCCCTCGGGTCGCGGCCGCGACTTGTCGCCCCGCGAGGAGGCAAGCACGCCGGACGCCATTATAGACGAGTGGATATGGATATGCCAGAGACCCGAACCACGGCAAAAGGCCGTTACTCGACCGGATTTTCTTCCGCTTCAGTAGTTGCCGGCTCTAGCTTGGATGAATGTGTGGTTGCGGAGTCGGCCGGGTTCGGGATCATTTTGTCGAAAAGAGGCATGACGATTCGCTGGTAGAGCCGGTCCGCCAAGGGATTCGCCTTGAGGCGCTTGATCGTCCGGTAGGTGCTTTCGCCGAAGGAGTCGTCCAATTCGACCTCCATGGTCCGCCCTTCGGCATCGGCCATGATGGAAATGTACCGCACTTCCCCATCTTCGCCAAACTCGCGGCGGACGTCCAGAATCTGGGCGGAGTTCGCATTGAAATTCCCCTCGCCAGAGGTAGATCCCTCCGCCGTGGCACGCTCGGAGATTTCCATCCATCCTTCAAAACGCTTCGCGATCTGGTCGATCGATTCCGGACTCGATAGCGCGCTCAGTTTGGCAAGCTCTTCCCGCAAAGCATCCAGGTTCTCGTCATCGGATCGGGCTTGAGAGGCCTTGGCGAACTCGTCCAGTTTGTCCTGAACGGTCTCGGATGCCTTTCGACCTCGTTTCAGTCTCAGGCCAGGATCCGAGAAAGGCCCCTCGTTCGAACTAGATAGATTGCGACTTGAGTGGGGTGGAATCGTACCGGAGAGGTTTCCGTCCGGACGACGGACATACCACATAAGCAGCGAGGACAACAAGAGAATGTGAAAAATAGCGGAAATCCATATCCCACGGCGCATCTGCCGCTTCGTACTTGCGACGGGAACGGATTGCTCTTGAGGAACCACTCTTCCGGACACCTAACACCACCCAGTCCGAAGGGAAAAAGGCCAACACCCTGAAACGCCACTCTTACCATATTAATTCTAACCAAGATCGGCTGTTCCTCAAGCAGGTTCTTAAGAATCATCGGGAAAACCCCGAAATCCGGGATTTGGCTCATTTTTCCGCCTCTCCGCTTCCCCAAGGGTGAAAGATGCTGGCCGAAGACATGCCTGAGCCCCTGTACTCGGAGTCACCGTGGACTCTGATGATACGCCCCGCATCCAGGGCGACGGGCGACAGGGCGGCATTCCGGCTTGACTTCGAGCGGCGCTTTGGGGAAAATCCGCGAAACTCCGAGTAATATCGTGAGGAAAAAGGAGATCAAAGATGAATCGGACGGAGCTACGCGAGAAGATTGAGAAGGTCGAAGCCCTCTTGGCGGGGACAAGATACGAAGGTGAAAAGCGGGCGGCGGGAGAGGCCCTACGGCGGCTCCAGGGACTTCTGGAGAAAGAGAAGGCGAGCGACCCCCAGGTCGAGCACAAGTTCACCTGTCTCAATTCCTTCTCGAAGAAATTGATGATCGCCCTTTTGCGACGATACGGATTGAAGGCTTACCGGCACCACGGCCAGAAATACACGACCCTGTGTACCACGGCTCCGGCTCGTTTCGTGAGCGACGTGTTGTGGCCGGAGTTCGTGCAGTTGAACGAGATTCTCACCGCGCATCTGGACGAGGTCGCCGACCGGATCATCGCGGACCACATCCACCCGTCGGTCGGGTCGGAGGCCGAAGTCTTCGGGAACAGGGCGGTTTGAGTCTCGGCCGCCGGTTTCCTCCTCCGACTCGCGTCTACGAGACGGGCCCGGACGCGGGCGATTCCTCGGCCGCGAACACCCGCTGGACGGCTTCATTCAGTTCTCGCCGGGTGAAGGGCTTTCGGAGGATGACTTCCTCATGGGCCTCGTCGAGGTATGTCTGAATATCGGAATCGCCATGACCGGTGGCGAAAAGTACCGGCGGAACCCACCGCTGGCGGCCGCGAATGGCGTTGACGGCCTCGGGGCCGCTCATTCGGGGCATCGCGATGTCCGTGTAGATCAAATCGTACCGGCGGGGATTTTCGTCCAGAAGCTCGATCAATCCATACCCGTTGGAGGCGATGTCGACGTCGTACCCGAGAGACAAAAAGACATCCACCGTGAATCCACGAACGAGCGGGTCGTCCTCGCAGACGAGAACCCGCCGGCGGTGGGAATCCTCGCCGCTCGTTTTCTCGCCTTCGTTTGCCGGCCCGGCGGCGTCCGGCTTCGCCAGCGGGAAGTAACAGATGAACTCGCTTCCCTCGCCCAGCGTGGAATGAATGTCTATATAGCCCTCGTGACGCCGCACGACGCCCCACACGACCGACAGCCCCAGACCCAACCCTTTTCCGACGTCCCGGGTGGAGAAGAACGGCTCGAAGATGTCGCCGAGCTGCTCGGGACCGATGCCCCGTCCGGTATCGGCCACGGAAAGATACGCGTATTCGCCCGAGGGCATCGTGGCTTCGCGAACGGCCGAGGGCCTCTCGGTCCGGATCGTCCCGGTACGAAGAGTGACGGTTCCCGTGCCAGGAAGGATCGCGTCCTTGGCATTGAGGCAGAGGTTCGTCAGCACCTGGCGGATTTCGCTCGGGTCGGCCAGCGCCGGCGCCGGATTCGTTTCGATGGACAGCGCGACTCGTTCGGTCATTACCCTCGCGAGAATCCGGCTCAAGTCGCGAACCGTTTCGGCGAGATCGAGTTGGCGCCGTTGGGAGCTGTTCCCGTCCGTGTAGACGAGCAGTTCGCGTACGATCTCCTTTCCGCGAGCCCCGGAGTCGAGTATGGGCCGCAAGAGTTCGTGGAGCGAGGGGTCTTCCAGCCGTTCTTCCAGTAGTTCGGCGTAGCCGAGAATGACCTGCAGGAGATTATTGAATTCGTGAGCGATTCCCCCGGCAAGGCGCCCGACCGTCTCCATACGTCGAGCGCCGGCGAGTTCGAGTTCTCGCCGGTGGAGACGGCTCCGTTGCCTGAGGGCGCATATCTGGCTTCCGACGCGAGCGAGCAGAACGTTCTCATCGATTGGTTTGGTGATGTAGTCGGCACCGCCGGCGTCGAACCCCGCCTTGAGGCTTTCCGAATCGTCGCGTCCGGTGAGAAAGACGACCGGAATCTCGGCGGTTCGAGGGTCGGCCTTCAGAAGGCGGCACATTTCGAAACCGTCCATGCCGGGCATCATAATATCAAGAAGGATCAACGTCGGGGGACGCCGCTTGACGAGTGACAGTCCGGCGGCGGCGCCTTCGGCGAATTCAACGGCGTAGCCGGCCTTCTTGAGCATGCACGCCACGAGACGCCCGTTCTCGGGTAGATCTTCGACGATGAGAACGCGACTCTCCTCCGCGGCCTCGTTTTCGATGGCGGTGTCTTCACGCATGGGGCATTCCTTCGAATGTCGTGGGAGAATTTCTTGGAGCATGTCTCGCGTCCGGCTAAGGTGCGTCCTCCGTTGTAGGAGTTACATTCCCTACCACCCCAACGGGGCGCGGAGACTGTCCTTCCTGGAAGAAAGCCTTGCCTCCGCCGAGGAAATCTCGCGGTTTTGCCGGGCTTGGTATTCGCGGACCTCGGCCGGTTCTCTGGGGAGGAGAAAGATTGACGACCCCGTTCGTATCGTCGGCTTGGAAAAGCCCTGCATCGTCGGATCCATCCGGATGTCCAACCCACTCGGGATAGATGCTTGCCGTTCGATCCTCGATGGGCCGATAATGTCCCGCCTGATGGGTGGAGGTTTAATGCTCTTCATGACGATCGTCCCTCGTTGAAAGGCCTCCTTCCTAAGGCGGTTGTCGTCGAGTCGTTCAAAGGTGAAGTTCTCGAACGTCGGCGGCTGGAGATAGATCGGAGTCTGTTTCAGACGGTCGTTCTTGAAGAAATGCGGCATCACCTGATTCGGTTTGGAGTATGGAATCTCTCGCTCCATCGGGGGGAGATGCCAATCCTGTCGCTTCATCTGGGGGGTGGTAATCCGTCCGGGGTCAATCCGTTCAGACGTAATCTGCCCCATCAGACCGCTGGCGAAACATAGAATCAACAGAATCGCGATTCCGCAAGCGATGACCAGTCGTTCGGCCGTGACAGTATCCGAGTAGTGCATCGAATTCGCTCTTGACCCGGTTTCGCGGTTTCTTGTATTAAGTTCTCTCGTATCCGATCTTCCGGCGAACATCCCGGTCGGCGAAGCCGACCAACGCCTGGACGAACAAGCGAAGCCCCCGCACGGAGGGGCTTCTGGCGATCCGGAAAAATCGGAACCCTTTTCCTATTGAATTCTACGTTGTCCTATTCCATTTGTCCCGTCGTAGCCGCGTGGCCCCCCCCTCGCTTACGGCATTTGAGAAAACCCCTGTGACGGCGAATGATGTATTGTCGAAAGTGCGGGTCCAACAAAGCGTTTACGGAGAGCCCGAGAAACCCGTTGGACTGGATTCTGATGTGCCTCCTGTGTATCCGTGTGCGATGCCGTCACTGTTATTCGCTGGGATATGCGTCTCTTTTCTCCGTGTGGATTTTCGAATATCGCGCAAGGCAATGCCCGAAACCGCGGTCGCCCCTCGCGGAGACGCATCGGCGGAAACCCGATCGCCCGTCCGAAGTGTTTGGTCGCGGCCGAACCGCTCCCCCGAAACGCCGAAGCGCCGCATCCCATGGTTCCCAGTTTTAACCGGCCCCCTTTGGTCGATATCCATTGTCACATCCTCCCCAATCTGGACGACGGTCCCGACGACTGGCGGGAAAGTCTCGCCATGGCAAGGCTCGCGGTCGCGGACGGAGTCTCGACGATCATTGCAACACCCCATCAAATGGGGGGTGATGTGGTTTCCGCACGAAAGATTCGCGAGCGGACCGAACATCTCCGGCAGTATTTGGCCCAGCACGGGGTACCCCTCGAAATCGTCCCGGGCGCCGAGGTCCGCATCTCGCCCGACCTGGTGGGTCTCCTCGAAAGTGGCGAAGTGTTGACTCTCGCCGAACAGGGGCGTTATTTGCTCCTGGAACTCCCCGCCGAGGTGTACATGCCACTGGAGCGGCCCTTGGAGGACTTGCGGCGGGTCGGAATCACGGCCATTTTGGCCCACCCCGAGCGGAACGCCGGAATCCTGGCTCATCCGCGGGTGGCGCGCGAACTGGTGGAGGCCGGCTGTCTGTTGCAGGTTACGGCAAACAGTCTTTTCGGCGCGTTCGGCCGCGACGTGCAGAAGATAACCGAACGGTTGCTATCCTCCGGACTGATCCACTTCGTCGCCAGCGACGCGCACGGATCGAAATCGCGCCGCCCCATGATGCGGCGCGCGTTTGAGCGGGTCCGCGACCTCGCCGGATACCAAACCGCGTGCGAGGTCTGTTGTTTCAACGCGCAGGACGTTCTGTCGAATCGCGGCTTGAACGTGCATCCCCGAGTTGCCGAGACGGAGCCTTCGCGACGGTCGTTTTCCCTGGCAAGATGGTTCCAGTGGAGGAGAGCCGGATAGACGATGCCCCGATTGTCGCCAGTGTTCGCGAATTGCCCTTTTGCGCCGGCGAAAATGGTCTTGGCGGCGATTCTGGTCCATGCGGTATATTCCGTTTCGCTCGGGCAGTGGCTGGATGAGAGGACGTATGGCCCTTTTCATCTCCGCGGGGATTTCGATCTTGCGCCGCACGAAGGGCTTTTCCGTCAATTGTCCGACCTCCAGCGGAACCTGACGGATCATCTCGGGGTTCCACCCGCCGAGGAGCCAATCGAGGTCTTCCTTTTCAAAGACGCTTCGAACTACCGACGGTTTCTGGGCGAGGAATACCCGAACCTTCCTTATCGTCGTGCTCTGTTCATCAAGAGCGGCGGTGTCGGCCGGGTTTTCGTCCACCGGTCCCGTGATTTCGAAATCGACCTGCGCCACGAATGCACGCACGCCCTGTTGCATGCCGCGCTCCCGGTCGTGCCGTTGTGGCTGGATGAGGGACTCGCGAAATTCTACGAAGTTCCGCCCGGCACCAGGGCATTCGGCAGTCCTTTCCTCGGCGCCGTTCGTTGGGCGGCGGTTTTCGGGCTGTATCCGAGCCTGGAGAGGCTGGAGCGACTGGATGACTTTACGAAAATGGGGGTGCGGGAATACCGCGATTCCTGGGCATGGGTCCATTTCCTGCAGTACGAATCCGAAGCCGCCCATCAGGTCCTCGTGGAATACCTGGCCGACCTTCGCGAGAACCGTCCGCCGGGTTCGTTCTCGCAACGGCTCAAGGCTCGAATTGAGAACCCCACGGCACGATTTACTTCGCACTTCCGGGAATGGAGGTAATCATCCCAGCCGGAACCGTCGTCAGATGGCATTATTATGGGGGGTTGAATCACCTATTTCTAAGGTAATTCACTATATATCACTACACCGGTGAAGTACTCGAAGACGTGTGGAAAACGTCCACGATGACTTCGCGTTTGCATGTAGTCGCCGCATACCAAATCGCACGGGCTGGTCTCATCCCCCCGGATGCGCCCCACCAATGGGCTATTTCTCTTGTGCTCGTTTCGCTCTGGGAATTCCGCGCACGGCGCTTGAACGTTTCCGCAGGCTGTTTACAATAGATGAGCGGTACTATCGGCCCTCATTGGTTGATAGGCCCAAACCCCTCATTTTCCCTAACCGGAAAGTTTAGCTGGGCGTATTCCCCCTGCGGAGAGGCTTGTTGACAAGGTCGAGAGCGTCGGCCGGGTCGGTTCGTCCGTTCCGCGGGAGTGGTTTTTTTGCCTCTTCCTTCCTAAGCGAACAGGCGCCGCGAGGGAAACGCCGACAACAAGCCAGGAAAAACGGGATGATTGTTGCTTCGTTTTTGCGGGCGACGGCTCCGGTTTGGGGGACTCCGCGAGACTCACGCGGTGCTCAAAACAGTTCCCCGGCCGTCGCGGGGGGAAGAAGGTGTTGCTTGTCTGGAATTCAGTCGGTCCTCGCGAAGGCGGGCTCGGTGGCGGTTTGCGCGTCGGCCCTCTTTTTCGCGGTTGCGCCGGCGCATGCGCAGCACACTCCGGAGCATCCGGAGGTTCGCGCGGCGGTTGAAGAGGGAATCCGATTTCTTGAGAGTTCCTTCAATACCGAATCCCGCGTTGGCGGGAAGGCGCTCGCGGGGATGGCCATCGTCAAGGTAACCGGCGATCCCGACAACGCGGCCGTTCTCGAGTGCGTCAAAGCGACGCGCGAGGCCTACCGGGAGTTCTCGACGGCTGACACGTACGACGACGCCGGGATGTACAATATGGGTCTATGCACCCTGTTTCTCATCACCGTCGATCCGGTCCGTTATCGTCGCGATATCGAGGGATGGATGCGGCTGCTCGAAAAATGGCAGAAACCGCACGGCGGCTGGGGGTACCACGGCCGGGAAACGGGGGATACCTCGATGGCGCAATACGGGGTGCTCGCCCTCTGGGAGGCGCACCAGGCGAAGATTCCGGTCTCCCCGCGGATGGCGAACGGAGCGCTGTCGTGGCTTTTGCGGACGCAAGATCCCTCGGGGAGTTTCGGATACCAGGGCACGTTGGCGCCCGGCTTCGACCAATTGGTGCAACAATATGAAGTGCGACTGACGGTCGCGACCGCCGGCATCGGCAGCGTGTACGTGATGGCGGACCTGTTCGGGGCCAATGCGCGGCGAAGCGACGACGACGGTATTCCACCGGCCTTGAAACCGGTCGGCGGGGAAGACGGGGCCGCGATCGCCGGCGAGAATCTCAAGCCGACGGTCGCGAGAGAGTACATCGAGCGGGCCAAGCAGCGCGGAGACGCGTGGTTCGCCGCGAACTACTCCATCGAGGCGAAGCAGTGGCAGTACTACTACCTCTATGCCCTCGAACGCTATCAGAGCTTCAAGGAGCTGGCCGAAAACCGGAATGATCCCTCGCCGAGGTGGTATAACGACGGGGTGCGGTATCTGCTGAAGGAACAGCGGAACGGGTCGTGGTCGGGAAGCGGCGGCAACGTAGTCGACACCAGTTTCGCGGTTCTGTTTCTCATCCGGTCGACCCGAAAGAGCATTCAGAGAGTCCGCGATTTCGGCGCGGGGCTGATGCTCAGCGGCCGCGGAATCCCCAAGGATACCGACCGGCTTACCGTCCGCGACGGCCAGGTCGTCAGTCTGGAGGAGGTTCGCCTGACACAACAGCTTATCGACGCGGTCGGCAGCCCCGAATCGATCGACAACGCCGAGATGCTCGACGCGATTTCGCAGCTTCCGCCGAAGGAGAGTCGCGTTCTGGCGACACAGCACGCCCAGAAGCTCCGCGCGATGCTCCGGAGCGATTCACCCCAAGCGAAGATCGCCGTGGCCAAGACGCTCGGCCGGAGCGGGGATTTGAGCAACGTTCCCACGCTGATCCTGCTCCTCTCCGAGAAGGACTCCGAGGTGATACTCGAGGCCCGGGACGCCTTGCGGCGGCTGAGCCGGCGCTTCGAGGGCTTCGGACTGACGGAGGAAGCGGACGAGTTGGAACGGGATAAGGCGATTCAGGCGTGGAAGGACTGGTACCGCCGAATCGAGCCGGACGTCGAATACGAGTAACTCACCAACCCCTCACGCGACCTTATGAGCAGCGCAACCCCATCGACGGCGCCCCGCCGGGCGAAACTGCGGTCGGCCGAGAAACTGAAGGTTTCCCGGTACGATCAGGTGGCCGGAATGCTGATCGCGATGCTCGTCCTCTTCGGAACGCTCGTCGGGATCATGCTCATCATCTTTTTGACCAGCCGCATCTGGGCCGCCCAGACGGCGGTCCCGGTCGAGTTCGAGGAGATTGGTACGACGGAGGACGGCGCGCTCGGCGGCAGCATGGAATTGGATACGCCGGAGACGGAGGAACCGCTGGAGGAGATCGAACCCGCGGAGACCCTGGCGGCGGTCGCTGACGCGGTGGCCTCCAAGCTCTCCATGCTGGACCGCGCGCGGCAGGGGAGCGGAACCGGCAGCGGCGGCGGGGCGGGACGCCGCGGCAAGCCGTTGCGATGGGAAGTCCGCTATCCCGAAGGGGCGGACGCGAACTCCTACGCCAGACTGCTGGACTTCTTCGACATTGAAATCGGCGTCGTGCAGCCGGGGGGACGGGTCGTTTACGCCAAGAGTTTCGCCGGGGGAAATCCGGTTACGCGAACCGGAGCCTCCGACGCGGAAAAACGGGTTTATCTGTTCGAGCGCGGCAACCTCCGCGCGGCGGACGAACTGCTTCTTTCCAAGGCCGGCATCAACGCCCAAGGGAAGATCATTCTGAAGTTCATCACCCCGGAGTTGCAGGCCCACCTGCGCGAACTGGAACGGACGAAGGCCGGGACGCGGGTGGACCGCCTTCACAAGACCGTTTTCGGCATCACTTCCGACGGCAACGAGTACAAGTTTTACGTCCTGGACCAGCGGTACAAGTAGCAGGGGCGCTCCCGGAATAAGGCAATCCCACTAGTTTCGAGTAAGGCACGTTATGGAAACGGTTTTTTCAATCGCCGGCAACCTCATTTATTTTCTTTTGGCGGCCATCGCCTTGTGGGGCGCGTTTTGCGTCATCGTCGTATGGCGGCGCGTCGCGCAGGCGCGGTTCCGCGACGAGGAAGAACAGGACGAATTCCTCGACATGCTCGACGCGGAACTCCAGAAGCCGGATTTCGACGAGGCGATCAAGACGGCGGAGGAATTCGATCAGGCACTCCCCCAATTGACGTCGCTGGCGTGCGAGAACCGGGCGCTGGGGTATGCCAAGCTGAGGCAACTGCTGGTCGACCGCTTCCAGCGCGACGTTCTGGCCGATTTGGACCACCGGTTGAGCTGGGTCTACACGGTTATCAAGACGGCCCCCATGCTGGGGCTTCTGGGAACGGTACTCGGAATGATGGGCGCGTTCGGAAACCTCTCCAGCGGCCAGAAGGTGGATACCATCAAACTGGCCGATGACATCAAATTCGCCTTGATCACGACCGCCTGCGGCCTGGCGATCGCCATTCCGCTGGTCATGGCGACGGCCAGCATCAACGTGCGAATCCGCAAGCTCGAGGATCTGATCGGCTCCGGACTGACGCGGTTCTTCGAATCGCTCAAGGGAGCGCTGGCGAAGGCGGCCCAAGTACCGCCGCGGGTCGACGCGCGCCGGGCGGCCCCCGAACCGGCCAAGGAGGCCTAGCGGATGGCGCACCACCAATCGATCGAGGCGGTCGGAGCCGTCGAAGAGCCGGTCGCGGTACACCGCAAGCGCAAAGACGACGCGGAGATGGACATTACGCCGATGATCGACATCGTCTTCTTGCTGCTCATTTTCTTCCTCGTCGCCGCGACTCCGGACCAGAACACGGCCGTGGAACTCCCGCCGGCTAGGTACGGCGGCGGCGTGAGCGTCCAGACGTCGGTCGTCTTCACGTTGGCCAACCGAGGCAACGACGAACCGGCGGCCGTCTACCCGGCCGACGGCGTGGTCGGCGATCCGTTGCCGGACGATCCGGAGGAACAGAAACGCGCGATTACCTCCGCCGTCGAGGAAGGCTTCAACGAAGGGAAAATCGCCGTCCTGGTCAAGGCGGAGCGAAGCGTCAAGCACAAGGACGTCTCCCGCGTCGCCAACGCGGTCGGCGCCGCCGAAGTGCAGGACGTCCACCTGCACATCGCCGTGTTCGAAAAGGACTGACCCCGAGAGAGCGCCCCAAGCGAATCCGATCCATGATCACCTTCCAGTGCGACAATTGCGACGCCCCCATGCAGGCTCCGGCCGTGCTCGCCGGGGCGGATGCCCCCTGCGAGGCGTGCGGGACGGTCAACCTCATTCCGACCGAGGTGGGAGAAGAAGGGGTCGACGCGGTCTCCTTCGGGGACGAGGACCGAGAATATGACGATCTGGACATGACGCCGATGGTGGACGTTACGTTCCTGCTGTTGATCTTCTTCATGGTGACGGCCGCGTTCAGCCTGCAAAAGTCGCTGGAGATTCCGGCCCCGGACCGGGAAGAAAGCGCCGCGCAATCGCGGACGATCGAGGAGATCGAGGAGGACGACGACTTCATCATCATCCGTATCGATAAGGACGACACCGTCTGGGTCGACGAGAGCGAGGCACCCAGTGAACAGGAAATCCTCGAGAAACTTCGCGAGGCCCGGCAGGGAGCGCGGGGTTCCGACGGCGAAGGTCCGACCAGACTTCTCGTCCTCGCCGACGGCGAGGCGAAACACGAAACGGTCGTCATGTGCATCGACGCCGGCAACGGCGTCGGAATGGAAAGCATCCGCCTGGCGACCGTGAGCGAGGACGACTTCTGATCCACCCTCGCCGGCCCCGCGTCCCCGGCGGGCCGGCCGTTTGCTTGTCACCCTTTTATCGAATCGTTGCCCACGAACCCAAAAAAACACACGACCCACGGAGTGGGCCGAACGCCGAAGCGAGCATTGCTCTCGATCCGGCCGGACGCCCTGCCGCGAACAATGATATCGACGGAACAATTCCTTCAAAGACTCGAAGACCGGGAAATCCTCTCCGCGAAGGTCATGGAGAACCTCCGCGAACAGGTCGCTCGTTCGGCCTCGCCGATTTCGGCCGGGACCATCGCCAAGAAACTGGTGAAGGCGAAGAAGCTCTCCCCGGAGGACGCGAAGGAATTGCTGCAAGAACCGGAACCGCGGCCGGCCGCCGAAGACGATGACGAGTTGATGGAACTGGCACCCATCGACGGCGAAGAGGAGAAGAAACAGGCGAAAAAGGAGAAGTCGCGCCGTTCGCCACGCGGCGAGCCGGAAGAGGCCGACGAGCCGATCGCGATAGACGACGAACCTCCCAAACCTCCCAAGCCACCCCGAAAGCGCGCTTTGCCGGAGGCACCCCCGGTCTCGTCGGACGCCGATACTTCCTTGGAGGAGGAGGCGGCTCGGACGGAAACCCAGCGACACCTGGAAACCCGTTCCAGAAGACGGAGTCTCTCGCGGATGCTCTCGTTCGGTCGTCGCGGGCCGCGGCGCCGGAAGAGGCGCGCCTCCGGTACCAGCATCTGGGACACGAAGCTCATGCTCGTCGGAGGCGGGGCCCTGATGGCGATCCTCATCCTCGGCGCGGTCCTCTGGTGGGTCATCGCCCGCGAGTCGGGGGACAAGGTCTTTCAGATGGCGGAGGAGGATTACACGAGCAGCCTGTACGCGCAGGCGATCAACAAATACGATCAGTTCCTGAGCCGGTTTCCCAGCCACGAGAAGGTCTCGCTGGCGAGGGTCCGTCGGAGTCTCGCTCAAATGCGGCAATCCAACGGGACCGGCAACTGGCCGCGGGCGCTCGAGACGGCCGAAGCGGTTCTTCCCGCCATGCGCCAGGAGAGCGCCTTCAAGGAGGGACGGGACGAGCTGCGCGCGCTATTGCCGGCGATCACCGAGGGTTTGGCCCAACAGGCGCAGCAATTGGCGATAGCGGAGAAGCCCGAGGCGAAGGAGCGGCTCGAGCAGACGCGGCGTTCGATCGAACTGATCGACAAGAATATCCTGAAATCGCAGCGACCGACGGCTCGGATCGAGGAGGTCAACGCGCTCTTGGCGATCGCCGAACGGCAGATCGCCAAGGACGAGGAGCTGACGAAGG
Organism: uncultured Planctomycetaceae bacterium; assembly: GCA_964520785.1. Classification (GTDB taxonomy): domain Bacteria; phylum Planctomycetota; class Planctomycetia; order Pirellulales; family Thermoguttaceae; genus CAZFQG01. Next base: position 26,216 of record CAZFQG010000011.1, on the reverse strand, counting down.
CGGTCGAGGGAATTCGTCAGAGCATTCAGCAGAAGAAGGTTTCCGACGCGTACGTCATCCGAGACGCGCTCTTGAACAAATACCCCGACCTCGCGGGCCACGAAAGACTCTCGCAAGCGGTGTTGGAAATCGCCCAGGCGGAAAGGGCGGCCGTCGAGTGGGTCGCCGAGCAGCGGAATCCGGTGGAGCCGCCCGCGGAACTTCCCGTCGTGGTCGCGGTCAAGCGGACGGTCGAGGCCGAACCGGCCGGAGCCGGGGACAAGACGGTCTTCGCCGCCGTCGAAGGGGCCCTCTACGGGCTGGACGCGGCAAACGGCGAGGTCCTGTGGCGCCGCTGGATCGGATTGAACCCGAACGTCCGCCGCGTCCCCTTCCAGCCGGTTTCCATTAGCGGCCAGCCCGGCGGGGATTGCCTGATGTACGACGCGGCGTCCGGAAGTCTCATGCGGATCGCGGCGCGTACCGGCGAGGTCGCGTGGGTCCAGAAGCCGGGCCTGGAGGTGGAGGCGCCGGCGACGATCGCCGGAAAGGACCTGTTCGTCGCGGCCAAGGACGGAAAGCTCTTTCTCGTCAACGCGGATACCGGCATCTCGGCGGGCCATTACGCCGTGCCCCAGTCGCTGACGGTCGGGCCGACGGTGGAGCCGCGAGCACAACGGCTGTATCAACCGGCGGATCATTCGAATCTGTACGTCATCGATCTCAAGGAGCGGACCTGCGCGGACGTCGTTCACCTGGGTCACGCGAAAGGGGCGATTACGACGGCGCCCGTCGCGATCAGCAAGTTTCTGATCGTGGCGGACAACGCCGCCGCGCGGCACGCGGAACTGAATGTGTTCACGATGACGCCGGGCGACGAGGAGGGCGAACTGAAGCGGTTGCAGACGGTCAAAGTGGAGGGACACGTCGACGTCCGTCCGATTATCGAAGGGGCGAAGCTCCTGGTGACGACCGACGTCGGCGCGACGTACGTCTTCCAGATTACCGGCGACGACGAGAAGGCGCCCCTTCAAGCCGCGGCCACGGCTCAGGGGAGCGGCTCGCAACGGCTGACGCGGTATTGTCTCCTTCGCGGAAGCGGACTATGGGTGGGGGACGCCGCGCTGACCTGCTTCGACATCCAGTCGTCGCGCGGTGACCTGAAATGGAAGTGGACCGCGTGCGAAAATAGCGTCTTCACCCAGCCGCTGGTGGCGATCGGCGACACCATCTTTTCGGTCCGCCGCCGCCGAGGGATTCCCGGGGGAGTCGTCTCGGCGGTCGCGATGGGAGAACCGAAACTCCTTTGGGAGACCGAGCTGGGCGTCCCGCCGGTCGGGGTCTCGGCCGTCGGCGGCGACGAGGGCAAGCTCGAAACGGCGACGGCCGGCGGCGCGCTCTTCGAAATCCCGTTGGATCTTCTCGGAAAACGGGCCGTGATCGACGAAACCGTCGGCGCACTGCCCACCGTCCAGGTGAAGAAGGCCGTTTCAAGCGCATGCCGGTTCCCCGACGGTACGGTCGTTCTGTCGTTCGGAGCCGGTTCGAACCAGGTCTTCGTTCTCGACCCGAACGAAACGCCTCGCCGGTTCCGCCCTCAGACCCTTCCCGGCACGCTCGCGTGCAACCCGGCCGTCTTCCGCGGGGGATTGGTCGTGCCCGTCCTGGAGGGCCAGGTATTCCTGATCAATCCGCGCGACGGGGACAAGCTGGTGGAGCCGTTCCAGGCGGAACTCGCCGCCGGAACGCGGACGAATTGGATCGAGCCGACGATACTCGAGGAGGACGCGTTTCTTCTTTCCGACGGTCAGACCATGCTTTACCTGATGAGCGTTTCCGAGGATCCGAAGCCTCACCTGGCGGCGGTTCATTCCACGGCGCTGGGGCGCCCCCCGGCCGCGCCCCCGGCGGTCTCGAGCGGATTCGCCGCGCTCGTCGACGCCGCCGGCACGCTGAACGTCATGTCCCTGCCCGAGTTGAAGACCGTGTTGGAGGAGCCGATGGGAGGGCGCCCGGCGTGGGGACCGGTCCAAGTCGGCGAGAGCATTCTCGTCCAAAGCGGCGGCGGCGAAGTGTTTTGCGTCGGCGGCGACGGGAAGATCGCGTGGAGGCGGCCGTTGGAGGGAGGAACCCCGATCGGAGCCGTACTCATCGACGCCGATCCGCTGGTGGCGCTGATGTCCGGTGCCGTCGTCCGGCTCGATGCGCGGACGGGAGAAGAGAAGGACCGGGTGGAGATCGGCCGTCCGTTAAACGGAATCCTCACGGTAGACGGCGGACCGATCCTCATCGGCCACGACGGGAGCTTCTTCCCGTTCGGCGGTGCGCAATGAGAGCCGAAATCCTCGTAACGGCGACGGGCCGGCCTCCGGGGCGTCGCGACCTTTCGAAGAACGAATCCGATGCATAGGACCTGTCGACTTTCGATTCTAACCTGGACGATCTTGGCGGCCTGCGCGGGGATGCTGCGCGGGGCGGACCGGTTGTTCGAACGGGAACCGTACGACGTCGTCGTGTTGAACGCGCAGAACGACAACAAACGGCTCGACGTCGAAACGCTCGAAAGGCCGCTGCCGCAAAACCCCCGGCCCTCGCAGAAGTTCAAGGTCCGGCTGCGCGAGAATCCGGACGCGGAGTACGAGGTCGAGTGGCGGCATATCGACCGTATCGAGTTGTTCGAGGAGCGGGTCCTCGCCGAGGCGGTCAAGGTGGTCGAGGCGGGGAACTTCGAGGAAGCCTACGATTATTTCGTCTTCCTGCGCCGGGAGTATCCCGAAACACCGGGTTTGGACAAAGGGCTCGAGGAGTATCTTTACCGTGAGGCGATCGCCTTCTACCGGGAGGAGAAACACGCCGCGGCGCTGGCGCGGCTTCTGGAAACGTACCGGCAGAATCCCGAACGAAACGGCCTGGATAAGGCGATTTCGATGGCGGCCGGACCGCTCATCGAAGAGTACCTCCGGAAGGAGGATTACGGATCGATCCGCCGGTTGCTGGAAACCATGTCCGAGTGCTATCCCCAACTCGACGTGGTTCGGAAGTACGAGTCGTCCTTGACCGCGAGGGCGGGTGAATTCCTGACAAAGGCGAAGGACGCGATGGACGCGAAAGAATACCACGAGGCGGACGCGGCCGTCCGCGAGGTGGTCCGTGTTTGGCCCGCCCTTCCCGGTGCAATCGAATTGCGCAAGGAGATCGCCCGGCTTTACCCGCGGATCGTGGTGGGCGTAACGAGCCCGATGCCGGCGGCGCCGTCGCGGTTCGCGTACTGGAACAACTGGTCCTACCGGCGTACGCGGCGGCTGATCGACCGGACGCTGATGGAATACCGGGGACCGGGAGCGGAGGGGGGCGTGTACGCGTGTCCCTTCGGGGATTTCACGACGGCCGACTTGGGGCGGCGGCTCACGTTCGAACTCGAACGGGACATCCGATGGTCGGAGGGCCACCAGACCCTCACCGGAGCCGACGTGGCGCGGCGGCTGTATGAGCTGGGCGATCCGAAGAACTTCTTCCACGATCCCGTTTGGCACGAATTGGGGCCGAGAATCTCCGTCGAGGACGTATTTCGCGTCCATGTCGATCTGGCGCGCCGTCATGTCTGTCCCGGCGGACTTCTCCGGATATCCATCCCCGATTACCGCGACGCGATCCGGCCGCCGGACCAACCGGCCCCCACGCTCGGCCCTTTCCGCTTGCTTTCGGACTCCGAGTCGGGCAACCACGCGGCGTTCCAAGCGAACGCGAGGTATTTCGGCGCGGTCGCCGGTCAACCCCGGGAGATCGTCGAGAAGACCTATTCCGGCGCCAAGGCGGCCATCGGGGCGCTGAGGTCGGGGGAGGTCGTCCTGCTCGACCGCGTTTGCCCCTGGGACGTTCCGAAACTCCGCGAGTTCGGTGGATGGACCGTCGGCACGTACAAGGTCCCCTTGGTCCATTGCCTGGTGCCGAACTACAACAAGCCGCTCACCGGGCACCGCGGATTCCGCCGCGCGCTGGTCTACGCGATCAACCGCGAGGCGATCCTCGCCTACCTTCTCGGCGGTTCGGAGGACCCGGGCAACCTCGTCGTCAGCGGCCCGTTCCCCCGCGGGAGCACCCGCGGCGATCCGATCGGATACGCGTACGATCCGAACATCGAGCCACGCGGTTTCGACCCGACGCTTTCCATCGCGTTGATCGAGGTTTCGATCGGAGAAATCCTCAAGCAGGCGAAGAAGCAGGAGATGGAGGTGGACACGTCGGCGGATTTGACGCTCGCGCATCCCGCGGATGAGGTCGCCAGGGCCGCCTGCGAGAAGATTCAAGAGAACTTGAAATGGGTCGGACTGAACGTCACGCTCCAGGAGGCGCCCCCCGGAGAAACCCCCGTGCTGGACGAGAACGTCGATTTGCTCTACGTCGAGCTGGCGATGTGGGAACCGGTGGTGGACGTCGATCCCCTGCTGGGTCTCGACGGCCTCAACGGCGGTGTTACCCCCTACATGAGCCTGGCGCTGAAGCAGCTTCGCGATTCGTCCGACTGGCGACGCGTCGGAACGCGGATGCGGCAGGTCCACCGCATTGTCTACAACGACGTCGCCGTCGTGCCGCTTTGGCAGTTGTACGAATACTTCGTGCATACCCCGGCGCTTTCGGGAGTCGGGGAGTCGCCAGTCGTCCTTTACGAGAACGTCGAACGATGGCGGCTGGACATCCGCGAAGCAACGGAGGGAGAGGGGAAATGAACGTTCGCGTAATCCTCCGCCGGGCCGCCTTGGCCCTGTCGATTCTCGCGGTTTTGGGCTCCTCCGCGCAGGCGCAGTCGATTTGGGAACTGACCCCGTATCGGGTTGAAGTGGTCATCGCGCTGGGGCGAACGAGCGAGACGACGCCCCGGTTCGGCGAGGAACTGGCGGAGGCGGTCCGGGATCATATCGGAACGTTCATCGGCGCCGCGTGGGAAGCCACGACGGTTCTTGCCGAAGGTGCCAGAGCGGAGGCAATCCTCGACAATCTTGACGGCTTGAAGAAGGAGGATATCCCCTACGAAGAACGTCGCGATTTCGATAAGATCATCTCCGTCGCGGTCGGTCTGGCCCCGGGAGGCGGAGCGATCCGCGCGCGGGAATTCGACGTGCAAACCGAACGCTTCAGTACTCCGGCCGAATTGCCGTTGCCCCAGTTGAACAAACTCAGCGATGCCGTTTTCCAGGCGGTTTTCGAGGCCTTCGCGCCGCTGGCGCGGATTCAGAAGTCGGAAAGGGCGGACGACGGGTCGCGAACCGCCTTCCTGCGGCCGAGGGCCGCCGGTCTGCCCGTCCGCGATCCGGCGATCCGGTTCGTCCGGGAATCGGACCTCTTCCTCCCGATCGTCCGCTACAACGATCGGGAGGGCAATCCTCGGCGGATCACCCTGATCGAATGGACCTATTTCGAAGTTCGGGAAATCACTTCCGACTTCGTCGTTTGCGACGTAATCACCGGCCTGCGGAGTCCGCTGACCGGGCGGCGCCGCGGCCGCGTGGAGCTTTACGCCCTGTTAGTAAAGGCTCCCCGAGCGCCGACGACGCTCATCCTCCAGAGCGAGAAGGAACCGCATGACCGGCTCAGCGGATACGAAGTCTACGCGAAGATTCCGGACGTCAAGATGCCGGAGCTTCTGGGGTGGACCAATCTGGCCGGGGAAATCATCGTCCCGCCCGGCAACGAACGTATCCGAGAGATACTGATCAAGAACGGCAGCTCCCTGTTGGCGCGATTGCCGATTCTGCCGGGCCTCGCGGCTGAACAAGCGGCGTATATTCCCAATGACGATTCGCGGTTGGAGGCCGAAGGATTTCTGACGGGACTTCAGGAGGAGCTCATCGACGTCGTCGTACGTCGCGAGATTCTCAAGGCGCGGATCCGGAAACGGCTCGAAGGGGAGAGCTCCGAGGAAGCCGGCGAGCTGCTGGAACGCCTGCGAAGACTCCCCACGCGGGATGAGTTCGCGCTGCAACTGAACAAGGCGAGAAACCGTCTCATCTCGGACAATCCCGCCTTGCAGCAACGGATCGACGCGATGTTTCAGAAGGCCCAAGTCCTGCTCGGCGGTCAACTCGATCCCGAGGATATCAACCAGATCGCCCTGGAAGTGATGCGGGCCCGGCAGGCTCCGAAAGAGAGTCCACGGGAATCACCGACGGAATCACCGACGGAATCACCGACGGAAGCGCCGACGGAATCACCGGCGAACGCCGCGACGCAAGCCGCGACGGACAACCCACCGCGGCCGCCCGCGGCGACGCCGTGACGACGCCGTGACGACGCCGTGACGACGCGGTGAAGACGCGGAACCGGTACCGCCGGGGCGGGGCTCACCGGCCGCTGAGTACGTTTTCGTACACTTCGCGTATTCGTCGGGTCATTTCTTCGTGGCGGAAGACTTCGGTGAAACGGCGGCGGCCTTCGCTGCCGAAGGCGGCTCGCAGAGCGGGATCAAAACTTAGCGCCGTGAGGGCCTGGGCGAGGGCCGGGACGTCCCGCGGAGGAATCAGCCGGCCCGTCTCGCCGTCGAAAACCACTTCTCGGGCCCCGTCGACGTCGTAACTGACGGCCGGGGTGCCGGCGATTAGGGCCTGGGGGAGGACGCGAGCCAGCCCCTCGCGCAGGCTGGCGTGAACGAGGATATCCATCGCGGCGAAATAAGGGGGAAGTTCATCCGGCGGGACCAGACCGGTGAAGCGGAAATACGAATCCAGGCCGAGGGCGGCGATTCGGCGGCGGAGTGATTCGCGAAGAATGCCGTCGCCGATGAACAAAAAGCGGACGTTCGGATTGGCGCGGACGACCGCCGCGGCCGCCTCGACCACGTCTTCGTGCCCCTTCAGGTGAAAAAACCGCGCGACCTTCCCGATGACGACGTCGTCGGGGGAGAAACCCAGGGCGCGGCGAAGAGGGGCGCGGCCTGACCGGGCGTTCAAGAAAGGCTCCACCTCCATTCCGCTGTAGATGGTCGTGTATTTTTCCGGCACGCCGATCTTCGCCCCGAGCATCAACTCGGTCATCGCGTCCGCCACGCTGATGATCGCGTGGCACCGGCGCTCGGCCCATCGCTCGCATTCCCGGCAGAAGGCTCTGCCGACGGGATTCTGGTATGGGTAAAACGGAGCGCCGTGGATCGTGTGGACCACCGCCGGCACGCCGAGCTTCCACGCCGCCGCGCGGCCCAAAATACCCGCCTTCGCGCTATGCGTGTGGACGACGTCGGGGGAAAACGCCCGAACCGCGCGGAGAATCCGCCGGTAGGCGCGCCAGTCTCGGCCGGGATGGACCGGGCGGCGGAGCGGCTCGACCACTTTCAAGGGAACGCCCTTGCGTTTCGCTTTTTCCAGCAACGAGCCCTCCGGTCCCAAAGGAGGGCCGGTGATCAGCAACACCGCGTCCTTGTAACGCTCGATCAGGTCGACGCAGTTGAGTACCGTATTCTCTTGCGCGCCTCCCAGAATAAGCCGGGTGATGACGTGAACGGTTCGCATGGAAGTGAACGAAACCGCCCTGCCGGCGCCACGAGACGCCCCGCGGCGGCCAAAGGGGCGGCCTACTGGGAAATCACGAGCGCCTCGACGCCGTCGGGGGAGGAAACAATGAAGACCGTCTTGCCGTCGATCGCGGTGGCCGCGAAACCGGCGAGTTCGGCGCCGTAGTTGAATTCGTCCAGCTTCCGCCCTTTCGCGTCAATGAAGCGGAGCGAGCCGTCGGCGCCGGGGACGACCCAGCAATGGTCGCCGTCGGGCTCGAGCCGGCCGACCAGGATCGGAGCGATCGGCTGGGAGAGCATCCCCTTGGGGAGCGGATGTCTCCACGAAACCGTTCCGTCGAGGGTGAACCCGATGACGTCCAGCTCGCCGGGGACCCGGGCCGAAATGCCGGCATACTCCATCCGCCCGTCCAGGTTCAGGTCCGCGGCGATGATCCACTGGAGGAAGAACTGATCGAGTTGCACCGTCCGGGCGACCGAGCCCGAGGAATTCAAGACGACCGCCGTCCCGCGCCGCGTAGCACCGACAAGCGACGCGATTTCCGGTTCCGTCGACGCCAGGCCGAGAATGGGATGCTCGGTTTCCGCGGTCCAGATCGCTTCCCCTTGGAGGGAAACCGCCTCTACGACCGGCCGTTCCCAATACGCGACGCAAAGGGCGGGATTCGTGGAACCGGGCACCTTCAACAGCCTCGCGTCGCTGATGCTCGCCGCGCCGGGACGGCTCAAGCCGTCCTCCGGGTACGCCAGCACGGTCTTCCATCCGGAATCGAAGACGTAGCACTGCCGCTGCGTTCCGGCCGTGCCGACGAAAAACTTCGCGCCGGAGGGGTCGGTGTACTCATTGAGGATTCCGACGATTCCGTTTTCGGGGATTTCAAAGGGGATCCGATCGGTGACCTCGCCTCCCGCGGAAAACTCGGCAACCCCCTTCCAGCCGTCAATCACGAAAATCCGCGACGGCCCGTCGTCGTGATGAGTCACGAGGACGTTGCCCGGGTTCTTGACGATCGCGGAACTCCAAAGGGTCTTCAGGGGGAAGTTGGCTGGCTGGCTCCGCGGGGCGATTTCACTCCGCGTCAAATCGGGTCGGGGAGCCTCGAGCTGATGGACCGCCTCCGCCCTTGCCGCCTCCACTTTCTTGACATAGGCGTCGATTTGCCGCTGGTAATACTGCAACTGCTCGGTGAAAAGTTGTTCACCTCCGAGTACGGCGCCGACGTCCGAAATGAGCTGCGGAGCCACCTCTTTCGGAATGCCGCTGGAGTAGGATTGTACGTTGCCTTTGGGACCTATGATCACGAGGGTGGGAATCGATCCGGTCAGCAACCGGTCCAACACGTGGTCTTGCGTATCGCGCACGACCGAAAACGTCACCCCCACCGTATCCACGACGCGACGAATCTCCTCCGAGGGGACGGCCGCTTCGTCCACGTTGACCGCGAAGAACTGAACGTCCGGGTTTTCCCGGAGGCTCTTGTACGCTTCCTCGATTCTCGGAAGCGCTTCCTTGCAGGGTCCGCACCAGGTCGCCCAGCAGATGAGGACCGTGGCCTTCCCGGAGCACGTCCCCGGCGTGACGGAGACCGGCTTTCCATCGAGGTCGGTAAAGGTCAACTCGGGAACCGGTTTCCCCAGCAGGCTCATCGGCTCGGGAAGCATCAGGACCGAAACGATCCGAGCATCGGCCGGGACCTCGAACCGCAGCGCGGTCGGATCGATCGGACCGTTCAGCCGCGCCCCTTCCAGCTCCAGCGTAAGGGAAAGACTCTTCACTTCCGCGTTCTGTTCGAGAATCCGCCGCAAACCGTCGGTCGGCAGCTCCACCCGGCGCAAGACGTTCGATTCCGCGTCGATCCACAGCGTCATTTCACCGTCGGGACGCGTTACGGTGATCCGCCGGCACGGTCGCCCCTCGAGCTTTTCCGGCGGCAACGCAACGATAGAGGTGCTTTCGTTGATGAACCCGTCCAGGGCGTCCTTCTGCATCAGCAGCGGCAACTGGGGCGGCAACCCCGCCGGACCTTGACCGACCGCTTGCATCAGGACCGGATCCGCGAATAGGAAAGGCACGGTCAGTCGCTCGGGGGCGGGAATCCGGACGACCTGGTCGGGCAAATCCTCCCTGGCGGCCCAGAGGGTGTGCCCGTCACACACGATCATCGCCCCGGCGACATACGCGCGGAGTCGATTCGGCCGTTCGTAGGCGACACTCGCGCCGATCTTCTCGTCGGCCGACTGTTCTCCGATTTCAAATTGCAGCCGCGCGTATCCGGCGTCCTCGTACGACGTCGCGTCCCGATACGCCGCCGCCATTGCCTCCAGAACCCGCCGTGCCTCCAAGTCAGGCGTTTCGGCCGTCCTCCCGGCCGACGCTTCCTCGGACGTGCCGGGACGGCGCACCGGTTCGAGCCTCTCGGACTCATTCGGACCCGTTTTCGCCGCCGGGGAGGGTTCCGACGGCTCACCCGGCTTGGAGCGAGCTGCCACATCCTGCTCCCGGGTGCTTCCCGGGGATTCCCCGGTCCGTTCGGAAGAATCTGGATCGCCCTCCTTCCGATCTCGGGGGCTTCCACAGCCCGTCCAGGCGACCAGGAGGATGATCATCAGGCAGGTAAGTACCCTTCGAGCGAGGGGTGACGGAGCAGCTTTGCGGGACGAGGTCATGGGGAAGTTTCCTGTGAAGGCGGGGCGGTTTGTACGATAATCGTGGGGGAATCCTTTCGGAGATGCGTATTATTCGCGAATTCTCCGCTCAGGTAAACACCGACTTTTTGCGGATACAGGTTTTTGGCGAATGAGAACTCCGGCGGCGCGCTGCCCCTCCTCTGGCGAACGGTCCTGGTTTTCGAGGTTCTCCAGGCTCGCGGAATGCGGTACAATTCACTTTTCGGGCGGTGATTATAGACAAAGAACGCTTCATTATTTGGCCGATTGCCCTCGTTTACCGACTCGGCACCAATGCGTTTCTTGATTTTACTGGAAAATTTCCCCCTATATGCGTCTTATTCTGGTTGGAAACGGGCCGTTCGGCGTACCCGGCTTTCGGGACTTTTATGACAGCGATCACGAGGTGGCGGCGGTCGTGACCTCGCCGCTGCGCCCAAGACGCCGGGGGTTGGTGGAGCCGACTCCGGTTCGCGACCTGGCCGAGAAGCACGGTTCGCGGATACTTGAGCCGGTTTCGATCAACGCGGCGGAAACGATCGAGGAACTCGAATCGCTTGACGCCGACTTGCTGGTGGTGTGCGACTACGGTCAAATCCTGTCGGCGCGATGCCTGGCGTCGGCGCGGTTGGGGGGGGTGAACCTGCACGGCTCGCTTCTGCCGCGATACCGCGGCGCGGCGCCGATTGCCTGGGCGATTTACAACGGCGAGACCGAGACCGGCGTGACGGTCATCCACATGACGCCGGAGGTGGACGCGGGACCTTGTATCGCCCAGGTCACCGAGCCGATCGATCCGGAGGACACGTGCCAGACGCTGGAATCGCGACTGGCCGAAATCGGCGGTTGGGCACTGCGGCGCGCCGTCGATTCGGTCGAAAAGGGCAATCTGCAAGCACTTCCCCAAGATCCGAAACTGGCGTCGAAGGCCCCGCGATTGAAGAAGACGGACGGTCTGATCGACTGGACGCGTCCCGCCGCGGCGATCAAGAACCACGTCCGCGCAATGATCCCCTGGCCGAAGACCTACACGTTCTGGCGGCGCGGGGACGGCAAACACGTCCGGCTGATCGTGACGCAGACCGACGTCGTCGATGCCCCTCGTCCCGAAGCGGAGGCGGGTTTTGTCGTCGTCGCCGAAGGGGACGAACTCATCGTCGCGGCCGGAGAGGATGCCGTCCGGGTACGGCAGATTCAGCCCGCCGGAAAAAAGGAAATGGGCGCCAGGGAGTTTCTGCGAGGTTATCCCGTCCGTCCCGGAGAACGATTCGAGGCGGAAATCCGGGAAGAGCCCGAGTAGGGAGAAACGTGCCGGGCGCTCGGCAATCGTGGTAAATGGACCCTGGAGGGACCCAGCATGCTGCGTTACTTGGAGCCGTGGGAGTGGGCGATTTACGTCATCGCGGGCTATGTCGCCGTCACTGCGCTGGTCCGGCTGATGTTGCATCGCCGCGGCATGTTCGTCGAGGAACTCCGCGCTCAAATGAGCCGTAAGAAGAAGGCCAAAAAGAAATAGAACCGGCCGTTTCAGAGTCAACCGGCCCGCGCCGGCAATCCACCGCCATGACCGCGACAACTTTTAAAACTTCGCTCCGGAAAAGAAAGTTCTACATCGAGACGGTCGGTTGCCAGATGAACGTCCTCGACAGCGAACTGATCGCGGCGGACATGATCGCGGCCGGTTACGAAATGACCGATTCCCGGCGCGACGCGGATGTCGTTCTTTTCAACACGTGCAGCGTCCGCGCGCACGCCGAGGACAAAGTCTACAGCGCCCTGGGCAGACTCAAGAACATCAAGGAGCACTATCCGGATAAGATCATTGGGGTGATCGGCTGCATGGCGCAGAAAGACCGCGAAACGGTCTTCAAGAGGGCGCCCCACGTCGACCTGGTCGTCGGACCGGGACAGATCGCCTCCGTCGCGTCGCTGATCGCGCGTGCCGCGGAGGGGGTCGGGCCGCAACTCGAAGTCAGCTTGGATCGCGATACGACGAACCGGTTGGACGTCCGCAGGAGTTTCGAGCAGTATGACCCGGCGCGGCTGGAGGGAACGCGCCGGAACGCCCACCAGGCGCTGGTCCGGGCCATGTTCGGCTGCGACAACTTCTGCACTTACTGCATCGTGCCGAGCGTCCGCGGTCCGGAGCAGAGCCGTGATCCGGACGAGATCCGCAGCGAAATCCGCCGTCTCGCCGAGTCGGGTTGCGTGGAGGTCGCGCTCATCGGGCAGGCGGTCGACGCCTACCGGTTCGAAAAAGGGGGCCGCACGTTTCTCCTGGCCGATTTGCTGGAGCATGTTCACGACGTGGAGGGCATCCGCCGGATCAAGTTCGTCACCAACCATCCGCGTTTCATGACCCGGGGGCTGATCGAGGCGGTCCGGGACCTGGAGAAGGCGTGTCCTTACTTTCACGTGCCGGCCCAGAGCGGTTCGGATGCCGTCTTGGCGCGGATGGGGCGCGGCTACACCGAGGGGTTCTACCGCGAAATGATCGGCCTGATCCGCGAACTGGTGCCTGGGGCGACGATTACCAGCGATTTCATCGTCGGGTTCTGCGGCGAGACGGAAGCGGATTTCGACAAGACGGTCGGACTGGTTCAAGACTGCCGCTTCAAGAACAGTTTCATCTTCAAGTACAGCCCCCGTCCGGGCACGAAAGCCGCCGAACGCTATCCCGACGACGTTCCCTACGAGGAGAAGCAACGCCGCAATAATGCGCTGCTGGGGGTGCAAAACGCGATCAGCGAGGAGGGCCACCGCGCGCTCATCGGAACCGAGGTGGAGATTCTCGTCGAGGGCGCGAGCAAAGCGGGGCGAAAAAGGGGGGGCGGCGCGGCGCGACGACAACTCACCGGAAGGACTTCCACCGATCGCATCGTCGTCTTTGACGGCCCCGAAGAGGTCGTCGGCCGGTTCATCACGGTGCGCGTCAAGGATGCCACCGCCTTTACGCTCCTGGGGGAATGGGAGGACCGGCGGTGACTCCCAAACGAGTTCTTTCCGTACTCGAAGACGCCGAAACGGGCTCGGCGTGGATTGCGTCGCTGGGCGTGTCGGACACGGATAGAGCCTTGGGCAATCTGCGGCGGATCGCGGAAGACCGTCTGCCGCTGGATCTGATCGGAGTAATGCTTTCGCAATTGGCCGTCTGCCTGCCGGCATCGCCGGACGCCGACATGGCGCTCAATCATCTTGAACGGTTTTTCGAGGCCACGCGAAATCGCTTGGGGCTTGCCTCCCTGTTCGAACGCGACCCTCGCGCCCTGCCGACGCTGATCCAGATTTTTTCCAACAGCGAACACCTCGCGGTCCAGTTGGCCCGAGATCCGGAGAGCTTCGACATGCTCCGCGTCACGGAAGGACGCCCTCTGGCGCGAAGGGAACTGATCGAGGAAATCACCGCCGAAGTGGAGAATATCGACTACGAACCGATCGTGATGAAACGGTTGCGGCGGTTCAAATACCGCGAGACGCTCCGGATCGCCTACGGCGATATCATTCGCGACCAGGGCCTGCGGACGGTGACGCGGCAGATATCGTTCCTCGCGGACGCCCTCGTCGAGGCCGCCTTGCGCGTCGCGCGGCGCAGCGTGGAGAAGAAGCGAGGCACCCCTCGTACCGTTTCCGGCGAACCGGCGAACGTGGTCGTCCTGGGACTGGGAAAACTCGGCGGGACGGAACTGAACTACTCTAGTGATATCGATCTGATCATCCTCTACGACGAGGACGGAAGGACCGACGGCGAGCGGCCGGTCTCCAACAGCGAGTTCTTCGCGGCGGTGACGCGCGAAATGACGCGGCTCTTGAGCGAGCGGACCGGGATGGGCGCCCCGTACCGCGTCGATCTGCGGCTGCGTCCGGACGGGCAGCGCGGTCCACTGGTCCTCAGTACGGCCGCGGCGATGAACTACTACGAGCTTCGCGGGCGGACCTGGGAACGCCAGGCGTTTATCAAGGCGCGACCCGTCGCCGGAAATCTCGAATTGGGTTTTGAGTTCCTCGACAAGATGCGGCCCTGGATCTACCGCCGCTATTTGGGTCATGCCGACATTACCGGAATCAAGGCCCTGAAACGGCGGATCGACCGGCGCGCGGAGGAACAGGGGGGGGACGTCCGCGACGTCAAGAACGGCCGCGGCGGAATCCGCGACGTCGAATTCGTCATCCAGTTTCTCCAATTGCTCAACGGGGCCGATCTCCCGACGGTCCGCGGCGGGAACACGCTCGACGCGATCGCGCGGCTGGAGAACGCGGGTTGCCTGAGCAACCTCGAAAGGACCCTCCTGGAGGAGAATTACACGTTTTTACGGAATATCGAGCACCGTCTGCAGATCATGTTCGACTTGCAGACGCATGTCGTGCCGGAGAAGGAGGGTGAACTCCGCAAATTGGCCCTGCGGATGGGATACCGCGACGCGCCGGAACGCAAAGCGCTGGACGCCTTCCTTCGGGACTACCGCGAAAAACGCGAGCTGAACCGGAGAATCCTCGATCACTTGCTGCACGACGCGTTCCAAGACGAGGAGGAAGCCCGCGCCGAGGTTGACCTCGTTCTCGATCCCGAACCGAACGAGGAACGCATTCGCGAAGTCCTCGGCAAATACCATTTCCAGGAGCCGCTTCAGGCGTATCAGAACCTGATGGCCCTTTCCGAGGAGAAAATCCGCTTCCTCTCGACGCGGCGGTGCCGGCTCTTCCTCGCCTCCATCGCCCCGCAGCTCCTGGAGACGATCTCCAGACATCCCGACCCGGATTCCACCCTGGTGAACCTGGACCACGTGAGCGCCTCACTCGGCGGAAAAGGCGCTTTGTGGGAACTCTTCAGTTTCAACCCCCCATCGCTGCGCCTGTACGTCGAACTGTGCGCGAACAGCCCCTACCTGTGCTCCATCCTCACCAGCAATCCCGGCATGATCGACGGGCTGATGGACAGTCTGGTCCAAGATCACCTCCCATCGCGCGAGTTGCTCGGCCGGCTGCTGGACAAGCTCTGCCGGTCGGCGGAGGACATCGAACCGATTCTCCACAGCTTCAAGAACGACCAGCAGCTCCGCGTCGGCGTCCGCGATTTATTGGGCAAGGAGGACGTCCGCGGCACGACCGCGGCGATTGCGAACATCGCGGAGGTCTGCATCCGGATGATCGCCGCCCACGAGTATCCCAAGCTGGTTGAATCGTACGGCCGACCCATCATCGAAGACGCGGCCGCCAAACGCCGCCTGGGCAAGCCGTGCGAATTCGTGATCCTGGCGATGGGCAAGTTCGGCGGCCGCGAATTGAACTATCACAGCGACCTGGACATGGTCTTCCTTTACGAGGCGGACGGGAACACCGAAGGACGCGACGGCTCCCGCTCGCGGTCGACCACGAACCAGCACTTCTTTAGCCAGCTCGGACAGAAGATCATCAAAACCGCGTCCTATATCGGTCCGCATGGGCGGCTTTACGAGGTAGACGTCCGCCTGCGTCCCACCGGCAAGAGCGGACCCCTGGCGGTACCTTTCCACGTCTTCGCGAAGTACTTCGCCGAAGGAACGGGGCAATTGTGGGAGCGGCAGGCCCTGTGCCGCGCGCGGGTCGTCTTCGGAGAGGAACGTGCCGCCGAGGCGGCGGTTCACAAGGCGGCGTTCGCCCACCGCTGGCGGAAGAAGGACTCACAGGAAATCCGCCGGATGCGCGCCCGGATGGAGGGGGACGCCGAATCCGGAAACATCAAGACCGGGCGCGGCGGCCTGGTCGACATCGAATTCCTGGTTCAGATGCTGCAACTGAGATTCGCCAGGCGCGACCCTTCGCTCCGGCGTCCGAACGTGTGGGACGCGATGAAATCCCTCCGCGACGCGGGACACTTCCCGGCGGACGATTACGACTTTTTCGTCACTTCCTACCGATTCCTGCGAATGGTCGAGACGCGGCTCCAACTGATGAACTCGACCGCGCGGAACGTCCTCCCTTCCGACCGGACCGAACTGGAAAAACTCGCCCATCTGATGAACTACCCCGGCGGCCAGGCGGTCGTCGACGCGCTCGAAGACGCGACGAAGGAAGTCAGGCGGCGGTTTGAGACGTATTTCGAGGAATGAGGGGGAACCGGAAAACATGGGATTCCGAAACGACCTGTCTGGACCGGAACAAAACCGCCGCGCCATGAAAGCGCCGAAGATCGAGATGTGCCCCCACCTCGCGATCGAGCGTCAAGAAACCCCGTTTCCCCGCTTTGGCCTTGGACAGTGACCGAGAAATCCACATTCCATGCCGTCCTCACCGGTGACATCGTCAAGTCCCGCGACCTCTCGCCGAGTGATCTGGGGACTATCCGTTGCGCCATTGACGAATCCGCGAAAATCGCCGAAGGCTGGAGCCCCGGCCTCGTTGCCGGCCGGGTGGAGTTCTTCCGAGGAGATGCGTGGCAATTACTGCTTCGCGACGCCGCCTGGGCCTTGCGCGTCGGCGTTCTCATCAGGGCCGAAGTCCTCTCGCGAAAACGGGCCGATACGCGGGTCGCCATCGGATTGGGGGACGTCGGATACCTTTCGCCGGAGGGAATCTCGCATTCCACCGGCGAAGCGTTCTTGGCCTCCGGGCACACCCTGGATGCGATGACCCTGCACTGGCGAATGGCGATCGCGCCACCGAAGTCGACCGGACCGGTCGCGGATTGGATCTCCCTGGTCGGCCACCTGTGCGATGCGTTTATCCGCCAATGGACCGCCCGGCAGGCGGAAATCGTCGCCATGGCACTGGATCCTGATGGACCGACTCACGAATCGATCGCGGGGAGATTGAGCCGGCCGGTCACGAAGCAGGCGGTGACGAAGTCACTCGACGGCGCCAATTGGCGCGCGATCGAGGAGGCAATTCGCCTCTACGAACAGACCTACCGCGGTGTTTTTGGCCGGGCCAAGTAATGGCAAAATAGGGGAAAGTGGCTCCAGTATCGAAATCGCACTAACAAAGGACTTTGACAACCTTTTGAGGTTGTTTTAAGAAAGACAGCTATAAACGGTTGTCGTATTGCGTAGTCTCGGAGGCAAATCCGATCGAAAAGCACCATGGCGGGGGCTGAAATACTGACTACTTTGAAGGAAGGGGATCGAGCATGGCGGAGACGTTTACCGCGCTATTGACTGCGCATTTGGTGGGCGATTTTGTGTTCCAGAGCGACCGAATGGTCAGAACGAAGGCGCGGCCGGGCGTGTTGCTTCTTCACGCGACGATCGTGACGTTTCTGTCGTGGTTCCTCCTGGGTTTTCCGTGTTGGCCGATATTGTTGGCGGTGTTTCTGACTCATGCCGGTATCGACGGAATCAAGACGCGAGCGACGTCCGACACGCTACGGGTCTTTCTGCTCGACCAAGCGGCGCACTTGGCGGTATTGGTGATTCTGGCGTACGGCTTTCCGGAGGGAGCAACCCGGGGTTGGTGGGTCAAGGATTTGCCGTCCCATTTGACTCCTTGGTATTTTGCCGGTTTGTCGCTGATTTCCGGCATGGTTTTGACGGTGAATGTTGGCGGCGTCGTCATCGGTAAGGCGACGCGCGGCTTCGTCCGGGAAATCTGGAGTGACCAGATTCATGGGCTCACGGACGGTGGCAAGACGATTGGTTATCTGGAACGGTCCCTGGTGTTGCTCCTGGAATTGACGAACCAGGCCGCCGGAATCGGATTCCTCATCGCCGCCAAGTCGATCCTCCGATTTGGAGAGATCACCGGCGCCAAGGAACGCAAGTTCGCCGAGTACGTTATCATCGGGACCTTCATGAGCTTCGGCTGGGCGTTACTGGTTTCGGCGCTCGTCCGCGAAGCAGTGGGACACTGGCTCAACTGGTGACAAAGTGCCACGCTATCCCTCCATGTTGGGGGATACGGCCTTCACGCAGCATGGTTCCCGATTGCTCCAGACTTTTTTGCAGAAGCACGCCCCCTAGAAGAGATGCAGGCAATCTCATGCGCCAATTTTTTTGTGGACAAGGGAGTGCGGGGTAACTAGGCTGGTATTTCAGACGGATCGGAACGCGAACGAAGAGTAGCGCGATCCCCCTAATCGTGGAGCACGCGCTAACCAGAGCGCCCAAGTGACCATGCCGACGAAGTCCCACGACGGGGTTTTTTGGCCCAAAATCCTTGGAAATGCTGGACTACCGAATCCGTCTGATTAAAATGGCAATGTAGTCGACTTCCCCACGCAAAGAACCTCCAGAGGGAGGTGAGCAGGTGAGAAAGCATCACCCGCCAATACCCTACCGGAACGTGGGTCCAGTCTACGCTCGGGTGTTTCCGCGCACTCAGGACGGAGTGTCGTGGTCTCGTTCGTCTTTATACTTGGCGTCGGTCTGCCGCAGTGAGGCAGGCAGATTCGGTGCAAGTTTCCCACCCTTCCTAGTTCATCGCGTAGATTGCCACTGTTTCCTATCCCTGATTGTCGGGGAACGATCCATCCCGAAATCCAATGCGGAGAACCGCATTGAACCTCTCTGCGTTCTTGAAGAGTCATTTTCGACGCGGAGGGTTGTCGCGTGTATGCCGTTTTGGAACCGGGGATTGATTTCCTCGAATTTCGCGGCGCGGACGCGTGAGATTCTACGCGAGAGAGGAAGAGACAAGCGGTTAGAACGCCTTTGAAGCCTTCGGTTTTTTTACCCAATTATAATCTTCTACCAAATGAAATCGGCGCCGCGGCATGAGCCGCTTTCGGTGGTAGAATTTCGAGGTTTCAAGCGGATTTCACCGTATTCGATACGCATGGGGGTGACCCGTTTCGGGTCCCGAAAGAATAGTTTTTTCAATTGCAGCCGCGGGCGGTGTAAGCGAAAGCTTTTGTTTTACGGACGGAACTAGCTTTTAGGAGTTTTCCCTTGTACGACGCACTTTTGGACGATCTTGAGGACCACCCCGATGTCGACGCCGAAGAGGCGGGGGATCTATTAGAACACGACAGCCACCTGGACGACGAGGAGGAGCGAGATGACCTGATTGACGAGTTGGACGGGATCGACGGGGAATCGGACGGGGACTCGGAAGACCTCCTCGAAGAGTCGGACTCATGGTCGGACGACCCGGTCCGCATGTATTTGACTCAGATGGGCGAGATTCCTCTTCTGACGCGTCAGCAGGAGGTTTCGCTGGCCCGGCGGATCGAGATGACCCGTCGCCGTTTCCGCCGGAAGGTTCTGGAATGCGATTACGTGCTCCAGCGAGTCGTCGCTACGTTGCACCGGGTTCATAATGGAAGTCTTCCTTTCGACAGGACGCTCCAGGTTTCCGTTACGGACCGGCTCGAGAAGGAGCAAATCCTCGGGCGGATGCCGCACAATCTGCGAACGCTCGACGTTTTACTCAAGCGGAATCGTCGCGACTATTTTCTCGCGGTGAGCAAATCGCGACCGATCGAAATGCGCCGCGAGGTCTGGCGGCGCATGGGCCGCCGCCGCCGCCGCGCCGTTCTCCTCGTGGAGGAACTCGGCCTGCGGACCCAGCGCATCGAACCGATGATGCGCAAACTCGAGGAATTCAGTGCCCGAGTCGACGAACTGAAAGAGCGGATTCGCGAACACGAGCAGCGGAGCCGTCCCGTGGAGGAGCGCGCCGCGTGGATTACCGAGTACCGCAGTATCCTGCAATCGACGCAGGAAACCCCGAAGAGCCTCCGCGGCCGCATTTCGTCGCTGCACCGGATTCACGACGAGTATCAGGAAGCGAAACGCGGCCTTTCCGAAGGAAACCTCCGCCTGGTGGTCTCCATCGCGAAGAAATACCGCAATCGCGGCTTGAGCTTTCTCGATTTGATCCAGGAAGGCAATGCCGGTCTGATGCGCGCGGTCGACAAGTTCGAGTATCGCCGCGGCTTTAAGTTCTGTACCTACGCCACCTGGTGGATCCGTCAGGCGATTACCCGGGCCGTGGCCGATCAGAGCCGCACGATCCGCATCCCGGTTCACATGGTCGAGACGATGTCGAAGGTCCGCAACGTATCGCGCGAGCTGCTCCAGCGGCTCGGCCGCGAACCGACCATCGAAGAGACGGCCCGCGCCAGCGGCACCTGCGTGGACGAAACGCGCCGGGTGCTGGCGATGAGCCGCTACCCCATCAGTCTGGACCGACCCGTCGGCAACAGCGAGGACAGTCAATTCGGCGACTTGCTCCCCGACGGCCTGGCCAAGGCGCCCTCGACCGGGGCCGGCCACGAGATGCTCCGGCACCGAATTTCCACGGTCCTCAAAACGCTCAGCTACCGCGAGCGCGAAATCATCAAGCTCCGCTACGGACTCGGCGACGGATACAGCTATACGCTGGAAGAAGTCGGCCACATTTTCCGGGTCACGCGGGAACGCATCCGCCAGATCGAAGCGAAGGCGGTACGAAAGCTTCAACAGCCGACGCGGAGTCGCGATCTCGTCGGCTTCCTCGACTAGTGCTTTGCCAGACGTGGGAACTGGGGTTACGTTTCGGTTCCATCCGGGCGGTCGCGGTACTTCGGCGCGCCGCCACCCCAGAATCGTCGTGTTGACAAAAGCACTACAGTTCAGAATCGCGATTGGGCGGGGTGAGCCATCGGCCGCCGGCGCGCCGGCCCGGACCGTTGGATTCCCCCGGCTCAACCGTCAGGATTCGGATCGACGCAAGGCCCCGGTTCGTCTCGTCGCGAAGCGGGGCTTTGTCGTGCGCGTCTCATTCCAATCGAATCGTCTCCCCATACTCCGGAACGACGGCGTCGAGCTTGAGTTCGCGGCGGACCAACTCGGCGAAGTGGTTGGCCGACCCGGCCTCTCCGTGTACGACGAAGACCTTCTTCGGCTTCGTGGAGAACCCGGCTAGCCATGCCAAGAGACCCTTCCGGTCCGCGTGCCCCGAAACCCCGTTGATCTGGCGGATTCGGGCCTTCACCGGCAGATATCGCCCGTGGATGCGTATCTCCTCGTTTCCCTCCAGGATGAGCCGGCCCAGGGTCCCGTGCGCCTGGTAGCCGCAGAAGACGATCGTGGATTCCTTTTTCGTGATATGGTGGGCGAGATGGTGCTTGATGCGCCCCGCCGTACACATGCCGGACGTCGACATGATGACGACCGGCGGTTTCGCCCGGTTGATCGCCTTCGATTCGTCGGTGGTGCGGCTGAGGACCAGCTCGGGGAACCGAAACGGGTCTTGACCGGCGGCGAGCATCGCCTGCGTCTCGTCGTCGTAACACTCGTGGTGGCGGCGGAAGACCTCCGTCGCCTTCGCCGCCATGGGACTGTCGAGGTAGACCGGAATCCTCGGGATTCTCTTGCGGTGCATCAACCGGCCGAAGTGGTATATCAGGTCTTGCGACCGTTCCACGGCGAAGACCGGCATGACGACGCTTCCTCCCCGGTCGACCGCTTCGTTGACGATGTCGGCCAGTTGATCCTCGACTTTTTCGTGGTTGTCGTGGACCCGGTCGCCGTAGGTCGATTCGATCACGACATAGTCGGCCCGCGTGCAGAGAGTCGGGTCGCGGACGATCGGCCGGTCCTTCTGCCCGATGTCACCGGAGAAGATGACTCGCGCGCGTCGTCCCTCACGTTGGACGTCGACGGAAATCATCGCCGCGCCCAGAATGTGGCCTCCCTCGTGGAACGTGGCGACCGTGTCCTCCCCCAGCGCGACCGAACCCCCGCACGGCACGCCGCGGATCAGCGGCAACGTGTTCTCGACGTCTTGAATGTCGTAGAGAAGGCTTGGCGGGTACTTTCCCTTGCGGCCTTCCTTGCGGTGCCGCTTCATCTTGTAGGCCAAATCTTCGCTTTGGATCTTCGCCGAATCGCGGAGGATGATCTCGATCAGCTCGGCCGAGGCTTCCGTCGAGTGGATTCCGCCGTCGAAGCCCTCCTTGACCAGTTTCGGCAAGAGCCCGCAGTGGTCCAGATGGGCGTGGGTGATGAGAACGTCGTCCACCTCCCGAGCCGGGACGGGGCACGGCTCCCAATTCCGGCCGATGAAATCGCGTTCCTGGAACATTCCGCAGTCGACCATGATGTTTCGCGTGCCGGTTTTCAACAGATGCCGCGAGCCGGTAACCTGCCGGTTCGCCCCGAGAAAAGCGATTTCCACGTAACGATCCTCTAATAGTCTTAGGGGGTGAATTGCATTGCGGTAAAATTCCATTATAATCGCGATCCGGTTCCATGTCTGTTCCGGTTTTTTTTGAGAAGAACCGTTTCGTCTGCTCGCCACGAATGAGAAACCGAGTCCATCCATTGCCCCGAACTTCCCTTGATTCCTTGATCGCCGTCGACATTGGCAACAGCCGCGTGAAGCTGGGGCTTTTCCCCTTGGAGCAACGCGGCGTGCTTCCGGAGCCGGAGGACACGTTTCGTATGGGCTCCGACGCCCCTCCGCCGGCCGAATTGGGCCGGTGGCTGGAATCGCGGCGAATCGGAATCCCTCTGGAGTGGCAAATCGGCAGCGTCTGCCGTCCCGCCACGACGCGGCTTCTGGAATGGATTCGCGAGTTTCGCCCTCGCGACTCGGTCGTGCTTCTCTCCGCGGACGACGTCGATCTCGAGGTGGCGCCGGCGTGTCCCGACATGGTCGGCATCGACAGGCTGCTCGACGCCGCGGCGGCCAATGCGTTGCGGACACCGGGCCGCCCGGCCGTCGTCGTCGACGTCGGGACGGCGATCACCGTCGACTTTCTGGACTCCGCCGGAGTCTTTCAAGGGGGCGCCATCCTTCCGGGCATCGCGATGTCCGCCTTGGCCCTTCACGAGTTCACCGACCTGCTGCCGCGGTTGGAGATGAACGAGCTGCTGGAGCCGCCCGAGCCGATCGGCCGGGACACCGTCGCGGCGATGCGTTCGGGCTTGTATTGGGGCGCGCTGGGGGCGGTCCTTGAGCTTTCGCGCCGCATGGCCGACGCGTCCGCCACTGAGCCGGAGATATTTCTCACCGGGGGTGCCGGCAAGCAAGTGGCCCCCCTTCTGGGGAAGGCCGCCGGATACGTGGCGGAGTTGACGCTTGGCGGCATTGCGCTGACGGCTCGGTGAGGTACCGTTGCGTACCAGCGGTGGTGACGCGCCGGGTTCAAAATGGACGTCCCGCAAGCCGATTCGTATAATTCTCCGGATTCACCCGAAATTTGGATTTCTGCGCGCGGTGGTACCATTCGAGGTAGGGTTTGAAGATTGGAATCCCTTTTCGGACACCCCCGGTTTTCGGCGTTTCCTCGGTTCCAACCGGCGCAAGCCGTTGAGAAAATGGTTTCGTTTCCCTTCATTGCACTGGTCGTGGCCATTCTGCTGACGGTCCTCCCGTTTTGGCCTTCGGGAGGGTTGTTGGCGCGATGGCGCCGTTACCGTGAATTGTCCCGCCGCGAATTGGCCGAGCACGCCTTGAAACACCTCCACGACTGCGAATTCCGCGGTTTGACGCCAACCTTGGAGAGCCTTGCCGGGGCGGTTCGGGTTTCGCGGAACCGGGCCGTCCTGCTGATGGAGGAACTCCAATCACTGGGCCTGATCGCGTTCGTCGACGGCCGGTGGCGGTTGACCACGGAGGGTCGACGCGACGCGCTGCGCGTGATCCGGGTGCATCGCTTGTGGGAGAAATACTTGGCCGACTACACCGGGGTCAGCGAAACCGCGTGGCACGACGAGGCGGACCGCCGCGAACACCAACTGTCCGAGGAGGAAGTGGAATCCCTCGCCGCGAAAATGGGCCACCCGCGATTCGATCCCCACGGTGCTCCGATTCCGACCGCCTCGGGCGAGGTGCCGGTGGTGCGAGGGGAGCCGTTGGCGTCACTCGGCCCTGGTGAGAGAGGAACGATCGCGCACGTCGAAGATGAGCCGGACGCATTATATGCTCAACTCGTCGCGCAGGGTTTGACGGTCGGTACTCCGATTCAAATGATCGAGACGACGCCCGAGCGTATCCGCTTGAACGTTCATGGGGAAGAACAGACGGTTGCCCGGGTGGTGGCCGCGAACGTCACCGTCCGAAGACTCCCCCGAACGGTAACGTCGGGTTCACCGTTTTGTCGCCTTTCCGAATTGGCCCTCGGCCGGGAAGGCCGGGTCGTGGGCATCTCGCCGCGGTGCCGGGGTATCCAGCGGCGGCGGCTGCTCGATTTGGGACTTATTCCCGGCACGCGCGTCAAGGCGGAACTCCGTGCCGCCGGCGGCGACCCGAGCGCGTACCGCATTCGCGGGGCGCTGATGGCGCTTCGTTTTGAACAATCGGATCACATCGAGATCGAGGAAGTGGAAACGGAAGGAGCGGCGTGATACGGCAACTTGGACACTCTCTCACGCGAGGGGGGACCGCGCTCTTTCGCGCCGCCGGTTTCGCGAAGACGACGGCGGAGGGCGGACCGACGGCCGAGAGGGCGACGTACGTCGTCGCTCTGGCGGGAAATCCCAACACCGGCAAGAGTACCGTCTTCAATGCGCTGACCGGAGCGCGGCAGCATACCGGAAACTGGCCCGGCAAGACGGTCACCAGGGCGGAGGGCTCTTTTTCCCACGAGGGCCAAGAATACCGAATCGTCGATTTGCCCGGGACGTACTCGCTACTGGCGACCACGGTCGACGAGGAGGTAGCGCGGGACTTCCTGCTGTTCGCGAAACCGGACGTCACCGTCATCGTGGTCGACGCGAGCCGATTGGAGCGCAATCTTAATCTGGCGATCCAGGTCCTCGAGATAACCGATAGAGCGGTTCTTTGCTTGAATCTCGTCGACGAGGCGCGGAGACACGCGATCGAGGTCGATTGCCGCCGGCTCCGTGAGTTGCTGGGCATTCCCGTCGTTGCGACATCGGCCCGGTTCGGCAGGGGGTTGGACGAACTCGTCCGCGCCGTCGCCGGGGTGGCCACCGGCAACACCGCCCCGCGGCCCCGGCGGGTCGAGCGGTTTTCCGAGAGCCTTCAGGAGGCCATCGACCGGCTTACGACCGCGGCGGAAGAGGCATTTCCCGGGTTGCCCAACGCGCGATGGGTCGCGTTGCGGCTACTCGACGGTGACGCGCGGATTGCGCGGGCCGTCCGGGACAGCGAACTTGGCGGCCTCTTCGAAGACCGTTCGATTCGCTCCCAGTCGTCGGTGGAGGAACGTCGTTCGACCGAGGAATCGGCCGGTCTGCTTTCCCTCGCCTCGTCCCTGCGATGGGAGGTCGGTCCCGGTTTTCACGAGCGCCTCGTCGAGACGATCTACACCGAGGCGGCACGGATCGCCGATGCGTGTACCGTTCGCGGACGGTTCCCCTCGGCGGATACGCTCGACTGGAAACTGGACCGGGTTTTCACGAGCAAATCCACCGGCATCCCGGTGATGCTGATCATGCTTGCCGGCGTGCTTTGGCTGACGATCGTCGGCGCGAACTATCCCTCGGCCGCGTTGGCGTGGCTGCTTGTCGACACGGCCTATCCCGCCCTCAGGGCCGGCGCCGCGGCGATCTCCATGCCGTGGTGGCTGGACGGACTGCTCATCGACGGCGTCTACCGGGCCACCGCCTGGGTCGTCAGCGTCATGCTCCCTCCCATGGCGATCTTTTTCCCGCTCTTCACGCTGCTGGAGGATTTCGGCTATTTGCCGCGGGTGGCGTTCAATCTCGACGGAGCATTCCGCCGCTGCGGCGCACACGGAAAGCAATCCCTCACGATGTGCATGGGGCTGGGCTGCAACGCGGCCGGGGTGATCGCCACGCGGATCATCGACAGCCCGCGAGAACGGCTGATCGCCATCATCACGAACAATTTCGCCCTGTGCAACGGGCGTTGGCCGACGCAAATACTCATCGGGACCATTTTCATCGGCGCGATCGCCCCTCCCTACCTGGCCGGATTCGTTTCCGCGGCGGCGGTTCTGGCGGTTGCCCTGTTCGGCGTGGGGCTGACATTTCTCGTCTCGTGGGGCCTTTCGCGGACGGTTCTCCGCGGCGAAGCGTCGCTGTTCAGTCTCGAGATGCCTCCGTTTCGCCGGCCGCGGATATTGCAGACCCTGTATACGTCATTGATCGACCGTACCCTGTTCGTCCTGTGGCGCGCAATCGTCTTCGCGGTGCCGGCGGGCGCGGTCATCTGGCTCATCGCGAACATTTCCTTCGGCGGG
>CAZFQG010000010.1:37823-58010 GCA_964520785.1 uncultured Planctomycetaceae bacterium | reverse complement strand
CCGAAAGGAGAAAACCATGCCAACCGACTTCACCACCGAATGCTGCCCCCCTTTCGATCCCGAGCCGTGTGACGAAAAGGAACTGCATTGGGAGAACCGCCGTTTCGTAAAAGACCGGGTGCGGAGCTTTTTCCACATCCCGCTGAACTTCGGCGGCGTCATGAAACGCAACGTCGAGCCGATCGAAAGGGCTGATGCCTTTCCCGAGACGATGGTCGTTCTGTCCGATGAAAACTCCCTCTGGGGTGCCGACGTCTACATCGAAGTGACCAGGGACATCCCCGGCGCCCACATGGCGACCATCTCCGGCACGTTCCTCTCGAAGGTCTTCGAGGGCCCCTATCGAAACATCGGGAAATGGGTGAAAGAGATGCAGGAGTACCTCAAGAACCAAGGCAAGGAACCGAAGCGACTCTACTTCTTCTACACCACCTGCCCCAAATGCGCGAAGAAGTACGGAAAGAACTACGTGGCAATTTTGGCGGAAGTATAACATCACCCAATGCAGACCTTCATTTACCTCGTCGTCGCACTTGCCGCCCTCGCGGTTCTCGTCCCACTGACTTGGCGGTTCGCCTCGCGTGGCCGATCGCTGCCGTGCCCCGTGTGGTTGCGGTGGATGGTGGAGTTGGACAATCCGTTCACAAGGACTAATCGGGCGGCGGTCATCATTGAGTACCTGGGCGTGGAGCCCGGCATGGTCATACTGGATGCCGGGTGCGGTCCAGGACGGCTCACTATCCCCTTGGCCGAGCACGTCGGAGAAACGGGCCGAGTGGTGGCACTCGATATCCAAACCGGAATGCTCGACCGCGTCAGTGCGAAGGCCCAGGCCGCGAATTTGGAGAACATCGAGTTTCTTCAAACAGGGCTGGGCGAAGGCCGGCTTGAACCCAACGGCTTCGACCGAGCATTGCTCGTGACGGTCCTGGGAGAGATTCCGGATCGCGAAGCGGCACTTCAGGAAATCTTTGACGCACTGAAACCCGGCGGGGTACTGTCCGTCACTGAAATCATCTTCGACCCCCATTTCCAGCGCCGTCGCACGGTAGAGCGGCTCGTCGAGGCCGTCGGTTTCCACAAAACGGCCTGTTTCGGTAGTCGCATCGCCTATACAATGCATTTTGAAAAGCCGTAGCCCTCCGCTGGGTGAGTTCAAGAACCGTGGAGGACCATGTGGACACCAGGACCATGAGGCACCACGGCTATCCACGGGTCCGCCGCGCTATATGAAGAGGACGCCGCGGTCCTTCACCTCCCGTAACAACGCACACGAACCAACGCCCTCGACTCGAATAATGGGTCCATGTCTCTTCACTCCGGCCATTCGTGCCCATCCCCTATCCGTGGAAATTCGTAGCCGGCCTCTGTTTTCTTTTCCAGGCCACGGATCAAACACGGAGAGATACGGATGAAGGCAACCTTTTGGCTCCGACGATCTCCCTCACTCCCCTTCCCCAACCCTCAGCGCCGCGAGTTGCTTTGCCGTTGGGGGTGGGAGGAAATGGCCGGCGATGTAGGAGACGCCCAGGCTGGCGATGAAGGACGCGGGCATGATCCACATGAAGGAGATTCCGGCCGAGTCGGGGAAAAAAGCGGAGAAGAGGGTCTCGCTGAAGGAGACGAGGAAGCTGGTGAGGACTCCGGCGGCGAAGCCGATGAGGGCGGCCGCGGCCCCGACGCGCCGGAAGAGGACGCCGGCGAAGAACAGCCCGCCCAGGGGGGCGACGAAGAGGTGGTTGATCCGCTCGATCAGATCGACGAGATTCCACTCGACCGCGGCCATGAGGGCGGTTACGGCGAAGGCGAAGCCGATCCCCATCGCCCCTGAAACGATGGTGCTCGTCATGGCGACGGCCACGCTTTTCCCCTCCTTACCCGGGGAACGGAAGCGGTCGAAGAAATCGGTGGTGACGACGGAGGAGACGGAGTTCATGCCGCCGCTGAGGCTCGACATGGCCGCGGCCAAAAGGGCCGCCAGCAGAAGCCCCGAGACGCCGGAGGGAAGTTCTCCGGCGATGAACGCCGGCATCTGGGCATCCGCGACGGGGGCGATCTTCTCCTGGAACCGTTCCACCGTCAGCCCGGATTGCTGCCAATAGAAGAAGAAGACGGCCAGCCCGGCGAACATCAGCGAGCTCATGAGGATGAGCGTCGAGAGTGCCATTACCCACACGCTGCTCCGCGCGGAGCGGACCGACGAGGTGCTCAGGTAGCGCTGCGCGGCGACCTGGTCGGCGCCGTGGGTACACAGGTGCCAGCAGAAGAACGTGATGATGATCCCGACGATCGAAACCCGCGTGCTCGGATCGAAACTGAAGACCGGGACGTGGCCCCTGCCGGCCTGGGAGAACACGTCCCACCAGCCCCAAGGACCGACGCCGGTCTTCAGCGCTACGTAAACCGGGATGAACAGCGCCCCGCCCATCAAAAGCAGGCCCTGCAGGAAGCCGGACCAGATCGTCGCTTCGGCCCCGCCGATCGTCGTGTAGAAGGTCGTGATGACACCCAGGAGCAAGATCACGGTCGTCATGCTCCACCCGGTCATCTCCGCCACGGCGAACGAGGCCGTGTAGATGATCAGGCCGATCCAGACCAGCCGCATGACGATGAACACGACCGCGGCGAGGGTCCGCGTGCTTCCGCCGAACCGCGTTTCGTAATATTGATAGACGCTGGTCACCGGCAGCCGCATCAGGGCGGGGATGATCAGGCGGTTCACCGCCGGCACGACCAGAAACAGAGCCAGCACCGACGTGAAATAGCCGATCCCGTTGCGGATCATCTCTCCCGGGAGCGACACGTAGGAGACGGTCGACACGAGCGTCGCCATCACGCTGACGCCGACGAGAAGCCAGGGCATCCGGCGGTTGCCGACGAAGTACGTCTCCTCGGAGGTCTGCCGTTTCGAGAAGTAGAGTCCCATCAGCGACAGCCCGGCGAAATAGGCGACGATGACGACCAGGTCCAGCGTGCTCAGCAGCATGGGTCGCTCACTTTCCTTCCTTACGTTTCAATTCCCTCATGCGGAGGCGGCGGATGAGATTCGGCAGCAGACTGTAGCGGCTCAGCCGTACGCCGACGGCTCCACCGCCGCTGTGCGGTTCCACGAATTCGGTTTCCGGCGTCAGACCGAACCGCTGGTAGAAGGCCGCGCGGAGAAACTGCTTGACGTCGTCCGGCTCGACCCGGTGTTTGTCGACGTGGACCTGGAAGAAATCCCCCTGGCCGGCCGCGTTCACCCGGACGGCGACGGCGCCCGCGCCGAAGGCTCGCTTCAGCATCGCCTCGGCCAGGTCGATCAGGGCGAGGCCGCGGAAGAAGTTCGAGCCGCGCAAGGCGCGGAAATCGGGAGGCTCCGGCGCGGAAAGCTCGGCGTCCGAAAGGCCCTGGTTGAAGTCGAACGGCCTAGCGCCGCAATGCTTCAACCAGCGGTCCAAGAGTGCCGGTCCCTCGGCCCCTTCTTCCCAGGGTAGCGGCTTTTCCATTTCGGCCCGCCCCGGTAGAGCGTCGCATGCGATCTCCACGCAACGGTCCCCGCGCTGCGAAGCGGTCACCGTCGCGATCCAGTCCTCGGGATGATGGACCAGGTGAAAATTCTTGGCGACCTCGCCGAAGAGGTAGGCCAGCATCGCGCGGAGCGGAACGCCCCTTTCCCAGCGGATCGAGCCGTCGGCGGAGGGATACCGGACCAACGGTTCCCGCCACCCGGAAAAAATCGCCTCGATCGTGGCGTCGGCGGCCCGGCCGGCGGCTTCGTCATCGAGTCCTTGGACTTCCATCAGTTGTTCCACGTACCAGTCGCGGTTGCCCAAGACCCGCTCGCGGAGTTCCTTCTTAGCGATGTTCAGGGGCATCCGGCGGAGAATCGAGCAGATCCAGGCCGCCCGTTCCCGGCCCAGGCGCCCCTGGCCGACAAGGTCGCTTTGGACCTCCGTGAAAAAGTCGGTGGTAAGCGGCAACCGCGCGAGAATCGCGGCGCACTCGGCCGCCTTGCCGGTCATCTTTCGCGTTTCCACCGAAGTCAACGGACCCTCGGTCGGCGTCCGGGCGTACGCCCCCCATGACCATCGCCATGCCTCGCGGTCGCGGTCGAGAGTGTAGGGAAACAAAACCTGGATCCGGTCGGTCGGCATCGGATAGGTCCCGAGCGTCCGGAAATGCTCCCGCGGGTTCGAGGAGATCAGCGTGCCGGCGCCCGCGCGGCCCAACTGTTCGGTTGCCTGGTCCAGCGAGCCGGCGCGGACGCCGGTGCCGTACTCCGACTGGCATGCTAACCGGACCAGCTCGTCCGGCTGGATGTTCAGGCCATGCAGCGCATTGAGGGCGTTGAGCGTGCCGACCGTCACCGCGGAGGAACTGGAAAACCCGCCGCAAGGAATCCGGCCGGTGATCAGTCCGCACATTCCCTTGAACGCGCCGCGCCCCAAGTGCATCCGGATCGCGTTCCGGTGGAGACCGCCGGCGAAAATGCGCGTCCTCAATGAGCCAAGCACGTTGGTCACCAACGGAAACGGCCGGCGCATGCTCGTCTCGACCCAGCGGGACGAAGGAGGCAGCGGAAGCCCCGCGTCGCGACGCCTGGCGAGTTCCTCCTCGTCGAAATAGCCCAAAGCCAACAGGACCTCGCGGCTGAGCTGCGTGCCGAATGCCTCGTACGCGTGGAGATCGGTAATCGCCGTCCCGGGGTACATGCAGTCCATGTCGGCGGGGATGTCGTCCCGGTTTTCCCGGTACACGCCATCCATGGGGTAAAGGTGGATTCTCCCGTCGCTCGATGGTTGAACGAGGACGACGATCTGCTCGTCGCCATCGACGTCGGCGGCGCCGATGGGCATCTGCCAGGCCGGACCGTAAAAGCGGACCATGTCCGGATGCATGAACGCCAGCCGCAATCGCCCGCCGGAAACCCCGATGCCGACCGGGCGATCCGGAGAGACCGGCAATCGCTCGTGTTGTACCATGTGAGCCAGTTCCTCAAGCTGGCTCGCGATCGCCGAGACCTGTCCTTCCGGCCGGTCCGCTGCGATCCGTTGCGCCAGGTTCTCCGCCTCTTGTTCCTCCGAGGAACTCAAATCAGTGATCGTGGTCAGAATCTGCTTCAGCCGGGTAATGTCCTTCGGCTGGGTGACATCGGAACAGAGCAGCTCGTATTCGGGTTCCGCCGGGCGGGTGGTGACCGTCCGGATGTCTCCCCCGTCGCGGCTGAGCGCCTCCACGATGTCGGTCAGATAATACTGTCCCTGCGCGTTGGCGTTGCAGACATTCCGCAGGTATTGAAAGAGCGTCCGCGCCCGGATCATGTAAAGGGGGCAGTTTCCTTCCGTCATCGCCAGCAGCGCGTCCTGATGAGGTCCCGGCGGGTGGTTGAAGATATCGCGTTCCTCGATGATCCGCTTGACCTTCCCGCTCGCGTCGCGCAGAATTCGTCCCTTTCCGCGGTGGGCGGGTGGGACGTACTCGGCGGTCAGCAGCGTCAGGTCGGCCTCCCGGTCCCCAAAGCAGTGCGTCTCGCGGAGCCGGCGAAAGGTGCTGGCCGGAACCGCCCGGTCCCCCATGCAAATAATCAGTGGGGGGTTTCGCTCCTCCAAATCGGAAACACTGAAGGCTTCGAAGACGGCGAACGCGGTTCCCCCGGTCGGGTTGGCGGAACGGACGTAGATGTTGTCGGCCCCCAGCGCGGCCGACACCTCGGCGTAGCGGTATCCAACGACGCAGATGACGTGCTTCGAACCCAATGAGTGAAACGAGTCGATGGAATATCGTGCCAGGGGTTTCCCATGCAAGAGCTGGATGCATTTGGGCTCGCGGCCGAACCGCGTCCCCTTTCCGGCGGCGAGCAGGAGTAGGACCGGATTTCCATCGGCCGCCACGCCGTGTTGGTTCAGTCGGCTGGGATTCAATATTTTGCCACGCGTCAGGGCAACGCCGTCTTCAAGCCGCGTTCCGCCCACCAATGTCGCCTCGTTTCCTTCTCCCACACCAGTTCGGGTGGCCACGAAAACGGGGGCGGCTCCAGGTACTATGCGTTTCTCTTGGGACATCTCGGATGCCTTGTCTGGGGATGGGGTTTGTATGACCCGGCGGTAGGGGAAACGGTACCTTTGGCCGCCGGTCGCGACCTGTCGCGCGGATGTCCGATGCAAAACACATCGCACCGCACCGATAATCCTCTTAGTATAACGACGGAGGGGTGCGACGTGCAACCCCCTAAAAAGAGTGGGATTGCTGCCGGAGCCCAGGCACGGACCAACCGCGCCGCAGCCCAAAGGCGGATTCACCCGGCAGCCCCGCGACAGACAACCAGTGCCCCCTCTCCGCCGGTCAAACGGAGGCCTCCCTCCGGGGTAACGAGGAACGTATTCTCGGTGCCGACCATGCCGATGCCGGGGATGCCTTTTTTGGGTTCGAGGGCGATGACCATGTTCTCTTCGAGCGGTTCGTCGAAGCCTTTGGCGATTATCGGAGGTTCGGCGACGTGGAGACCGCATCCGTGCCCCAAGAATGGGACATGCTGTTCGCCGAAACCCATGAAGTTTTCGAAGAATGCCGCGTCCATGCCGGCCACGACCGACTCGTATATCGCCGAGGGCCGTTCGCCGGGACGCAGTCGCGCGGAGGAGTCCGCCTGGATAGCCAGACACCGTTCGTGGGCGGCAAGGACTTCGTCGGGTGGGTCCGCGCCGAAGCCGTACACCACCGTTTTGTCGGTGTGGTAGCCTTCGAAATTGCACCCGGCGTCGACGAAGACGATATCTCCCTTCGCGAGCCGCCGACCGGGGCTGCCCATCGATTGAAGCGTCGTGTGCATTCCCAGGAGCCCGTCCGGTCC
Source organism: uncultured Planctomycetaceae bacterium (assembly GCA_964520785.1). GTDB lineage: Bacteria > Planctomycetota > Planctomycetia > Pirellulales > Thermoguttaceae > CAZFQG01. The sequence goes on along the minus strand of CAZFQG010000010.1, from coordinate 51,178 downwards.
GCTAAAGCCGTTGGACAGGAGCGAACTGTCGCCGAAACAGACGCATCCCAAGAGGAGTTCCATTTCGGGCTGATTCACCCGGATAAGTCCCAGCGAGCCGCGCTTCAGGAACGCGGCGAGAATCTCCGCCGCCAGCTCCGCCTCGGTCATTCCCTCGCGAAGCAAGGTTGGAACGATCCGCTCGAGAATCTCCGCTTGGATTGCGCCGGCGCGCCGTACGCGTTCGATCTCGTATCGGCTTTTCACCGCGCGGACGGCCGAAAGATGCGGCGCAATATCGTCAATCCGCTCGAAATGAAAATGCTTGTTGAGCAACTCCAGCAACGACAGCGTGAGCCCATCCTTCTCCACGAGGACCTCCTGCGGGCGGCTTCCGATCCGCTCCGCGGCGTCTCGAAAGCTGCGCATCGGTCTGATTCGCGAAAACGCCGATTCCTCCATCGCCCTCGAATAGCCGCGGCGGACGAACAGCGTCGCGTCCGTTTCCCGAGGGAGATAGAGCATCCCGTCCGGAACGGCCCCCGTGAGGTAGAAGAGAGACGGCTTTCGCGTGACTATCGCGGCGCGCCAGCCGGGCTCCCGTTCGTCCAGCCGCCGTCGCAACCGCGTCATGCGATGGTCGAGTTCGGATTTGGGCGTCGATTGAAACATGAATCGTAATCGGTACCGCGTTCGAAAAACCCGTTCTTGCGTTATCGGGATGCCGCCCAGACGGCGAGCTTCTCCCGGAATATCTTCGCGTTGTGGCGAATGTCGACCGGCAGCGAAGGATGGATCCGGAAGTCGGCGATTCGCCGGGTGATGGAGTGCTGTTGGGACATTTCGCGCAGTTCATCGAAGAATGCGGCGCGCTCGGATACCGTCCGCGGTACCTTGTCGCGGTGCAATTCGACGATCATGACCGGAGTCCGTTTTTCTTCCGTCCCGATACCGACCAGGGCGCTTCGGAACACGCGAGGATGCTCGTTGAAGATCGCCTCGCACGGTACCGTGTAGAGGGGACCGTCTGCGGTAACCACCCGATGCGCGAGGCGCCCGCACATCCAGAAGCGGTCTTTCTCGTCCAGAAAGCCGACGTCACCCATGCGGTGCCAAATTCGCGAACCCTCGCGAATCTTTCCCCAGGCGTTTGCCTTGGGATTCTCGCGATACTCCCTGGTCACGGCCGGACCGGCCACGATCAGTTCGCCGATTTCATTCGCCGGAAGCGCTTCGGCTTCGCCGAGGGTCGCAATCGGTCCGTCTACGATCCGGATAACCTTCCATGCGACGTCCGGAAACCGTCGGCCGACACAGGTTCCCGCGCCGCGTTTACTCTTCTCGGCCGTTTCCCCGAGGACTTCGCCCGCCGAAATCGACGCGACCGGAAGGGCTTCCGTGGCTCCGTAGGGTGTGTGAATGTTTCCTTCCGGGTGGATGCACGCCTTCATTCGTTCTAAGACGTGAATCGGAATGGGTGCGCCGGACGAGAGAACGCGGCGGAGCGTCTCCAGGCGGATACCCTTCTCGTGGCAGTAGGGCCCAACGCGGTTCCACACCGCCGGCGACGCGAAGGACTGACTCGCCTTCCAGTCCTGAATCGCTTCGACGAATTTGGCCGGGTCGACCTTGGACGGCCGGGTGAAGTCCATCTCGGGAATCACCGCCGTCACCCCCATCGCGCAGTTGAAGAGCCCAAACATGGGAAAACCGGGGACGTCGACCTCGCCGGGCCGGATGTCGAAGAATCGCTGGATCTGGCTGGTCTGCGACTCGAACGTTTCATGCCGATAGCATACGCCCTTGGGAGGACCGGTGCTGCCGGTGGTGAAAATGATCGCCGCCGGATCATCCGCCGTCGTTTCGGCCATTTGCGGTCCCGGATAGTCCATCCCGCGGAATTCGGCCAACGTCGATCCACCCCAGAACCAACGCCGTCCGGCCGTGACGTTGAATCTCGCGCCCGCGAACCGCCGCGGCAGTAATACCCTGATCGCCTGAACCGGCGGAATCGCGACGAATCCCTCCGGATCGGTGCTCTCCAGGCAGCGAATGAGATTACGGCGTCCCATGCCGGGGTCAATCAGGACCATGACCACCCCGGCTTTGAGCATGCCGAAAACGCAAGCCATGAAATCGACGCCGGGACGAACCATCAACACCAATCGCGTGCCGGGGCGCGCACCGAGGCGGTGCAGCCCCGCCGCGACGCGGTCGCTGTCCCGGTCGAGTTCGCCGAAGGTTATTGTGCGGTATTCGCGCCGGCCTTGCGAGTCGTAGCCGAGCGGTTCGGCGACCGCGACGGCATCCGGACGCTCGGAAGCGACCGTGGCAAGACGCCGCGCGACGTTGACGAGGGGTTTACGAACTTCTTCAATCACATCGCTTCCTTTCCGGAGGCGTGGCCCGAGGACGTACCCGAGCGTGGAACTTAACGGTCCTGGTAAAAGTGGGTTGCGCCAATTATAGCGGGCTGCCGTGGGAGGGAAACGTACCGGCCGGGTTCCTGGGCGATCTCAAGCCGATCGGGTAAAATGGTTCGTTTCAGGGACTTCAGAATATGGACGACATGAACAGGAGAGGAATTCAATGTCTAGTGAATACTTTCGGAAAATGTTCGGCCTCGACGGTCAAGTCGCCGTGGTCGTGGGCGGCGGAGGCGTTTTGGGCGGGGCTCTTTGCCGAGGTCTCGTGCAGGCGGGCGCCCATGTGGTCGTCGCCGATGTCGCCGAGGGGCCGTGCAATGACCGCGTCGCGGAGTTGGAAGGGCTCGGCGGGTCAGCCTCTTGGGGGCCGATCGACGTCACCACGCGCACCTCGATCGAACGGCTGCTCGAAAAAGCCCTTGAGGTGGACGGCCGGGTGGATATTCTGGTGAATTGCGCCGGCATTAACAACGGCACCGACTTCCTCGACCACACCGAAGAGGCCTGGGACCGCGTGATGGCAATCAACCTCAAGGGGACTTTCCTGGCTTGTCAAGTTTTCGGGCGACATATGGTGGAAAAAGGGGGCGGTGCAATCGTCAATATTGGTAGTGTGACATCCCACCTTCCCCTCTCCAGGGTTTTCGGCTACTCCGCCTCGAAGGCGGGGGTGTTGAACCTTACCCGCAACATCGCGCAGGATTTGGCCTTGAAAGGGGTTCGTGTCAACGCGATTTGCCCCGGCTTCTTTCCGGCCGAGCAAAACCGCAAACTCTTGGACGAAGACCGGGTCCGCTCCATCATGGACGGAACGCCGATGCGGCGTTACGGAGAACCGGATGAACTCATCGGCGCGTTGCTGTTGCTGGTCGCCCCGGTCGCGGGGCGGTTCATCACCGGAACGCATATCAATGTCGACGGCGGGTTTACGGCCGCGTGGTTTTAGCAGCCTGTTAGGAGGAGATAACCGGTTCCCCTCCAAGCGTCCGGGCCGAAGATGGGTTATTTGATCGGGAATTCGAACCATCGCGCGGCGACCTCTGGCTTAGATCCCCCCGAAGGGGGGCAAAAGAGCAGTCCGAATCCTTTCGGCATGGCTTCGCCTCCTCCTTGAGCCACGAACCGAATTCCCACTCGGGTTCGCGGTTTTCCAATCGATGCGTTCTATGGTTAGAATAAAGAGATGGGAGAGTGCCAATGCCAGGCACGGAGGACCGTTGGCAGGCCGGGTTTTCCCGAAACATGGTACCGATAAGGGAAAGCAAAGCAAACATGAGCGCGACGTCCTTGCTCAAGCGGTTTTCGGGTTTGGCCAAGATATCCGAATTCGCATCCGTGAATTCCAGGATTCGGGTCGTCCGGATCGGCTTGTCCAAGACGCGATGGACCGGAAGACTCTTGAACAATCTGGCGGCTTCCTGAACGAATGAAATACCGTTTTTCCTGCCTGTTTCTCACTCTCGCCGCCCTCACGGCGACCGCGTCGGCCCAGAATTTCCGCCACATGGGTGTCGAATTCGAAGCCCGTCGCGAGGTCCGACTGGCCGCGGATGCGCGACCCGAGGTCGCCGTCGTGGAGTTCTACCATCACGGATTGATCAATAAGGATGGAACGAACGTCGCCGTCATCGAGTCGCGCGGCGGGAAACCGGTTCCCGCTCGGGTCCTGCAATTGGGACCCGGTGATTTCTCCCGGATCGCGTTTGAGCCGGCCGAGAACCGGGCGGAATACGAGCTCTTCTATGGCGGTTCCGCGTTGAAACCGGATGAGCTTCCCGAATGGACCCGGACATCCGGCTTGCTGTTGGAAACCCGCGCGTTCCGACATTGCAACCTCAACCAGTGGGAATCGGTCAAGGAAGCGTTCGAGGCGGCGGAGCCCATCGGGGCGGGTTACGTCGAAGGGGTTATGCACGGCTCCAACCCGTTTGCGCCCGGCAAGGGGCCTTTCCTAAGTCGTTATTCGGGGATGCTGCACATCGACAAGGGGGGAGAGACCCATTTCTGGACGGCGAGCCGGGACGCCAGCTTCCTGGTAATCGACGGAAAGGTGGTCGTTGCCGCCCCGGGCCGGCACGGTCCGCTTCGGCAGGCGCAGCCCGGCGCCTCCGGCAAGGCGGACCTTTCCCCGGGAGCGCACCGGTTCGAGTACTATCACGCGGCCGCCGGTCCGGAGGCGATGATGGCCGCGGCGTGGCTCCGCGGGCCTCTCGGGGACAAGCCGCGACCGACCGCGATTGACCCCGCGGCTTTCCGCGTCTCTTCGGTCGCGAGCGTGGAGGCCGGCCCCCCGATGTTGGCCGGCCGAAGGCCGATTCCGGACTTCCGATTCCAGGTCGTGGGGGACTGCCCTTTACCCGATGAGCCGGACCCCCTGATCGGCGTCGCGTTCGAAAACCGGACCCCGGAATCGCTGACTCTCAAGGCCAAAATCCGATGGGACTTCGGCGACGGCCAGTCCTCGGAGGAGCCCTCGCCCGCCCATGTCTACTTGACGCCCGGTCTCTACACGGTGACTCTCTCCATCACTCGTGGGTTGCGGACGCTCGAGATGACGAATCGGATCGAAGTCGCCCGGCCCTTCTATTTGGATCGCACTGGCAAGGACCCGCGGACGAAACAACACAAGATCGACGATTACCTTCCGGTTCTAGATCGGTACGATCCGGCGGCGTTGTCGGTCCCGCATGTAAAGCGGCTGGTTTTCGCGTATCTTTGGAAGGCCGAAACCATCGTTTCCGCGAACGGGAATCCTCCAAAGCAAGATGACTCGGAAGACGAGTCGGAGGACGTGGAGACCGCGCAAAACGCACAGACCCGGTTTCAGCGAGCGCTCGCCGAACGCCGCGCGGCGGCACTCCCCTTCATCGAAAGGGCGGTCCAAGTCGGAAGGGCCCCCTTCGAAGGGAAGGACACGGCCAAACCACGACATCCGAAGGACCTGCATGCGTTGGCCGTGGAAGTCGGCACGCTCGCGCGCGAGCGGCTGGGAGATGCACGTGCGGCATACGACGTGCTTCGTCGAGCGACGATGCTCCTGGCCGAGGATCGGCCGGCCGCGGTCGATTGCGCGACCCGCGCGGCCGACATCGCCGTCAATGATCTCCTCACCTTCACGGACGCGAAGGCCCTATTCGATTCCACCGAGAAGCGCAATGGGGCGCTCGATGCCGGCGAAATCGAACCGAGACTGCTGCGCGTTCTGGGAGACTACCACGCCTCCCTGGGCAAGTCGGAAGAAGCACGTGCCGCGTACCGACGCGCCGCCGAGTCGCGCAAGAACTCCCGCCGGCAGATCGAAACGGCCGCGTGGAGCGGGGCTTACGGAAGGTCGACCGATCAGTTCCTGCGGAGCGGCCAATGGGATCGGGCGATGAGCGTCTTGCAGGCGTGGCAAGACGAATTTCCCGCCGAAAAGCTCGATGGGTATTGGCATTCGAGGTTCATCCGGTATTGGATCGGAAGAGAGAAGTACGACCAAGCCGTCGCCCAGGCCGAGCAGTTGCTGGCCGTCAATCCCACGTCGGCTTACGCCGACGAGGCCGTTTGGCTCGCTGCGCGAAGCGAGTACCTCCGCGGAAAGAAGGACCGCGCCGAGGCGACGCTCCACTCGCTCATTGAAGATTATCCCGGCAGCCCGCTCGTTCCGGATGCCAGAGCGGCCCTTGAAATGCTCCAGCGAGGGGAATGGGATTCGCCGGAAAGCGAGTTGTATTGAGCGTCCCGGGCGTGGTCGTTCGCGAGGGTGAAAGACACGAAGCGAGGTGAGTTTTGAAAAAGGAATTTCCTCAGATATCCTGGAACACGGCGGTCGAGGCCCAGTGTCGCCAATTGGTTCGACTCGCGGTGGATGAAGATCTCGGAGACGCCGGCGATTTGACCACGAGGGCCCTGGTGCCGGAGGACGCGGTCGGCGGGGCCGCGCTGATTGCGCGCCAGGACGCGATTGTCTGCGGGCTTCCCGCCGTCGAAGTCGCGTTGGAGTTCTACGACCCGCGGTTGGAGTGGACCGCGGAGAAGAAAGACGGCGCTCATGTCGAGCGGGGGGAACTTCTCGGAGTGATCGAAGGACCGGTTCACGCCCTTCTGATGGCGGAGCGCGTCGCCTTGAATTTGCTGGGCCGCCTCTCGGGCGTGGCGACCCTTACGGCCCGGTACGTCGAGCGGATCGCCGGGACGAAAGCCCATGTGTACGACACGCGCAAGACCACCCCGGGCTGGCGTCTTCTGGAGAAGTACGCCGTGGGACAAGGGGGCGGACGAAATCATCGCCCCGGCTTGTACGGGGCCGTTCTGATTAAGGATAATCACCTCGCGTTCGGAAAGACGGACATCGGTGATTCGGCCGGCCGTTATTCCCCCGGCGAGGCGGTCGATCGCGTCAAACACTTCCTCCGAACGCTTGTCCCGGTCGAATCGCGGAGGTTGGTGCTCGTGGAGGTCGAGGTGGACACGCTGGAGCAGCTCGACGAAGTCCTCCCCCATCGGCCGGACCTCATTCTTCTGGATAATATGCCGCCGGAGATGCTTCGCGAGGCGGTCCGGCGGCGCGACGCGGCCGCGGCGGAGGTGGAACTGGAAGCCTCCGGCGGGATTTCGCTCGAAACGATCCGCGCGGTGGCCGAAACGGGGGTCGAGCGGATCAGCGTCGGGGCTCTGACGCACTCGGCGGTCAATATGGACGTCGGCCTGGATTGGCTGTCCTAGTCGCCGTACGAGGAGATTATGATCCCGCGGCGGCAAAAGGCCTCAAAGCCGCGTCGAACTCCGGCACGGCACCCGCCGTTTCACCATCTTCCTGGTGTGCAAGCAGGAGGGCGCGGAGGGTTTGGATCGTCTTCGCGTCGTGGTGCAGTTCTTCTTGTTCCGCGGGAACGATCGTCTCGGTTACCACGCCGCCGATCCGCGAGCTGGCCAGACTGACGACGCCGTCTCCCGGTTCTCCGAAATGTCCGTTGGACCGGCGGCCCACGATCGAATGCATTCGAACGTAAGGCGGAGGACGGAGCAGCCGGAGCGCATTGAGCAGTGGATCGTCCGGCTCCAGGATATCGATACTCGTCGGCATCCGGTTTTCATAACGCGGGTGAAACGCGCCGGGATTCCGCCGGACGAGCCGGGCGTGTTCTTTCGCGACCGATCCGCCGTTGACGAGCATGGCCCCTAAACGCCCCACCAACCGCGACGCCAGCATCGATCCGTTGTGGGGCGTCCCGATAAATACGACCCGGGTGACGAACGGGGAGGGCCGGAAGAAGGCGATCTCGGCCAGTTTTCGGCGTTCTTCCTCGGAGCCGCGAATTTGATCGAACCGGACCCGCGCGGCGGCGTTCCAAAGATGGTTTCGGCTGTCGACGACCTGCAGCTTCGCGACCAGACCGCCCATGCTGTGGCCGATGAGCACCATGTCGCGAAGAGCCGGATCGGCGCCGCAAGGATCGGACGTCGCCACCGCTTCCGCCAGCAGCCGCCGCAAATCGGCCGCCGACCGCAGGAACGATTGGCCCGTGGGGTAGCGGAATGTCCAAAACTGGTAACCGCGGGAGAGGGTCGGGTCGGACCGGAGTTCGTTCACCATGTCGACCCAGGTCAGGGGATCGGAGAGCAAGCCATGGATAAGGACGACCGGTATCTTCCCCGGCTGATACGGCTCGAGCATCGTCAATTTCGGCGCGTCTTCCGTCGCCCCCGGGGTGAGGAACCCCGTCAAGAAAGGGCGTTCCCTGTCGAGCAGCCGCACATAGGGGGCGGAGAGGTCTGATTCGAGTGGAACCGGAGCGGAAAGCCGGCATAGCGTCACGTGCGAGCAAACGAGGGGGTTATAGCAGGCAAGCGTATCGTGGCGGGTCCCGTCGGCGGATCGCGATTCCAAAACGACGGTAGCGGCGAAGGAAAGCCCATCGCTGAAGAACGTTTCTTCGCACGGCCGGCGACGGACGATCACAAACGGAACGCCCACCCCGGGGTAGGCTATTCTCCGGGATAATCCTTCCGCTTCATAGTCTCCGACGGGAAGCCACTGGTTGAAATCCTCCGGGCTCCAGGCGAAGGCGTGGTATTCGATCGGCAAGACGGTCTCGCCTCGAGGGGTAGGAATTCGAACGCCCCGTGCCGGGTCGAGCAGCCCCAGCCGCGAGGAGGTGGTGACCAGTTTCGCGACGGACGCCCGCCAAATCGCCCTGGCTCGCGCCGCCTCGGCCGTTTCAATCCCTTCGGCGGAGGCGGATTGCCAGCACTCGCCCGACCGCCGGGCCGCTTCCAGATACCACGCGAGACATTCAGGGGAGTCCTCCTTGTCCAGGCGGACCGCCTTGGCGTAGGCGGCCTCCGTGGCGAGGTCCCGATTCGGGTCGAAAGGAACGCGGTGCGCGGTCCTGGCGGGTTGGGCAGAGCGGGGAGGATGCCAGGCGACGGGAGTATGAATCAGGCGACATCCGGTGGAGCCGGCGAGAACGGCGGCAAGCACGGCCACGACGCGGAGGGTGCGTCCATGGTTCGCGGGTCGCCGGTTCAGGGATCGCCGGACCGAAAACTCCAATTCCACGGCCTCGCCCCCGCAAGATAGGGAGAAACGGGATAAACGCCCCGGATATCGGTATCGGAATACGCGGCGTATTGCCGGCTCGATTTCCGCTTCGCGCCGCGCGGTACGCATTGTAGGGGATATAGCCCTTCCTGCTTCGTCGCGACCGGGAATCGAGAACGGGCACGGCGCCGGAAGAACCGTTGCAGGTAATAAACAATGCCGGCACAGTGGCAAAATGTCGCTCTTTCCTTCCGTGGTGGACGACGCGGCCGTTTTCGCTCGGCTTAGAATAGAACAGGATTTTGTTCAAGTCCAAGGAAAGGAGATCATCATCACGCCAAGCCGATTTTGGAACCGCGAGGAGAGAACAAGAATATGGCTGCGAAGCTGGAAGCTTTCTATAAGGAAAGCGAATCTCTCGGTGGTCTGAAGGCCAAAATGCGATTGGCCATTTTGACAGGCGTCCCCAGCGCTCAGGCCGGAAGCATCCCGGATTCCCCGGAGATCATCAAGAAGTTCGAAGCGGGAATGACTGAAATCAAGAAAGAGTTCAAGTAAGGAGCGCACCGATGGCAGAGATTATGACTCGTGAGGTCGTATACGACCATGTCTTCGACCCCAAGACGAAGCGTCACTACCTGAATGGAACGCTGACGGTGTTGCACTGTCACCACTACCTGACGCTGTACACGCAACTGGCGATCGACGCCGGCGAGACGGAGCTGCTGAAGGAGTCGTCGCGGGAATCTTTCAAGAAAATGCTGCGGCGGTACTTCGACACGCACCTCGAGGGCGCGCCCCTGGAGGAGAAGGTCGAGACCGCCAGCGAGTACTACGCGATGCTGGGATTGGGCAAGATGAATCCCATCTACGTCGGAGAAGAGAGCGGCGAAGTCGAACTTCTGGCCTCGCACACGGACGCCGGCTGGATGAAGAAGTGGGGCACGTACGATAGGCCGGTCAACTACGTCACCGCCGGATACATCGAGGCCATGTTCGAGGTGCTTCTGGATGCTCCGGACAGGGCGTTCAGCGCCACCGAGATCCAGAGTATCGTGATGGGCGCCGACACTTCGAAATTCCGCATCGTCAGGAGGTAAGACCATGGCAATCAACCGAAGAAGAATCATCGAACAAATGTCGCAGATCCAGGTTCTGCCGGACGACAACGGGATCATCGAGGGATACAACGTCCTCGTTACCCAACTACCGGCCGACGTCTGGAATTCCTTCGCTCAAAGGCTGACCTCCTCGGCGACCGAGGAGATGCTCGAAGCGAAGGAGTATCTCTTGTACAACGCCGCCCAGGAGTGCGGTTACCACACCGGCTACGGGATCATCACCTCCGACGAATGGAACTCCGTCGTCGCGCCGATGATCGAGCAGGCCCCGGAGGATATCCTCCACGGCGCCTACGCCGTCTTCACCGCGTGGGGATGGGCCAATTCGGAAATCGTCGAGCTGATCCCCGGCGAGAAGATGGTCGTCAGGGCGTACGATTACTACGAGGCGGACGTCGTCAAGTGCGGCGCCTCCGATAAGTTCAGCGCCTACATGATCTCCGGAGTCAGCTCCGCCTTCATGAGCCTCGCCTACGGCGGCGACTACGATCCCACCGGAGCCCCGTTCGGAATGTTCGTCTGCAAGCAAACGAAGGGAATCGAGTGCGGCGACGAGTACGGTGAGTTCGTCGTGACCAAGGCATGAGACCTTCGGGATCACGAACCGTATCCGATAACGCTCGAATCCGGAAACATACGACGGGACGGCGCGCCGCGCCGTCCCGTCGTTCCTGTATCACTCGAGACGCGGATGGGAAGCAAGACGATCTACCTCAATAACGCGACTACCGGCTTCCCCAAGCCGAATGAAGTCGTCCGGGCGGTCACGGGACGCCTCCGGTCCGTTCCCATCCAGCAAGCCCGGACGGGATTCGACTCCTTCGATGAAGACATCTTCTCCCAATGCCGCTCGCGGCTGGCACGTCTGATCGGCGCGGACGATCCCCGGCGAATCGTTTTCACGTCCGGCGCGACCGAGTCGCTCAACCTGGCGATATTCGGCCTCGCTCTCGAAGGGAAACACGTCGTCGCCACCGCGGCCGAACACAACTCCGTCCTGCGTCCGCTGATGACGCTGAAACGCGACGGAAAGATCGCCCTTTCCATCGCGGAGTGCGACGGCACCGGAACCGTTTCGCCGGAAAGCATCCAGGACGTGCTTCGGTCCGATACCGCGCTGGTCGTCGTCAATCATTGTTCCAACGTCACCGGGGCGGTCAACGACGTAAAAGCCGTCGGGCGACTGCTGCGCGAACGCGATATTCCTCTCGTCGTCGACGCCGCCCAAAGCGCCGGAGTCGTTCCAATCAACGTCGAGGCCATGAACATCGACTTTCTCGCGTTCACCGGCCATAAATCACTCCACGGTTTGCCGGGGATCGGAGGCGCCTATGTCCGCGAAGGATTGCGGTTGCGTCCCCTCAAGGTTGGCGGCACCGGAATTCGTAGCGATTATCCGTTTCAGCCCGAGGAAATGCCCCTCTTCTATGAGGCGGGAACGCAGAACACCCCGGGAGTCGTCTCGCTGGAGGCCGGACTACGGTTCATCGAAAGTCGGGGCATGGACGAGATCCGCGCGCACAAACGGCGCTGCTGCCGGCGTCTGCGCGAGGCGCTCCGCGACGACCCGTCGATCCGTTTCCATCCCGCCGCGCCGGCCGACGGCTCCGCGATCGTTTCGTTCAATATCGAGGGCATGGATCCCGGCGACGTCGGCTATATCCTGGAGAATTCCTTCGGAATTTCCGTCCGCTGCGGACTCCATTGCGCCCCTTTGATCCACCGGTACCTCGGCACGTTTCCTCGCGGTTCGGTCCGCGTCAGTCCCTCGTTCGACACGACCGACGAGGAGATCGACGCCTGCGCGGACGCGGTGCGCCATATTTCCGGAGCACTCTGAATGCGCGTCATCGAGATCAAGGACGTGGAAGACTGCTTTGACGGCTCCTTCATTAAGGAACTGCTGTTCGACCGCGAGATCACCAAGGAGTTGGTGTTTCACTTGGGACGCTTGGGAGACATCCAGTACTTCGACACGTTCGCCAGGCCCTTCTTCAAAATCCGCGTCAAATCGAAGTATGATCTGAAGGGGATCGTCGGAAACCGCACGCTGCGGATTCACCTGAAGTCCCCGTCTTCCGATTCGATCCGGCGGTTCTGCGAGGAAAACGGCTTGGAGTCGGCCGAATTGGCCGAGGTTCCATAGTTGCCGCCGGCCGGCGCGTTGGTCGGCCGTGTGGTCGGCCGTGTGGTCGGCCGTGTGGTCGGCCGCGCGACCATCCGGCACGAGTTACTCACCGAACCGCGGTAGCGGCGGGGCCGGGGAATCGGAGTGGATACCGATCCATTCCCAGGCGAGTTCCGAATCAAAAAAAAGAATCCAGGACCGCCTCGTGAGGTTTCCCTTTTGCAGGACCGCGCGGATCCGGTCGAATGCCTCCTTGCGCCGGGTAACCGCCAGAAACACGTACGAATACCGCCGGCCGGTTGCGCCGCCAAACGTGCATCCGAAACCTTCCGGACGAATCGCCGCGTTCACCGCGTCCTCCAACTCGCCCCGATCCTTGAACGCCGTCTCCTCCAGTCCCTTCTTACCGTCGAACTTGACGTAACAGAACAGCTCGTTCCGTCGCGAGAATCGAGCGGAGTCGAACGGGATGTTCTTGAAGAACGTGTTGAGCAACTCGACGTTTGGCGTGGGGGCCACGCCGATGAAAACGTCGTCGAGACATGCATAGTCCTCCTTCTCCGGTGGTTCCCGCTCGAAACTGGACCACTGCTCGTCCTCGGTATCGGCCGCGTGAAGCGGTACTTCCGGTAATCCCGCGATGATCTCTTGCCGGACGAACTCGAAACGTCGCGGGAACTCCGTGAGCGCCCCACCGTCGGGAGCGGAAGGCCCGTGGGCCACGTCGATATTTCCCACCCAGGAATCCAGCATCTCCTCTCCGACGAGGGATTCGATCGCGATGAACGTCTGGTGCATGGCGAGATTCCCGTCCCCCTCCGGATATCCCTTTGGAAAGACCCCGGTAACGTCGACGCGGTTGAACTCCCCGGGGAAGACCGCCATGGAACCGAACCCGATCGGGTTTCCCGTGCGTTCGGCCACCGTACACGCGCACCGGCGAAGCGATTCGGCCGGGCGGTGCGCCGTGAACTCGAAAAACGGCGAATCCGGCGCACGCTCCAGCAGCGCGCGGACCAGTGGGCGGAGATGACGCTGCGTCTCCGGAGTGATCGTCAGACGGTGCGGCTTGCCGCTTCCCGGGCCGAATTCCCACATCAGATCGGCATGGACCGGGCTGAGATACTCCTCCATCCACTCGATGACGTCAAAGTCCGCCGTCCCTTCGAAAAAGG
>CAZFQG010000010.1:0-37813 GCA_964520785.1 uncultured Planctomycetaceae bacterium | reverse complement strand
GCTCAGCTCGTCTTGCTTCTGGGCGAACACCCCCCACCAGCGATCCATCGCCGCCAATACGGCGTTCCGCCGCCGAGCCTCCTCCGGATCGTGCGCTTCGTACGTCAACCATCGCATCCTGGAACTCCCCGATTGGTATAATCGGTTCCCCTTCTGGCATCTTCTTCCGCAATCGCCCCGGACGTCGAAACCGCTTCAACGCGAATTCGACGTCTCGGAATATACACCCTGTCCCTTCCAACGTCAAACCGAAATGGCAACCGAAATTGCGGCGCCGCGGGGAGTAACCTCTTCGGACAGTCCAGGCCGTGCTCTCCTCCAACGGCAACGGCTGGTCAGGTCTTCACTATACGGCGTTTCAAAATGATGAAGGCCGCGAATCGGCCGATTCGCGGCGCGTAAACGGCGCCGGGCTATTCCTTGATCAGGAATATCCGGTCCACGTAGACCGCCTGGACTTCGCCGGGGCGTTTTGGGGGAGCCATCCAGAAGTACATGCCGCTTCTGAGTTCATGGGTACCCAAGTCGTAGACATGGTAGTCGCCGGTGGCGGCGCCGACGTCGACCTGTTTGTGGGCGACCCCCTTCTTCTCTTTCGAGTCGTAAAGACCCATCGTCATCGCCGGGCCGTCCTCCGCGGTCGCCTCGCACCGTGCCACCACGTAGCAACGCCACGGGCCCTTCGGGAACATGCCGTCTTCAACGGGGAAGCTCGTCGCCCATTCGTAATGGTCGCCGGGCATCCGCACCGCCTTGCCATCGCTCGCCTTCGGGTCGTCGACGATATCCCCCCACCGTCCCTGATGCACGATATGCATCTCATTATCGTTGATGTCGACCCAGGCGGACTCCGGAAGGTCCTTGCACATCTCGGGGACCGGGGCCGGATCGCGGAAACGGCGGAGGAAGGAGTCCTTGTACGCGCTAAAGGGCGTGTGTTCGGCGTGCCGGTCCAGGTTGTATTTCTCGGCCCTGGCCACGAACGCCTCGGCGGCCGCCTTGGGGTTTTGCGGAACGAAAGGCTCCTTCCCGGCCGCCTTCGCGACCCTCTCCAACTCCTTATGCCGCAGAAGCAGCACGTAGTCGAGCGACATCTTCGCCCGATCCACCCGCGTCGCGAGGACGGGGTCGTCCTTGACGGCCTCGACCGCCTTATCGAACGCGGCGGCCCCCTTTTCGAGATCCTCGGCGCGAAGGTAAGAGTGCGTGCGGCTCATGAAACACCCGAGATGGATTCCCGAGGCATCGCCGGCGTCGTTGATGACATCCAGGTACTCGCGCAGATGAGGGGCGGCCGGGCCGTAATAACCGGTGAGGAATTCGTCGATGAGCTTCTCCGGGTCCTGGCTGGAATCCCACATCAGTTTCGCCAAGAGCCACGCGCGAAGACGGATGAAATCCCCCACGTTTCCATGATAATCTCCCTGCTCGAAGAGACCCACCACGTTGTTCTTCTCGAAGAACCGGATGTTCGGCGCGAGAACGCGGAGGTTGGGGTGGGGCGACATGTAAGAGGAGAAATTCGTCACATAGTCCCATACATAGAGCTTCTTGGCGATCTCGCTCCACCCTTCCATGTCCTCGCGGAACGCGACGTTGTGGTCTCCGGTGGCCAACGGCTGGGAGAAGCAGCATTCGATGGAACAGAGCCGGACGATCACGTTGTCGCGCGGACGGGCATGCTTCGGCGGCTTCCGGGTGTACTGGTAGGCGAGTGTCTCGACGAAGACGTCCGGAAATTCCTTCTCGATGTCCTCCGCCACGCGATTGACGAAACGGAGCATCAATCCGGCGGGCGAGCCTTCCTCCTCCTCGACCGCCTTGCATTTTTCGCATTGGCAGTTCCCGTACCAGTCGTTCTGGCTGATGGAGATGATCGCCGCGTTGGGGTCGTTCCGAAGCACGGCGAGGGCGTTTTTCGTCAGTTCCTCGCGCATCGCGCCGTTCGTCAGGCAGAGCTGGGCGCGTTCGTGCCGGCGTTCCTCGCCGATGAGGCTGTACCACTCCGGATGCTCCGCGAAGTACTTCGACGGCGGCAACAGCGGGAAGAACGTATGCACGAACATGGCGAACCGCTCGTGCCCGCCGTATTCGGCCGGGGCACGGTTCGAGTTGCCGTTGCACTTATTCCGCGCGGCGAAAATGCCATTATACATGTCCCGGTAGAACGACTCGCGGATACGGATTCTGGGGGCATAGACCTTATCGAGCGGGCCGACCTTCAGCGCGGCGACTCGGGGAACCGTCTCCTCCGAAGAAGTCCACCAGCGGACGCCGGCAACGTCTTCGAGGAACGTGTAGACGGCGTACAGGGCTCCGCGGACGGGATGCCCGGCGAGAATGACGTCGTCCCCGGCGGTCTTCAGAACGATGCCGTCGTAGCCGAGGTCGTCAAGAAGGCCCGGTTCGAGCAGTCGTTTCGTCTTGGCGGTGGCGCCGACAAGGAGTTGCTTCTTATCGCCGGGCGCGTCTTTTTCGGTAAAGATGCCCAACTCGGCGCCGGTCGCCTTCTGAAGATAGTCTCGGAGTTCACCGGCGGCGGTCGTTTCGACCGGGGTCGCCTCGTCCGGGACGACGATGCAGTAGTCGGAGGCTCCGTTCTGGACGAGGGTGAGGTTGCCCAAGGCGGGGCAGGCGACCACGCCGGTGAAGCATAGGCCGATAAGAACGGAAACAAGGATTCGCATGGCAGGCTCCTGGTGGTGGTGGTGGTAGGTTGTGGTGGGGGTAGGTTTGGTGAGAACCTTCAGTATAGCCGGGCGAGAAGGGGGCTGCAATTGGGCCCCTCAAGGCACCCCCCAATGCAAGGGAAAGACAGCCGCCCGACGTCGCCCTCGGCCGCCGTTTTCGTGGAAGGGCCCGCATATTTTTTTGACAACCGGCGTTTCGTGGGGTAGTTTTCACATAAGAGCAAACTCTGCTTCCTTTTCATTTCGACTTATCGTAACTGACAAAACCGCACAACTTCTCAACAACAAATGGTCTTCCCTTCAGCCACAACTACAACAAACAAAGACGTCCGCCGTTAGTCAAGTACACCCGGCGCATTAGAAAGCGGGCGACCCGGCGCGGAGCGATCGCGGTTCTCGCGGCGATAATGATGATCGTGATGGTGGCGATCATGGCCTTCGCCGTCGATCTGGGGTACATGTGCGTCGTTCGCAATGAGGCGCAGAACGCCGCCGACGCGGCGGCACTCGCCGGAGGACAGGAACTGATCTCGGAGCAGCGCCTTCGGGGCAATTTCTCCGACGTCTACTACAAGGCGTGCGACGTCGCCTCGCAGTACACTCAGCGGCATAAGGTCGGCCCCAAGTACGGTTACTTGCAGTTTTGGGAGGATGTGGCCATTGGAACGCTGAATGATCCGACCAATCCGGATGCGCAAGTCGTTTGGAACGGGACGAGCGCCTGCAACGCGATGACCGTCACGGTTCGGGCCACCCGGGAACGCAATCGCGAATCCCCCTTCTTTTTCGCTTCGGTATTCGGCCTGAGGAGTTTCGATATGGAGGCGTCGGCCACGGTCGCGTTCGCGAATCGGATCGCCGGCTTCCGGAGCCACCCCGCCCATTCCACCACGTCCCTCCTTCCGCTCACGCTGAAGATCGAGGACTGGAGAGATCTGTTGGCTTATGGCTGCGATGACCAGTGGAAGTACGACCCCAGAGATGGCTCCGTAACGCCCGGACAAGACGGAATTCCGGAACTCAATATGTACCCCGTCAGTTCCGGGGCCGGCAACTGGGGTACGGTGGACATCGGAACCCATGACAATAGTACCTCCGACCTGGTCCGTCAGATCGAGGAGGGAGTCAGCCGCGCCGACTTGGATGCAATGGGCGGTGCGATCGTTTTGGACCGCTACACCGGTTTGTTTCTAGTGAACGGCGACACCGGCATTTCCGCCGGGATCAAATCCGCGATTGGAAAGATCGTCGGGAATCCGCGAACGATTCCCCTATACGTCCACTGCGAAGGAACGGGGAACACGATGAATTATCAGATCGGCGGGTTCGCCGGCATCCGCATCGTCGACGTCAGTTTGACCGGAAACAATAAATACGTGCGGATTCAGCCGGCCTTCGTAGTCGATCCGACCGCGGTCTCTCAGAGCTGGGTCCAGGACAGCTACTACGTCGTCCAACCCGCCCGGCTCGTCCGCTGATCCATTCGCCCGGGCGAAACGGCAACCGCGCACTTCGCCCGGCGCGACCCCATTATGCATCGCCGTCGGGCAATGCGTTCCGCGAGCCGGCTGCGCGGACTCGGCGGGAAGAAGTGCGCTACTTCGCCCGCTTCCGCCACCAGTCGCGAAACGCCGGTTCTCTTGGCGACGGCGGCAATTCCCGGCCGCGGGTCCACGCGCCCAGTTTGTCGGGATGCCACGGAAGATACTTCGTCAGGCGCATGCCGATCTTCGCGAACCGCATCGTCCAGCGGTAGCGGAAGGGCGAGGAAAAAAGCCATGCCCAGACCTTCCACGTCCATCGCTCGAAGAACTGGTTCATCGGCGAAGGTTCCCGCGTCGCGCGGTGTCGCAGATGGACGAGTTGATGCGGCAGATCGATCTTCACGGGGCACACCTCGCCGCAGGCACCGCACAGAGACGACGCGAACGGGAGCTTGCCGGCCTTCTCCAGACCGACGAGGTTCGGCGTGACGATGGAACCGATCGGACCCGGATAGACCCAGCCATACGCCCAACCGCCCACCCGGCGGTAAACGGGACACGCGTTGAGGCACGCGCCGCAGCGGATGCAGAACATGCTGTCGCGGCAGGCCTTGTCGGCAAGCAGGTTCGTCCGACCGTTGTCGATGATGATGAGGTACTGCGTCTGCCCCGGGGTCTGACCGTGGATGAGATGGGTGTACGTCGTCAGCTTCTGTCCGGTGCCGCTTCGACCGAGGAGATTCAAGAAGACCGGCAGGTAGCGGATCGAGGGGATGACCTTCTCGATACCCATGAGGGCGACGTGAACCCGGGGGCAGGCGGTGGAGAGGCCGGCGTTCCCCTCGTTCTCGACCAGGGTGATCGTTCCAGTGTCGGCGATCCCGAAATTCACCCCCGAAACGCCCATGTCGGCCTGGATGAAATCCGTGCGGAGATGGCGCCTGGCCGTGTCCGTGAGGGCCTGGTGCTCGGCCGTGAAAGGTTCGTCGAGCTTGTCGGCGAAGAGATGCCCCACGTCCTCGGCCGACATGTGCAAGGCCGGCGTGACGATGTGCGTGGGACGCTGTCCGGCCAGTTGGACGATGTACTCGCCGAGGTCGGTCTCGACGGCGCGGATTCCGGCGGCCTCGAAGGCATGGTTGAGTTCCATCTCCTCCGTGACCATCGATTTCGACTTGACGACCGTCTTGACGTCGTGCTTCCGCGCGATCTCCAACATGTGCCGGTTTGCCTCCTCGGCATCGACCGCGTAGAGCACGGTCGTCCCCCGCGCGGAGATGTTCTTTTCGAACTCGACGAGGAGCTTATCGAGGTTGGCGATCGCGTAGCGCTTTATCGCATTCGCCGCGTCGCGCCACCCCTGCCATTGGGGGATGGAAGCACGAATCTCGGCCACCTGCTTGCTCGACCGTTCCGTGGAGAGTCCCAGGGAGGCGGAGCCGGCCGGCTCGGCAAGGCCTTGGTTCAGTTGTTTCAGGAAGGGCGCCCCCTCGATTGGTGCGGGATCAGGCATGGTCATTCTCTAGATCGGTGTTGTCGCGGACCCAAGTCGCGTAATTGACCGTCGCTCCTAAAGGGAGAAACACGATTTCGGGTAGCTCGTAAGGGTGCAACTCGGCAACCCGCCGCGTGACGGCCTCAACTCGGGAGGCAGCCGTCTTTATTGTCAGCCGGTATTCCCCTGTAGTCTCAACGGTCCCTTTCCACCGATAAACACTGCGGATCGGTCCATCAATCTGGACGCACGCCGCCAACCCCTCTTCCACCAGGGTCGTGGCGATCTTCTCGGCATCCTCCCGAGATTCGAGAGTGGTCGTTATCTGCACCAAGGGCAAGTCGTTCATGCGTCAAATAAAAAAAGAGAGGGCGGAGAAAAAATATCGTGTCTCGGGAATTTCCCTTTAATGGGGGATATTTGCCAGATGGCTCAAGTCGCTGGATCGGCACGTCCCTATTAGTTTACGCGAAAGGGGGACGTTAGAACAAGGACTCGACCGGCACTCCGGCAAAGCCACCCCGGTTCGCGGCATGGGAAAGCGTTGCCCTCAGTTTCGTCATAAGCAATACGATCCACTCGGATAAATACGGAAAATAGGTAGGAAGGGAATGCGCGGCAAAAGGAACGTCCGGCTTGCGTCGATACGAACCACTAGGCAAAGCCTAATTTACCCTCTTGGGTTATGTTACGTGTTTACCCCATTATTTCTATCCTGTTGAGGAGCGTCTCAATGAACCGTCGTTTTATCCTCCCCGCGGTGGTCATGCTCACGTTGGTAGCATCCACCGCAAACGCCGGCTTGTTCGGTTTTCTGGCGAAGCCGGCTAATTGCGAACCGGCTAATTGCGAACCGGCTAATTGCGAACCGGCTTGTTGCGAGCCCGTTTACTGCGAGCCGGTTTGTGCGCCAACGTGCGGTCCGTGCCGTCCATTCGGTGGCCTGTTCGCCCGGCTGAAGGCCAGGATGGCGTGCTGCGAGCCGGCTTGTTGCGAACCGGCCTGCTGCGAGCCCGCCTGCGAGCCCGCCTGTGCCCCGGCTTGCGAGCCCGCCTGCGAGCCCGTTGGCTGTGACCCCTGCTGCTACGACCCGTGCTGTGGTCCGTGGCGTCCGTTCGGCGGTTTCTTCGCCCGGCTGAAGGCGAAAATGGCCTCGTGCTGTGCCCCGACCTGCTGTGTCCCGTACTGCTGCGAACCGGCGTGTTGCGAGCCGGCTTGCTGCGCTCCGGCCTGCAACTAAGCTTCAATTAATCAGACTGCCGCGTGCCGCGATCCGAAATGGCTGCGGAACGCCGGCCGTTTCCGGTGAGGTTTTCCGTCAGCGGAACGCAGTGGAGCAGCTCCCTTCAAACGCGGCCCGCATCGGCGGGCTGCGGTGTGTGCCCCCAGCCGCGCACCGGAGCAATCGATAAAGGTCTCCTGGCGGCCCCCTTGTTCTTGGACAGGGGGCCGCTTTTCTTTTGACAGGCGAATCCCTATGATTTCAAAATGGGGGCTTTCTTGCGGAACCGGCGAACGCCGAAGGAGCAAGGTCGTGGAGTATTCGATTGAGGTGCTCAACGAGCAGGAATCCATGCCGGTCGATGAGGCCCGCTTTCGCGAGGCCGTCGGCGCGGTTCTCCAAGACGCCGCCGTCGCGGAGGCGCGGATTGAGATACTGGTCGTCGACGACGCGGCGATTCAGCCGATCAACGCTCGCTTCCTGGGACACGATGCGCCGACCGACGTTGTAAGCTTCGTCCTTGAACGGGAAGGACGTTTCTTGGAAGGGCAGATAGTACTCAGTGCCGAAACGGCCCAACGGAACGCGGAGGAGTACCATTGGCCCGGCGAGGACGAGATGCTATTATACTTAGTGCATGGAACGCTTCATTTGGTTGGATACGAGGACACGACGGAGGAATCCTGGCAGGAGATGCGGTCTCGGGAACGCAAGTACCTGGCCGGATTTGGATTGACCCCCCCGTGGAAGGACGACGAACGCATTGAATCTTGATTTCGTCTTTTGGACGGCGATCGCGAGTTTCGGGCTCAGTGTTTTTTCGGCGATAAGCGCCAAATCTTTGACGGCTTTTTCGCGTCGCGAGCTGGAGGACCGTTGCAGGCGGCGTAACGCGGCGCCACGTCTGAGTGAGGTTCTTCGGCTCCACGACGAAGTCGCTCTCTCGGCGGAGACGTTGCAGGTCCTTTCCACCGTATTGTTTGTCTGGCTCGCGATTGGTTGGTTTTCCAAGGCGGTGCCGGTTTCGGAGGAATCGGCCACATGGGTGGACGTAGGACAGTTTTGCGGCCTGGTGCTGCTGGTTCTGTTGGGGGGAGTTTGGATTCCGCATGGGATCGCGAAGCTGGCGGCCGCCGGGTTCGTCTACCATACATGGCCATTCTGGAGGGCTGCCGAACCTCTGTTGAGGCCACTTATTTGGGGGGCCGAATTCTGGAGTATCGTCTTGCACCGCCTTGCCGGTCGGATGCCCGAGGTCGCCGACGAGGAGTCGTTCGAAGACGAGATTCGCACGATCGTCACGGAAGGGCACCGCGAGGGCCTGTTGGAGGAGGACGCTCGGGAGATGATCGAGGGGGTCATCGAACTGAGCGACGTGAGCGTCTCGGAAGTCATGACGCCTCGAACGGACACCGTTTCGCTTTCGGCGTCCCTCTCCTGGGAGGAGCTGCTGGAGTTCATCGTGAACTCGCCCCACTCGCGGATTCCGGTACACGAGAAGAACCGCGACGACATTATCGGCGTGTTGCATATCAAGGACCTACTCCAGGAGATTATTCGCAAAGGACTTGACCGGACGGAACCGTGGGCGAACTTGGCGCGCGAGCCGTACTTCGTCCCGGAGACGAAGCCGATCCACCGCTTGCTGGAGGAGTTTCAGCGGACGCAAAACCACCTTGCCGTCGTTCTGGACGAATACGGCGGCGTATCGGGGGTAGTAAGCATGGAGGACATTCTGGAGGAGATCGTCGGGGAAATCGACGACGAGTACGATCAGGCGATGGGAGAGGAAATCCGGATCATTGCCGACGGCGTCGCGGAGGTTTTGGGCCGCGTGCATGTGGACGAGGTGAACGAAGAACTGGGGTTGAATCTGCCCGAGGAGGGAGATTATGACACCATCGCGGGACTTGTCTTCAGCGAACTGGGCCATGTTCCGGTCGTGGGCGAGGAGTTGATTTGCGGGTCCAGCCGGATCACGGTGCTGGAGGCGACGAAGCGGCGGATTCTGCGGCTGCAAATCGAAACCGAATACGCCGACATCGGCTGAAGGGGATTTCGAAACAATGCCGGCGGAGAAAGGAACGGGAATCGTCATCCGGGCCGTCGATTTCAGCGAGACGAGTCAGATCGTGACGCTGTTCACCCGAGAACATGGCAAACTGAGCGGAATAGCGAAGGGGGGGAGACGCCCGAAGGGATCTTTCGAGTCTGCTCTTGACCTATTGGCCCTTGTTCGGATAGTCTTCCTCCGAAAATCGTCCGATGCGCTCGACCTCTTGACCGAGGCCAAGCTCTTGCGGCGTTTTCGCCCTTTCGGCCGAGACCTGTTCGGCCTGTACGTGGGCTATTACGTGGCGGAGCTGCTGGATGCGCTGACGGAGGACTATCACCCCAATGGACCGCTGTTCGACCTGGCGGAGGAGACGCTTGCCCTGCTGGCGGACGGCGAGGAACCGAGGCGGTTGCTTGCCAGGTTCGAGCTGCAACTGCTCTTCCACTTGGGCTTGGCGCCCTCGTTGGAACAGTGCGCCGATTGCGGCGCGGCGGTCGCGGCGACGGGAAAGACGGCGCTGGGACTGCTCGACGGAGGCGTGTTGTGCGACCGCTGCAAACAGGGAAAGCGTCATGTCGCCGTCGTTCACGGAGGAACGCTCCGTACGATGCGTCAGTTAATCGATACCCAGAGCGGCGCCTGGCGCCGCGTCCGGATCGATGCGAGGACGCAAGGAGAAATCCGCGGCGTCCTCAACCGGTATATGTCCCATTTACTGGGACGCCGGCCACGACTGCTGCCGTACTTGCGGGGATGACCAGCGAAGGCGGAGTCGGCCCGCCGAGGCAAAGGCGCGACCAGCGCGGGCGTCCAGGGGCGTTTTGAACGAATTGCAGGGCAATGTGACGTGAGGACACGGATGTCCCGACTGAATACTTGCGAAGAGACCCATTCGATCCGGTGCAAACCGGCCGTTTCACTTGCGCGGACGTTCCGGCGGGTATTATTGCTCGCGCCGGCCTTTACCGCGGCGTTTGGGTGCCAGGCGCTCTCGCAGCAGCGACCGGCCGATTTCCCGCCGACTTCTTCGATCAGCCCGCGCGCCGACGACGCGCGGCTGGACGCGGCGCGGCGCGACTTCATGGTCGATCCGAACGTGCGCCAAACCGCGGGCGAATACCCGCCGATTCCCACCGACGCGGTCAGCGAGCGCGCGATGCAGGAGACGATTCTCGAACACGAGCAGTTCGAACGCGAGAAGAAGGGCTTTTCCTTCGAAGACCTCGCGCCGGAAAAGATCGTGGAAAACATGAAGGAGGCCGTCAGCCTGGGTCAGGATGAAGAGCTGGCGAGGAGTCTCTTCAAGGAGGGGGAGGCCTTGTATGCGCGCAAGGAGTATTCGGCGGCGGCGGCGAAGTTCAAGAAAGCGGCGTCGCGTTGGAAGGATTCGCCCCTGGAAGAAGACGCCCTCTTCTACCTCGGCGAATGCTACTTCTTCGCCGATAAGTACCCGCAGGCGCACGATACCTTCGGCGAGTTGCTGAAAAAGTACGACAATTCGCGGTATCTCGATACCGTCTCGGCAAGGCAGTTCGCCATCGGCCGCTACTGGGAGAAGTATCACGCCCAGCAACCCCGCTGGCCGGTAACTCCCAATCTGACGGATAGAACCCGGCCCCTCTTCGATACTTTCGGGAACGCGATGAAGTCGTATGAACTGATCCACATGTACGACCCCACCGGCCCCCTGGCCGACGACAGCGTGATGGCGTACGCCAACGCCCGGTTTCTGCAGGGCCGCTACGAGGAGGCGGCCTACGAATACGGCAAACTGCGGCGGAATTATCCGAAAAGCCCCCACCAGATGAAAGCCCACGTCCTGGGGCTCCGCGCGCAGATGGAGGTCTACCAAGGCACCCACTACGATGCTCGACCGCTCGAAGCGGCCCAGCGGGTCGCCGACGACACCCTGTCCCAGTTCGGACGCGAACTGGGGACCGAGTACGAATACGTCCTCAAGGAACGCAACCGCATTCGCGAGGAACGCGCCCGGCGCGACTTCATGATGGCCGAATACTACGAGAAGCGCGGGTACTACGGCGCCGCCAAGGTGTATTATCAACTGTTGATGAAGGAGTTCCCGAATACGGAAGCCTCGCGGATCGCCCGAGAGCGGATCGCGGCGATCGCGGATAAGCCGGAGCGGCCGGCGAACCACGTCGAGTGGTTGACGGAAACCCTGTCTACCGCGGATAAATGACCGTCGCCCAATCGGATGCCCCAGAACACGCTTTACCCCAGACCCACGAAACCGGCCGCGCCGCGCCGCGCGTGCCGGTTCGCGCCGGCCGCCGCCGCGGCGTGCATCGTGCTGGCGCTCTCGGGCTGCGCGGGGTATCAAGTGGGAAACCGGGCTCTCTATCCGCCGGGAATAGAAACGGTCTATGTCCCCATGTTCGAGTCGGTCAGCTTCCGGGAAAACCTGGGGGAACAGTTGACCGAGGCGGTCATGAAGGAGATCGAGGCGCGAACGCCCTACAAGGTGGTCTCGACTCCCATGGCCGATAGCGTCCTTTCGGGGCGGATCGTCGGCGAAACCCAGAGGGTGCTCGTCGAGGACTGGTATGACGACCCGCGCAACGTCGAAATGAACATCCGCGTCCAGGTCCGCTGGGTGGACCGCCGAGGCAATATCCTCCGCAATCGGACCGATATCGTGCTCCCCGAAGAATTCACCGAAATCAGCGCCTCCACCGACATCATCGCCGAGGCGGGCCAATCCCGGGCCACCGCCCAGCAACAGGCACTCGAACGGATCGCGCGGAGAATCGTCGATCTCATGGAAGCCCCCTGGTGACGGAGCCGGTAAGAACGTGACGTCGAACCCCTCCAGCGGCGGCGACCCCCTCGCGGGGCGGATCAACCAATGGGTGCTCCGCGCGAAGACCCTCTGCTTCGGTCCCCTTCCGGCCCTCATGGGGATCGTCAACGTCACGCCGGACAGTTTTTCCGATGGCGGCCGCTATCTCGATCCCCATCGCGCGCTCGACCACGCGCTGCGACTGGAATCGGAAGGGGCCGACATCCTGGATGTCGGCGGCCAAAGCAGCCGGCCCGGGGCGCCGCCGGTCGGCGCCGACGAGGAACTCCGCCGCGTTCTCCCGGTCCTCGGTCCGCTGTGCGAAAGGGCGGGCGCGGCCGTCTCGATCGATACGTTCCACCCGGAAGTCGCCGCGGAAGCACTCTCCGCCGGGGCGGAAATCATCAACGACATTACGGCGTTTTCCGACCCTCGGATGGTGGAACTGGCCGTCGCCCGCCAAGCGGCGGTCTGCGCCATGCACATGCGCGGAACGCCCCTCACGATGCAGGAGGACCCCCGCTACGACGACGTGGTGGCGGAAGTAGCGGCGTACCTCGGAGCGCGCCGCGACGCGCTGGTGGAGGCCGGCGTTCCTCGAGAGCGGATCGCCCTGGACCCCGGGATCGGTTTCGGCAAGACGCCGGACCACAACCTGGCGCTGCTGCGAAACATGGGCTCCTTCCACGCGCTCGGGTGCCCCCTCCTGGTCGGCCACTCGCGCAAGGCCTTCATCGGAAAACTCCTCGGCGACATGGCGGCCGACCGGACCCCCGGCACGCTCGGCGTCGCCGCGGCGATGGCCCTCGCCGGCGTCCAAATCCTCCGCGTCCACGACATCGCGGCGGTCCGCCAGTCGCTCCTCCTCCTCGCCGCCGCGAGTCCCGCCGGCAGCATCCCCCCACCCACCACCCACTGACGACCTGCCCTCACCCGCAGGAGAACTGCAAAGTCGTCCTCACATGAAGCCGAGGAGCGGGAGGACGGTGGCCGGGGCCCACTGGATGGACTCAGCGCTGGCACGGAGCGGTTGACCGGGGGATGGAGGAAACGCAACACGAAAAGGGCGGCGTTCCTCCGATGCGGCGATCTGACTGCCGGAAGACGGCTGGGCCAACGAACCGGACGCCGACTGGGACAACCGGCCGATTTGATCGAAGGAGTCCGGGGAAGTGACGTATGGCCATATCGACGAGTTCCTGGCGACCTTCTGATTTTGACCGATAGCGGTTCGCTGTCGGCGATGGGGGCGGTATGTCCATGCTGTGGTCAATTACCCTATTGCGAATATGCCATACAACCTGCATGGGTAGGCTTGGCCAGTAACCGGAGCGAGAAAGCTCCAGAAGGCGCACCCCCTTGCCCTGCGAGTTCTCGTGACTATCCTGGAGTTCGGTGCGAAACCAACTTTCCTGTTTCTTTTCACTTGAGTTTCCTATCCCCCGCAAGGTCGGGATGCGGCTCATTTTTATCGTAATCGGGTTCGGAAAGGAAACAGGCACAAGAGCCGGTTGAAAACATATGCCTGCCCCCCCTCTTGCGATTTTCCAGTTCTCCAGGCCCGCGGTTAGGGCGGTGTACCCGCGTACCCGCGGGCCGCGAGAGGGGAAGCTGGAGCGCCGCGAGCGCCGCGGCGCGTTTGGTTGGGGACGGTTTACGGTTTCGGCAGGGG
Source organism: uncultured Planctomycetaceae bacterium (assembly GCA_964520785.1). Lineage (GTDB taxonomy): Bacteria > Planctomycetota > Planctomycetia > Pirellulales > Thermoguttaceae > CAZFQG01. The sequence continues at coordinate 24,394 of CAZFQG010000010.1, read as the reverse complement.
TTGGGGGGCGCCGCGGAGTTCGGCCAGATGCTCCAGCAGAATCCGGCGCACCTCGACGATGGCCTGGGGGCACGCATGGATGGAGGTGTGGTCCGCGGAAACGACGATTTCCGATAACACGTCTTCCATGTGCGCGCTCTCGTAACTGACCACGCCGTCGCTCCCCTTGAGAAACGATGTAAGCATACTCTCTTGCGGGATCTCCCCGACGATATTGTGGTACTTCACCCAAGGCGGTTTCTCGGCCGCGAGCATCGCGGGGAAGACGGGGTAACTCGGATCGAGCGTGTCGACGCTCGTCTGAATTCGGATCAGCGCATCGTCCTTGAGGATGTCCTTATTCTCGCGGTAGAGGTCCTTTTGGTAGGAAACGAGTTGCGTCGGCAGTCGGAACAGCTTGCCGGTGAGCCATTGGGTGAAGTTGTTCGAGACGTCGCTCCCGCGGTGCGGCGTGCCGATGGTGACGACGCGGCGGACGGACGGGTTCGGTTCGAAAAAGAAGAGCCTGGCGAGGTTCTCGCGGACCTCCGGCCGGGCCTTCAGTTCGGAAAAAGGCCGGTCGCTGACGAGGCTCCAGAACTGTTCGCCGCTGTGGATCGTCTGAAGCCGGGAGACCAGCCCTCCCATGCTGTGCCCGATCAGCACCATCTGGTCGAGCGCCGGGTCGCGCCGTCCGGGATCGAACGTGAGTCGCATCTCCTGAAGGTCGCGCCGCAACTGGGCGGCGCTGACGAGAAAAGGTTGCCCCGTGGGGTAGTAGTAGAACCAGAACTGGTAATGGGCGCGGATTTCCGGCGCGTTGCGCAGATCGTTGTACATTTGCATCCACGTCATGGGGCTGGACCATAGCCCGTGTACCATCAAGACGGGAATTTTTCCCGGCTCGTAAGGTTCGAACATATAGAGCCCCATGATGGGCGATTTGGTATCCTCTCGCGTCTGGAGGAGGATTTCGGGGAAGAGCAATCCGAGCGTGGCGAGTTTATCCGTGACCGGATTGCTCAGCGCGTGGGCCAACGGCGTGGTGGAGTCGCTTTCCAGGGGCACGGTGAGCGCGTCGACGCGGGTCTCGGCTCCGGCCAAGGGGTCGTAGAGTTCGAGGACGGCGTCGTACGGCAGGCTGGCGCGGGTCTTGTCCAGCGGCCGGAAGAAGGCGGTCATTGGAAAGCTCAACTGGGGAGGAAAGTACCGGTCTTCCGGAGACTGTCCTTCGTAGCGTTTTCGGACCGCGATGAGGGGAACGCCCAGGCCGTAGGTGCGGTATTGATTCGCCAGTCCTTCGACTTCGTAATCGGAGGCGAACTCGAAGTGGTGGATGTCCTCCGGTTTCCAACGTGAATTCCGCAGCAGGCAGAGGATATTGTGGTATCCGCCGCGGGTCTCCACAGCGCACACCTGGTTGGGTTTCAGTTCGTTGCGCGCGCAAACCAGCCGCAGCGAGGCCTCGAGCGCGCCGTTGTAGACGTCGCATGCCTCGCGGAACTGCGGATCGTAGGGGTTCCGCAGCCAGGAGAACCGCCGGTCGAACAGGTAGTGGTATGCATGGCCGAGCGATGCCCCGTACCAGGCGCCGGCCGCCTGGGGGTCTTTTGCCTCGACCGCCTTCCCGCGAATATAGCACAACTCGGCGAGAGAGTAGACGAGATCGGCCGAGGGCCGCTGCTTTACGAGTTTCTCCAGCTCGGCGATGGCGTTCTCGGGGTTTCTCTTGTATTCCTCCTCCAGCGCGCAGACCCGCAGCGATTGGACCGTTCTGGGGGTCGGCTTGAGTTCCCCCTTGGAAAGGCGCGCCAACCGCTGTGTCAACGCGTTGTTCGGAGTGCTGCGCAGCTTCGCCCACTTCGTCGACGAACAGCCCGGCGCGGCGATGAGCGCGCAGAGGACCGCGCAAAAGGCGGTGGCGCGAATCAGGTTTGCCTTCGTCGTTCCTTCGACTTCGTTAGTCAAGCGGCGGTGGATTTTTTCCGTGGGGACTCGGCTTGACAGCAAAACCCACACCAGGTTTCCCTCCATATGCATCCCGCCCAGGAAAGCCCCACGCCAAAACCGGTCATGACGGTTCGGGCGCCGGGACGAAGCCGGCCTGAGATGCGCAAGTCATTGATGAGAAAAGGAATGGTGGATGAGACGGTGTTTCCGTAATCGTGCAGGTTGCACGGCATGCGCTCCGGGTCGATTTCCATTCGACCGCGAAGGTGGTTCAAGAGGTGGGAAGTGGCTTGGTGCATCAAATAGCAGTCGACATGCTCGTCCGACAGGTTCGACTTTTCCAACAGGTCGCGGACGAGCGGGGGAACCGTTTCCAGCACGAACTTGGCGATCTCGGGGCCGTCCATGTAGAGACTGCTTTTCCAGCGTTTGCGCTTCGTCGGCTTGAGTGCCTGGCTGGGAAGCCTGGCGCCCCCTTGGTCAACGAACAACAGATCGCCCCCCGAGCCGTCCGTTCCGAATACGAACGGTCCCACCGAGGGTTCGTCGGCCGCTTCCACGAGCGTGGCCGCGGCGCCGTCGCCGAAAATCGTCCGCAAGGAGCGGTCCGCGTGGTCGATGTATTTCGAATAGGTCTCGGAGGTGACCAGGAGCACCCGCTCGGCCATGCCGCCGCGGATCAGCCCGTCGGCCATCGCCAACCCGTACACGTAGCCGGAGCATCCCAAATTGAAATCGAGTGCGCCGCAACGGATCGGGAGCTTCAGCCGGTCCTGGACCAGGCAGGCGGTGGTGGGCAGAGGGTAATCCGGCGTCTGGGTACAGAGGAGCAGGAAGTCGATCGACGCCGGATCGATGTCGTGCCTTTTGAAAAGTGCCTCGCACGCCGTCACCCCCATATCGGAGGCGGTTTCCTCCTCCCCCGCGATGTGCCGCGCGAAGACGCCGGTCTTCTCGTAAACGGCATCCATCGGCCAATTCGGAAACTCCAGACACAAGTCGTCCACGGTCTCGCGTTTTTCAGGCAGGTAACAGGCAATCGGCCCGATGGAGGCGTACTTCATGGCGGACATGAGGGGGAAAACAGTATCCGCGCGGCATTCGGCGCAGGCAGGGAACCAGCCCGGACTCGGCCCAGGGAAGGCAAGGATCGCGGCGAGGTCGGACCGAAAGCGGTCGACGGCCACACGAAACCGGGAGGCGTCAGCAAAGAAGAACACTAACAGAATGACCTTAACAGGTCAACCGCAATTACGAGCGGTGAGGCCGCTGGCCGCTCAGGCGATAACATGGAAACTCTAGAAAGAATAGAAGGTGTTCTTTTCTGAAATGCGCCAACTAATAACTATAGCGATTCTTCTGAAAAGGCATCGACTTGGTAGACCTCTACCTCCAAGTCCTCTTTTTTCCAGGCATCCGGACTGATTCCGGCCTTCGCGCAAAGTCGCGACAGAAACGCCTCCTTGTCGGGGAGTTGGCTCCAAACCTGGGGGAGGAAGGTCGCCCGTCGCCAGCCGCTCTTGAGTATGACGCCGTCAACGCCGGGGCGAAGCTTCCGCGGGAGGTCATCGGCCGAAGTATACTCCAACTTCTTCGGAAGCGCGAGAACGCTGATTTCGACGCGGAGGTCTTGAAGCTCGTCGGAGTCGATCGGGTCGAACCGGCCGTCTTCCAGCGCGGCGGCACGCGCCATGTGCATCACGGCCATCCACAACGGTTCCGTCGGAGTCAGGCCGCCGATGCATCCGCGCAGCGCCCCCTTCTTGGTAAGCGTGACAAAGCAGGCTCGGTTTTCCTTGAGCGTGCCGGGGAGGGAATCCGGGTCGATCTTGGGATAGCTCCCTCGCTCCACGACGTTGACGACGGTCCGCCGTGCCAGATCGAGAAGCAATCGCCGCTCGCTCGGGCCGTAGTCTCCGGTTGCCTGGCCGTGGTTACCGTGGGCATCGTTCATGGCGTCCGTCTCGTTCGATATCCGCTCCTTTCATAGATCGCCGCGCCGGCGAAAAGCGCGTAATGGCTGGGGGCGAGGACGATTACCGTGTCGATCTTTCGGCCGCGAAGCAGTCGGTAGCCGTAAGCGGCGACCGGACCGGAAAACTCCTAGCCCCCCTTGATCTTGGCCAGCTCCGCTTCCGTTTCGGCCAGTTGTTTCTCCAGCTCGGCCAACTCGGCCGGGTCATCCGGCTGCTTCCGCGAATCGGCGACCTGTTTGCGGAGTTTCTGCAACCGGACGTTGAGCGATTGTATTTTCTTCTTTTGCTTCTTGTCCATGAAACATCCTTTCGATCTTCCGCGTGAACCGTTGCCGAAACGACTTGACTCTCCTATCCGAGAATCCGCGCCTATCCGAGAACCCGCGCGCTTCCTCAGGTCGTGCAATTATAGGAAACGCCGGCCACGTCGTCAAACCGCCCAGGACGGCGCGGATTGCCCCGATCAGACGCATGGAAGTGATTGGAAGGCGGTCCGTGCTCCACCATACGATCGGGGCATCCGGCCCCATCATCCGGTATTCCGTCCTTGTTCCCGGCGCATTGGACCAAGATACCCGGAACGCAATGCCGACCCCTTTCGGGCTTCCATCGGTCGGACGGGAACCTGCAAGCCGAGCTTGGGTCTGCGCAAAGCCGTCTGGAAGCCGCCTCGGGGCTTGACTCGCATGGGGGGACCGGCTACTTTTGGGGCTCCGGCCCGATCGCCGTGGACTGACAAGCCGTGCAATGTCCGCCGAAGGAGCAGGGAATGCATCCCGTTGAGACATATCTGAAGAGCCTTTCCGAGATCCACCGCACTGGGGGTGCGACGGCCGAGACGTCTTTTTATGCGGCCCTGGAGGCGCTGCTGGACGAGGTGGGGGGAAAACTCAAGCCCAAGGTCCGCGCCGTGGCTCAACTAGCGAACACGGGGGCCGGCTCCCCCGATTTCGGCTTGTTCACGGCGAGTCAATTCCAGCGGGCCACCGACGAACAGCCGATCGAAGGCGCGCGGCCGGAGCGAGGGGTCGTCGAGGTGAAGGGGTGGAAGGACGATTCGTTCGTCACGGCGAAAACGGAGCAGGTTTCCCGATATTGGGAACATTACGGTCTGGTTCTGGTCACGAATTATCGCGATTTCGTCCTGATCGGACGGGACGAGGCGGGGCGGCCGCTGCGGTTGGAGACGTACCGGATGGCCGAATCGGAGGCCGGGTTCCGGACCCTCTTGGCCCATCCGCGGAAAGGGGCGGAGGAGGGGGGTGATCGTCTGCTCGATTTCGTGCGCCGCGTTCTGCTGTACGAGGCGGCTCTGGCCGGTCCCGAAGATCTGGCGTGGTTCCTGGCATCTTATGCGAGGGAGGCGAGGCACCGCGTGGAGGCGGCGTCGGGGCTGCCCGCGTTGGACGGGCTGCAAAGCGCGCTCGAGGAGTCGCTGGGCATGACATTCGAAGGGGAGAAGGGGAAGCACTTCTTTCAGGCGACGCTGGTGCAAACGCTCTTCTACGGGGTGTTTTCGTCGTGGGTTCTGTGGTGTCGCGACCACGCGGACGACCCGGCGGCGCGGTTCAACTGGCACGAGGCGGAATGGACGTTGCACGTCCCGATGGTGGCGGCGCTCTTCAACCAGATCGCCACCCCGCAAAAACTCAAGCCCTTGGCCGTCGACGAGGTTCTCGACTGGGCGGGAGCGGCGCTGAACCGGGTGAACCGCGGCGTGTTCTTCTCGAGATTCGAGGAGGAACACGCGGTTCAGTACTTCTATGAGCCGTTCTTGAAGGCATACGATCCGGAATTGCGGAAGGAACTGGGCGTTTGGTACACGCCGCCGGAGATCGTGAAGTACCAGGTGGAGCGGGTGGACCAGGTCCTCCGGGAAGAACTGGACGTGGCGGACGGGTTGGCGGACGAGCAGGTCATTATTCTGGACCCGTGCTGCGGAACGGGCGCGTATCTCGTGGAGACTCTCAAGCGGATTCACAAGACGCTCGAGGCGAAGGGAGGGAGCGCGCTGACCGCGCAGAAGCTCAAACGGGCGGCGATGGAACGGGTATTCGGATTCGAGATTCTGCCGGCCCCGTTCGTGGTGGCCCATCTTCAACTCGGCCTGATGCTCCGCCTACTGGGCGCCCCACTCGATGTCGAGCGCGAGCAGCGCGCCGGGGTCTACTTGACGAACGCGCTGACCGGCTGGGAATCGCTCGGCCGGCACGAGCATCAGTTGCTTCTCTTTCCGGAACTGATGGAAGAGCGGGATGCGGCGAACAAGGTGAAGCAGGAAGCGCCGATTCTCGTGATTCTGGGAAACCCGCCGTACAACGGGTTCGCGGGGACGGCGATGAAGGAGGAACGGGACTTGGTGACGGCCTACCGGACGACGAAACGGGCGCCGAAGCCCGAAGGCCAAGGGCTCAACGACCTGTACATCCGTTTCTTCCGCATGGCGGAGCGTCGGATCGTGGAGATGTCGGGGAAGGGGGTGGTGTGTTACATCTCCAATTACTCGTGGCTCGAAGGGCTTTCCCACACGGGCATGCGGGAGCGGTATTTGGAGGTATTCGACCGGATTTGGATTGACTGTCTTAATGGTGACAAATACAAGACCGGAAAGCTGACTCCTTGGGGAGACCCCGATCCGAGTGTCTTTTCGACCGAGTCGAATCGCGTTGGGATTCAGGTCGGAACCGCGATTGCGATGCTTGTCCGAAAGAAAGGGGCGGTGCGTAAAGGCCCGACTCGCTGCGATGCCGTGCGATTCCGGCACCTTTGGGGCAAGGAAAAGCACGCCGAGATTCTCCGGAACGCATTGGGACGGGAAAAAGCGAAGTATGAGAAGATGCGCCCCCCGGTTGATCTCGGTTATCCGTTCTTTCCGGTTCAGGTTGACGCCGGATATTTGACGTGGCCGTCGCTGCCGGAGTTGTTTCCGGTTTCGTTCCCGGGCGTGAAGACCAGCCGAGATTCCTTCCTCGTGGATATCGACCGGACACGGCTGGAGGAGCGGATTACCGCATATTTTGACGAGAATGTGCCGGACGAGGAGATCGCGAGGGAGTGGCCAGGTGTGATGAGGGATGGATTGCGCTACGAAGCGAGGAATATCCGCGATTACCTTAAGCGACGAGGGCGATTAAAGGGTTCTCTGGTTCGCTACGTTTACCGGCCGCTTGACGTGAGATGGCTTTATTGGGAACCCGATACGAAGCTCCTCGATGAGAAACGAAGCGAGTATCTTTCACACGTATTCGAAGGAAATCTGTCGATCGCCGCGGCCCCGCATCATCGGCGCGAATTCGACCCGCCTTCGCTGGTACGTCATCTCGGCTCACTACACCTCTACGAAAGGGGAGCAAACCTGTTCCCGCTGTTTCTCAAGGTTGAATCGCGAGAACTCCTTTCCAAGTCGGAGGCCGACATTCATCCAAACCTTACGGAAACGGCGGGCTGTTACCTTCGCGCCCTCGGGATCGAGCCTATCATCCTGTTTCACCATGTGATCGGGTTGCTGTTCGCGGGGAAATACGGCCTGCAGAACGGTTTCGCCCTCCGTCAAGACTGGCCGCGGATTCCCCTCCCTGGAAGGAAAAAAGCACTGCTTAGCTCAGCCGGGCTGGGGCGGCGAGTCGCGGGCCTGTTGGACACGGAGTCGCCGGTCGAAGGGGTGACGTCCGGGAAGATCGATCCGCGGCTTACCTCGTTGGGGGTCATCCGGAAGATCGGCGGCGGGGCGCTCGAGCCGGGGGCCGGAGAACTGGATGTGACGGCTGGTTGGGGTGGCAGCGGGGCCGGCGGTGTATGTATGCCGCGGCGCGGCCGGGCCGTGGAACGTTCGCAGCCGGACGAGGCGACTCGGAAATCGCTGGGAAAGAAGACGTTCGACGTCTACCTGAACGAGACGGCCTATTGGGAGAACGTCCCGGAGCGGGTTTGGAAGTATACCATCGGCGGCTATCAGGTCATCAAGAAGTGGCTCAGTTATCGGGAAAAAGCGGTCCTGGGGCGAGGGCTCAAGATCGAGGAGGCCGAATACGTCACCGAAATGGTCCGGCGGATCGCCGCGCTGATTCTCCTGGAGCCGGAGTTGGACGCCAACTACGAACAGGTAAAAGCGGACGTGTGGGATTGGCCGACGGAAGAAGGGTGAAATCGGCGGCGGATAGGAGAAAGCCAATGGTTTTCAACCCAACTTCGTCCGCCAGGTCGATTGCCTTCGTCCGATGGTGTCTGCGGTAGTCCTTGATTTCAATCAACCAAACGATCGATTCACGGTTGTTCGGGCTGATCGCGAGAATATCAACCGCCTTCGCACGGATCGCCTTCGCCGTCCCGCACCCGTCGCAGTGGAGTTCGCGGCCGCACTTCTCGCGGGCGAGCCGGACTCCGGCGAAGTATCTCGCGAATTGATTCCTGTAGAAGCTCCACTGGTCCGGACGAGAGCGGTTTCAGCCGTCCGGAAACGCAAACGACAAATCCCCTTCCACGATCGGCGTCACGGCTTTGCCCCCGCCTCCATATAGCGATCCGATTGCATGAGTTGCTCGTCCAGCGACAAGATGTCCCCTGGCCAACGGTGCCCCCAGCAGCAGGCAGGCATCCCGGTATGTTTCCTCGAAAGGCAGGACCGTCGTCTCGCACATGGCTACACCACGGAATAGACCGCGAATATCCGGAAGGGCCCAGACTCCAAATCTCGAAACTTCCTGCCTATTCCCGCTTCGCGGCCGCTTGCAGGGCGGAGACGATTCGTTCCGTGATCTCGCCGGGGTTCATGTCCATGGCGACTTCCATGTTCCGGCGCCACGAAGGAACGCGCCGACGGTCGAAGACGGTGGCCCCTAAAGTGAGTTCCCCTAGGACTTCCACGTCGCCCGCCATCTCCCGCGTTACGAACAGCTCCGGATGCAGAACGTACATCAGGGCGACCGTGTCGTGGACGTGAATCCCCTCCAGCCCGAACTTGTGGTGATAGGCGCGAAACGCCGGGGGGAGGATACGCCGGACGAGGCGGCCGATGCGGGTGTCCTCGTCGGGTAGTTGGCCCAGTACGTCGTACGTGAGAACCGCCCGGTTCGTCACGTCCAACGGAACGAGCGTCTTGGTGGAGAAGGAACGGAAGACGGCTCTGGCGGAGTCCGGATCGCAATAGATGTTGAACTCGGCGGCGGGCGTGATGTTCCCCGGACTGGCGACGGCCCCCCCGGCGATGACGATTTGTCCGACGAGCGAGGGCAATTCCGGATCGCGTTGGAACGCCCTGGCGACGTTGGTAAGGGGCCCCAGCGCGACGATCGTTACGCTGTTGGGTTCCGCGCGGACCGCGTCGCAAAGAATCTTCTCGCTGGGGTGCGGGGTTCGCAACTCGGCCACTTCGATTCCGGCGCCGCCGAAACCGTCTTGGCCGTGCAAATAACGGCCGTCGACCCGCAGACCGTTATCCGGGTCGGAGGCGGCCCCGATCCTGGGAAGTCTGGGGGGATCGAGCTGTTCCACGATCGCCTGGACGTTCCGCGTCGCCGTGGCCGAAGGGACGTTACCACCGACCGCCGTGACCGCGACCACGTCAACACTGGGATCGGCCAACGCTATGGAAAGCGCCAAGGCATCGTCGATACCGGGGTCGACGTCGAGGATGATCTTTCGGGGCATCGGGAATCTCCTGGTACCGTGCGTCCGCGAATCGACTTCGGATCGCGTCGATTGCTCGGATTCTAAAGGATAAGCCGCCGTAAAACGGGGCATGGCGGGCGCGCAGCGACGCCCGGCGAACCGGGTGCCGTCTTCCTTGTTAAGATCGGCAAGGGAGGGGAACGCGGTGAAAGAAACCGGCCATGGTCCGATTGTGCAGGTGAAGGTCCCCTTCAATACCGGTAGGGCGTATCGCCGATTCCATCTCGCGCGAGAGAGGCTTCCGGAAGATCGTCGCCGTCGAAGGCGGTCGTGATCCGTGTCTCGGAGCGGAGTTTGGCGAGGTACTCTTCGACCGCATTCTGTTTACGCCGTTGCTGTATTTTCTTCCGGATACTGACCTGGGCATCGACGAACGATTCCCGACCCGCGTCCTCGCGTTCCAAGACGCGGACGATGTGCAGGGAACCTTCGTCCGCGATGATGGGACTCATCGCCCCAACCGGAAGTCCGAAGATGGCCTGGTCGAGGGTCTGGGAGACGAGGCTTCCCCGGGTGGTCCAATCCCGGCGACCCCCTTCGCCGGCCGTCGGACCTTTCGAGTGTTCCCTGGCAACCTGTTCAAAGGGTGCGCCGTCGAGAACGAGATTTCCCAACCGACCGATCGCCGCGTAAGCCTCTTCCCGCGAGGAAAAATCGGCGATTCTGACGGATAACTGTTGCCAGCGCGCCTTGGCCGGAAAACTGAATTCCTCGATGTGATCGTGATAATAGGCGAGCATCTGCTCGTGAGTAACCTTGCTTTCCACCTCGGTTTGTTGCGCCAACCACTGCTGGGCCAGCGATTGCTCGATGGTCGATTCGCGTTCGCGTTCCAGAGAGGAGCCGAACGCCTCCAGACGCGCCTCCAGTTCCTCGCGGTTTTTCACGCCGTAGGCCTCGTACATCATCGGAATATGTTCTCGGTAGAAGTACTCGGTCAGTTGACTACGGATGCCCGGCATCACTTCCGCCGGGATGTGCCGTTTGGCGTCGAGATAGACGAGCTTTCCATCGATCGCCGACGGCAGCCGCTGCTTGAGGAAGTTTCGTCGGACCTGCTCGAGCTGGGAGTCCGAAATACGCTCACGGTTCTGTTCGATCACCGCGTTGACCATGGCGATCAGTTCCGAACGAAGGATCACTTCGGAGCCGACCCGAGCCAGAATCTCCGCTCTTTCGAACGGCTCGGCGTCCTGATCCGGATCCGATGGAATCGGCTCGCCACCTCCCTCTTGTCGGGGGTACGGCGAATAGGGCGCGGTGGAGACCGCATCTTCGGGAACGCCGTGGGAGGGCGGCCGCGGATCCGGCATCACCGGCGGCGCTCCGCTCCCTGGTACCCCGGACGCGCTCGGGAGAACCGGAGCGTGCTCCGTGTGCCGCGGAAAAGTTTCTAGCGCCGTGGAAGCGGCCGAAGCGGTGTCCGGCAGACCTCGCGACGAAGCGTTCGTCGGGACATCGGCCGGAGGGTTCCACTGCTGGTAGGGGGGCGGAGCATCTACCTGTTCACGACCCCAGGACTTGTGCATCGCCGCGTTTTCCGTCGATGGCGATTCCCATTGGCGATAGGGATTGCCCCGCGTGGATAGACTTCGTTCCCAGTGCCGTTCCGCGGGAACATGAGCATGCGGATAAGGCCCCTGCGCCAAAGGAACCGTCGCGGACGCCGTGGAGGGGTGCTTGTAAGTCGGTGGGAGCGGATTCGACACCTGGGAAGACTGAGGGGCGGGTTGAACTGCCGGAATCGTCGAGCCGCCATAGGTTTCGATGTTCGCTGGGGCCGGCCAGCCGACGGGCCGGACGCCGGACGCCGGCTCGGAGGGCGCGCGGGGAACCACCCCGTATCCGGTCGAAGCATTCGGCGGGAACGCCGTGTATTCCGGCTCGTCCGCCCGGGCACGGTTTCGGGTTTCACCAGGGAGTGGGAGTCCGGCCGAGGCCAAGATTTCTTCCGGGATACTTGGGTGGAAGTAAACGACGACCGCGAGGACGAGGCTGGTCACCAATAGCGTTGGGTAGATTTGGCGCGACACGGCATCCAATCCGTTCTGAATTGCGAGGAATCGGACAACGGCCCAATTCCGGCTGGACTCGCCATCCTCCGCGAAGCGTCACCCCGATTTCGTGCAGGTCGAGGGGACGACGGGAAATTCCTATAATAGCAGGGGGCGGATTATAGACAGACCCTGCATTCTCTCGCAATATCGATTTACCTGAACACCCGCGCGTAACCCCCCTTAGGGATGGCGTCGTGCAGTTTCACGGCAAGCGTGGCCGCCGGCCCGGTGAGGTTTTCGCCTTGCGAGTGTGCGAAAAGGGGAGCCCCCAATTCAACCGAAAAAGGCCGATTCGGTGAACCGAATCGGCCTTGAGATATTGAGGACTCCGAGGCTAACAGGGCAAACCCTCGGAGCGCATCTCAATCGGTGCGTCAAAAGGAAAATGGCTTTAGCCTTCGCTCGGAGCCGGAGCTTCCGGAGCGGGTGCTTCGGGAGCTTCTTCCGGTGCTTCTTCCGGAGCCGCGACGTCGGCGGCCGGAGCACAAGCGGGCTCGTAAGCCGGGATACAGGCCGGCTCACAACAGGTAGGGGGGCAGCAGGTCTTCGGCCGGCAGGTCCGGGCGCGAAGCCGAGCCAACAACCCGACCCTGGGGCGGCAGGTCTTCGGGGCACAAGTGACCGGGGCACAGGTGACCGGCTCGCAAGCGGCCGGGGCGCAGGTGACCGGCTCGCAAACAGCCGGGGCACAGGTGACGGGCTCGCAAGTGGCCGGGGCACAGGTGACGGGGGCACAAGTCTTCGGGCGGCACGTCCGGGCCTTGAACAGGCGGACTCTCGGACGGCACGTAACCGGGGCACACGTCGGCGCGACGCACTCAGGGGCGGCGCACACGGCGGGCGCACAAGTAACGGGCGCACAAGTCTTGCAGGCGAACGTTGTCGAACTCAAGACCAGACACAAAACGGCGACCATCGCCGCGATTCCAAGGATACTCTTACGACTCATTCTGAATCCTCCAAATAATCAGACTACCGTAGCGCAATAAAGGCTACTCTCCTAAAAAAATGGCCGTCAACTGACTATACTTTTTTGCACCACCCGCGCTTGACGGCCCCAGGCGGGAGGTTGGATCAAACCGTGCAAAAATACCTTTGTAACGATACGCCCTGTTACGGTTTCGCGGTTTACAAAAAGTATACACGCACCGGTTTTGATTCCTCATGCTATCAGTTCTTTGCGCCCTGTCAACAGGCAGGATTGGAAAAACAATGCGCAATAGATGAACTCGGCATTCTAGGTAGGATTGAAGAAATGCTCAAGCAATAATAGCTCGAAAAAAACAACATGCAACGGCTCTCGAAAAAAACCTCCCTGCCGCAGGCCCGCAAACGCTGACTTGTGATCGCAAGATGTTTATTCACAAAGGCTTACGACTCGTGAAATGAGTTACGTTTTTTGCGGAAATCCGGCGTCGAAACGAAATTCAGGGTTTCCAAAACGCACCAAGGGGAACTCTGTATGCATTTACCTATCTTTCGTATTTTAACCATTCCAGCATTTCGTATAGCGCATTCCTTGGAAAAGGCGACGAAACAAACGGGCTGGAGAAGGCCGGAGAAAGCCGAAAGTCTCCGACGAAATTGCTATTGGTGCGAATCGCGTTTTGGGGTAGACTCTCGGGTCCATCAATAGGCAAGCATGCGGAATGGGATTCCGCACGTCTGTTTTCTGACGGCCGACATGGAGGTCGAGACTTGTCCGCGGCTGTTCGTCGCGAGTCGGCAAGGTGACTCCACCTACCGCCTCTCGGCCCGCGCGGAGGTCGATGCTTTGTCTTCCTTGCATACCCCATGGCAGCCGGCGGCCGCGAGGCTGGAGCCCCGTCCGGCGGTCGCGTTTATTGCCGCCTAGTCGGAAAGGAGACCCAAAATAATGTTAGTACTTGCCCGCCGTGAGAAGGAGAAGCTGGTGTTTCCGAACATCGGCGTCACCGTGGAAATACTCAAGATATCCGGCCGCAATGTCCGCGTCGGCATCGACGCGCCGCCGGAAGTCCGCGTCTTCCGGGATGAAGTGACCGGCGTTTCCGACCCGGTCGACGTAGACCTGCTGGCCGCGAAGTCGCCGGGAATCTCGAACCATCGCCTGAGGAACCGATTGAACAAGCTCCAGTTGGGCCTGCACTTGCTGCGACGGCAATCAGAACAGGGTTTGCAAGCCGAAGGGGAAGAGACTCTTCAAAAGGTATTGGCCGAGCTTCGGACGCTCGACGGTGAATTGGTTCAGCGGGAACGGCCGCGATCCGGCAAGGACATTCGGCGGACCCTGGTGGTGGAGGACGACAAGAACGAGGGCGAACTCCTTGCCGGACTCCTGCGGATGAACGGGTTCCACGTCGACGTGGCCAACGACGGTTGCGACGCACTGGACCAGTTGGCTACGCGTGGCCGACCTCAGATCGTACTGCTGGACATGCATATGCCGCGTTGCGACGGGCCGGAGACCCTTTCGGCGATCCGCCGGCACCCCGACTACCGGAGCCTGAGCGTGTTTGGAGTCAGCGGGAGGACGGCGGCGGAAATGGGAATTCCCGTCGGTCCCGGGGGAGTCGACCGTTGGTTCACGAAGCCGGTCAACCCCGAAGTCCTGATCCGCGCCATGAACCGCCATCTGGAAACGGCGTGCGCGTCGGCCTAGTGCCTGGTCAAACGTTGGAATAGGGGTGCACGTTCCGGTTTCAACCGGACGATTGCGGTACTTCGGCGTGCTGCCAACCCAAAATCCCAGTGTTGACGGAGGCCTAGTCGCGGCGGCGGCCGGCGGCTTCCAGCACTTTCCAAATCGCGTCCATGTCGACCGGCTTCGTCAGATGGTCGTCGAATCCCGCTTCTTGTGCCTTCTTCCGGTCGGCCGGCCGGCCGTAACCGGTCAACGCGACGAGATAGGCCCCGGAACCATCCGGCCGTTGCCTTCGCGCCCGGCGGGCGACCTCGTATCCATCCACTTCGGGCAGGCCGATGTCGACCAGGGCGACGTCCGGCCGCTTTGTTTCAAGCACTTCCAGGGCCGAACGGCCATCCCCGGCCGTGACGACGGCGTACCCGTACGATTCCAGCAGCATTTTCATCATATCGCGGGTGTCGGAGTTATCCTCGACGATGAGGATTTTCAGGTCGGTTGCGCGCGGTCGGTCGGCATCTGGGCCGTCGGCCGGCGGCTTCCGTTCCTTGGCTTCTTCGCGCGAGGGGGGTAATTCGACGGTGAGGGTGCTCCCCTTGCCGGGGCCGTCGCTTTCGGCGAGGACGGTCCCGCCGTGCATTTCGACGAGCGCGCGGACCAGGGTAAGGCCCAGGCCCATGCCGGGATTGCGCTGTTCGACCGCGGCGGGTCCCTGGAAGAACGGTTCGAATATCTGACTGAGAAGTTCCCGGGCCATGCCGATTCCGGTATCGGTGACACGGATGACAACCTTCTCTTCCAGGGGCTCCAGGGTAAGCCGGACCGAACCGCCGGAGGGCGTGAACTTGGCCGCGTTGAACAGCAGGTTCACCTGCACCTGCTGCAATCGCGCGAGGTCTCCGTAGACCAACACCGGTTGTTCCGGCAGCTTCACGTCGAGCTCGATTCCCCGTTCGGCCATCGTCGAGCGAACGGCCAAGACGGCGTCTTCCGACGCGAGCCGCAAATCGACCAGATCCTTCCGAAGATTGAACTTATCCCGGGTGAAACGGGAGACGTCCAGCAGGTCATCCAGCAGGCGCGCCATCTGCTCGGTCTGGCGGCCCACGACTTCCGCGATTCGCTCGGCGGCGTTGTTTTCGCACTGGGTCCTCCGCAGCAATTGGGTGGCGCTCCGGATCGCCGCCAGGGGATTGCGGAGTTCGTGCGAGAGGGTCGCCAGAAAGCGGTCGCGGTGTTCGATCGCCTTGTTCGCCTTCCTGTGGGCGCGCTTCTGCTTGGTGATGTCGGTCCAGATACCGGCGATTCCGGTAATCCGTCCCGCCTCGTCGCGCAAGGGGTACTTCAGGCAAAGGTACGTCCTGTACTGGTTTCCTCTGAGGACGGTCGTCTCGATTTCGACCGTCTTTCCAGTCTCCATCACATCTCGATCTTGGGTCTCCATCCGGTCCGCGATCTCCGGGGGAAGGAGGTCGTAGTCCGTGTTTCCAACGATTGCCTGGGCGTCGATCCCCATGACTTCCCTCGACCGCCTGTTGGCCATGACGTAACGCGCGCGAATATCCTTCATGAATATGAACGAGGGGGAATTGTCGAGAATTCCTTGAAGCTGTCGGTCCTTTTCGCGGACTTCCGCTTCCGCCTTTTTCAGCATTCCGATATCGATCAAGGTAAGCACGACCCCGTCGACCTCGGACTTGGCGCGGTAGGGGAGGATTCTCAGCAGATACCAATGCCTGAAGCGGTCTCGCACTTCCCGCTCCACGATGATCCCGCTTCGGAGAACCTGTTGGACGTCCTCGATGAGGCCGGCGTGATCGATATTGTGCGTGAAATTGTCGAACGAGCGGCCCACGTCCTGCTCGATGATATTGAAGAGGCTGGAGATCCGCGGCGTGAATTTGCGGATACAGAGGTTTTCATCGAGAAACAAGACGCCGATATCGGTGCTGGCCAGCAGGTTCTGCATGTCGTCGGTCAGCTCGGTCAGCTCGGACACCTTCCGCTGGTATTCCGCATTGACCGAATACAGTTCCTCGTTGACCGAGTGCAGTTCTTCGTTCGTGCTCTGGAGCTCTTCGTTGGAGGCGACCAGTTCCTCATTGGTCGCATGCAATTCCTCGTTACTCGTCTCCAGTTCCTCGATGGTCGCCTGCAGGTTCTCCTTCGTATAACGCAGCTCGGACTCAAGCGCGTCGATCCGCCGCCGGGAGACGTCCCGCATGTCGACCGGTTCGGCGCTTGGTTGGTCCGGGGCGACGGAGGGTGTTTCGACCGACTCGAACGTTACCAAAAGGTGGGTCAGCGCCTGATTGTGGTCCAGAAGGGGAATGACTCCCAGTTTGAACTGCCTGGGACCTTGAGGCGTATCGATCCGGACGCCGGAATACGCGACCGGCGCGAGTTCCTTCGAGGCCTTCTGGATCGCGCCGGAAACGGCCGTCTTCACCTCCGCGCCGACCAGGTCGAGCGCGTCGGCCGTGGCGCGGCCCGGTTTGAAATGGAGGAACTCGGTCGCCTCGCCGAAGACATGGACTACCTCGCGCCGGCTGTTGAGCAACACGGCCGGGGGAACATACCGCGCAAGGAGTTGATCGTACGCCGCGGACAAATCCGCGTCGCCCCCGGCGGGGTGGCCGGAAACGACGCCTCTCGCCACGTGCAGGTGCGGGACCGAGGTCAGCGGCAGACGCATGTCCGGCGGAAAACGAACGTTGCGCCGCTTGCGGTATATCTTCCAGTGCCGGTCGACCGGGGCGAACTCGTCCTCCAGATCGCCCACGTTCTCGCTCGGTCCCAGGAAGAGCACGCCCCCCGTCTTCAGAGCGAAATGGAACAGGGAAACGGCTTTTTTCTGTCCCGGCGGCTGGAAGTAGATCAAAAGGTTCCGGCAACTGATCAGGTCCATCCGCGTGAACGGAGCGTCCTTGATCACGTTGTGCGGCGCGAACACGATCATCTGCCGCAACTCCGGCACCACCTGGTACTGTTCCCCCTTGCGGGTGAAGTAGCGTTTGAGCCGCTCTTCGGAGACGTCCGTCAGGTTGCTCTGGTCGTAAATCCCCGCGCTGGCGAAATCGAGCGAGGCCTTCTGCACGTCGGTGGCGAAAATCTTCACCGGCATGAGGCGCTTCGTCTTGGTGAGCAACTCATGCACCAGAATGGCCAGGGAATATGCCTCTTCGCCGGTGGCGCAGGCCGGTACCCAAACGCGGATTCCATCCTCCACCGAGGCCTTGGAGAGGAGTTCCGGCAAAACCTGGGATTCCAGGACGCGGAACGCGTCGCCGTCCCGAAAGAACTGGGTCACGCCGATAAGCAGATCACGGTACAGGGAGTTCAGTTCGTCCGGATCGGAGCCGACCTTCGCCACGTAACCGTCCAGGTCGTCCGACTGGTTGAGGACCAACCGTCGCTCGATCCGTCGGAGGACCGTACCCGGCTTGTATAGACTGAAATCGATGCCGGTCGCCTCGTGCAGCAGCCGCATCAACTTGTTCATCGCCCCCTCGTCCACCGGCGCCGCCTTCGCCTCGGCCGCCAGGTCCCCGCGGACCGGATGCCGCGCGAACTTGGCAAGCGCCTCGGCCATCGCGTCAGGCGAAAGCACCAGGTCGACCGCGCCGGTTTCCACGGCACTCTTGGGCATACCGTCGAATTTCGCCGTTTCCTCGCTTTGTGCGATGACGAGGCCGCCGGCGTCGTGGATATCCCGCACCCCGCGCGAACCGTCGCTGCCGGTGCCGGAAAGGACGATCGCGACCGCCGAAGAACCCGCCTCCTGAGCGAGCGAACGGAAGAACGTATTGATCGGCAGCGATAGGCTCTCGTTCGGATCCCTTTCCGCCAAAAGCAACTTGCCGTCGGAAACGATGACTTCCTTCTTTGGAGGAATTAGATAAATCGCGTTCGCGTGGAGCGGCATTCCGTCCTCCACGGTATGGATCGGAATCCGCGTGTGCCGCGCCAGCAATTCGTCCATGACGCTGTCGAAGTCGGGCGAGAGGTGCTGCACGACGACGAAAGCCATCCCGGTTTCGGCCGGCATCCGGTGAAAGAGACGCTCAAGCGCCTCGAGCCCCCCCGCGGATGCCCCGATACCGACGATATACGTGGGTTTTCCGAACGCACCTCTCTCGACTTCGGAGGGGATCGGTTCCGAGACAATCGATCTTAACTCATCCATGCCGCTCTTGGCCTCCTGAGTCTACCGTTGCACTAGAAAGACCGGATATGGACGTATCAACGAACCTGTCGGTGCATTACGCACTTCGCTCGGAAATCCTCGCGACCTGTCGTGTCGGCCGGTGGATATCGAAACCCTTGCCGGAATAGGCATGGGACCATCCAAGGTCGTGCCAAACACGACGACTCGACGAACCCAATGTTCGTCCGAATTATAGAAACGAATCAAGGGGTGAAGCAATCTTCCAACTGAATCCCTCTTCACGGATGGCCTGTGCGAGGGAAATAAAACCCCCCCAACTTGTCTATGAGTAACATGGGAAACTTGCTAACCCGCGAGTAAACGAACCACACAATTTGCGTCCCGGTCCCCGAAATGATCCACCCGCACCGACGGACAGACCCCTCCGCAGGGGAAAACCGCAAGGCCGAAAGGGGTGGGTCGTCTGACAAAACCCCAAGACGGCCCAGACTATCGTCCCATCGTCAGCATCCGGCCCATATTCTGAACTACCCGGCACTACCCGACAGTACCCGGCATCGTACAACAGGGCAATCGCACCGGCAATCAGGCCGAGCCCCGGTGCCCCGGTCTCCGAGCGAGACCCAAAATTGACAAATCCGACAGAGGAAGCATAATAGTGATCAGGTGTTTTGTTTCAGTTTCCGGCCATTAGGGGTCTTCTATTCCCCGTCAGGCCTATTTAACGTTGCACCGTGAGGTGATTCGATGGGTTCTTCCGGAGTTCGCCAGTTCGTCTGCGTTGTGATGATTCTGGTTCTTGCGGGTTCCGCCTTGGCGGCACCGAGGTTTCATCTCAAGGACGATTTCCCCGATTTCGATCAACACAACGGAGCGTTGGGCCAGGGGGGGAAGAACCACTGTTCCCCGACCTCCGCGGCGAATTCCCTTACTTGGTTCGACCAGAAGTTGGGGCTGGATATCGTCCCGGATAGTTGGACCGACACCCCGACCGACGGTAACAAGCACGTCGGTCTGATCAAGAAGCTCGGCGAGGAATGCAGGACCAACGGTCCTACCGGCGCGGGCGCGGCGGGAGGCGAATGGAACGGAACCTGGAACGATTACGTCAGAGGCCTGCGGAAGTACCTCAGCGACCCGGCCTACAACAAGAGCGGCAAGGACTTCGACGTCAAGCACCAGGGGACCGCCTATTTCAAAGGCTACACCGTCGGATCCATGGGGGCTTCGGTCGATCCGGCCTGGTTACGGAGCGAATCGGCCGACGATGAAGATGTCAGTTTGACGATCGACTGGTGGCTGAAGAACGCCGCCGGCCAACTCGTCGGCGTGGATGGAGCGGGCAATTACGTCGTCGGAGGGGGCAATCCCTTGGGAGCGCACACGATCTCCATGCGGGGCTATACCGACTACGGCGGCGACGCGCTCTTCATCAAGGATCCCGGGACCTACGAAATGCCCCTCGATCAGCACGAGGGCCATCTCGGTTTCTTCGAGGTCATGAATCCGATGACAATGAACGGCTACCTGCTGGCCTATGATCACACGGGGTTGTTCGAAATCACCCAAGTGAACGCCGGCGTTCCCAGCCCGTACGTCGACGAGGATTTCCTTTTCAAACTGGCGAGCGAGTTCGCCCCGTCGGAAACGCATCCGGAGCCGCACGTTCAGGCGGAGCTGTTTCTCAACCGCGAGATATTCGGCGAACTCGAAATGGACGTTCCCATCCAATTCCGCGCGTGGACGAGCCGGTTTGGGGATTTGCCCTTGGGATTCGAGTTGCCGATCGGGGCACAAAGTCTCGGCTGGGACGATCCGACGGACGCCACGGCGGTCCCCTGGACGTACGATGGTGAATCCCCTCTGCCATTCGAGGTCCCCCCGGACCCGGATCCCGGGGAACTCGCCTTGGAGGAATTCTGGCGCAACTTCACCCCCATTCCCGGCGACATGAACGAAGACGGCTACGTCGGCAGCGCCGATTTGGATATCGTTCGCTTCCACTGGGGCCAATATGTGATGCCGGGGGATACCTACGCCGGGGATGCCAATGGGGACGGCTACGTCGGCAGCGCCGATTTGGACACCGTCCGGTCGCACTGGGGGCAAAGCATCGCCTGGCCGACCGTCCCGGAGCCGGGAGCGGGGCTCCTCCTGCTCGCCGGCCTGGTCATGGTCGTCGCGAGGCGCCGCTGAGAAGGTTTACAGCTCGTCCAGCCCGGTATACGTCGTGATGAGCGTGCGCAGATTTCGGCGCAAGACCGAATAACTGTAGAACGCCTTGGCCAGTTCGAAGTTGTAGTCCACCATTTCCCGCCGGTACTTCTCGTCTTCGATAACCTTCTTAACGTGATCGATGACGGTTTGCGTGATGAACCCGTCCATCTTGATGACGTTGAACCCCTTCGGTTCGATATCCATGATGAAGATCGAATACCGGTTCACCAAGATCGGCTTGCGGTAGTAGAAGGCTTCCAGCAGAGCGTTGCCGAACCCCTCGTAGAGGCTCGGATAGGTTACCAGGTCCGCGGCCGCGTATACTTCTTCCAGCGAAGCTACCGGGGAGCCGTCGAAATCCTTGAACTTCGCCGGTTGGACCTGGGCGCACACGAAACGCAAGTCGACGCCCGACTGGCGCGCCCGTTCGCTCAGCGCGTCGTGGTAGGTCGGCCCCTCGTCGCCGGATTCGTGGGAAACGATCAGTTTGCACCTGGGATTGCGCAACTGAGCGATCAGCTCAATCGAATGCTCGATTCCCTTGCGCGGTACGACGCGCGTGGGTTGCAGGAAGACGATGTCGTCCTCGTCCAACCCGATCCGTTCGCGGAACTTCTCCCCGGACTGCTCTTCCGGCGGAGGTGCGGTCTCGTAGTCGAGCACGTTCGGAACCATCAGCGAATTGGCCCCGGTCCGCCATGCAAGGTCTTTTTGCGCGAATGAGTTGATCGTCACGTGCTGAATCGCCGGCAGGGTTGGGGGAAACGCCATTTCCAGAAAGTCCCCCACCGCGTTGACGCTGAACCGGGTCCGTTCCCACCAGAAATCGTGGTGGTGGGCGATCGTCGGCATCGCCGTCTCCGCGATGAACTGCGCCAGAGCCACCCCCAAGGGAATGTGGACGGGAAAGCAAAGAGCGTTCTCCACCACCAGAATCTGAAGCCCGTATCCGTCCACGAAATCGTAGAGCGTCCCCTTCAGGTAGTCCGCCATCGCGAGAATCCTGCGCGTCAGTTCGGGCGTCCGGCTGTTTCGCCCGAACGCCTGTTCGGTGACGGAGACGTTGAAACTATCGTAGAAATACGCTTCCGGTATCAGCAGACTGAAGTTCGGATCGCGGTCGAGCTTCCCCGCGTACCAGTGGCTGACGTGCTTGTAGTCCCACAGTAATTGGGCCCACTTCGCGCTTTCCAAGGAGACGCCGTCGCTTCCGGCGAACCGGGTAGAAACAAAACCGATATTCTGCGGCATGACTGGCTTAAGAAATCGAAGTCGGTCGGCGGACCATTTCCATCGCCGCCGTTACATAAACGTACCCGGTGTAAATCGTCATCAACAGGGCGGACCAGATGAACGCCGCCGTCGTGTATACGACCCAAAGTGGGGGGCTTTCCGCGGCGGCACTCCACGCCAGGTAGACGAAGGCGGCGATGGCCGCGCCGCACTGGAGCCCCATCTTCCATTTGCCGGACCACTTCGCGGAGAAGTCGCCGCCGCGTTCCTCGATGAAACTCCTCAGCGCCGTAACGAGCAGTTCGCGGCCCACGATAATCACGACCATCCACGCGCGCAGCCCCCAAGCCGGTTCATTCATCGCCGGGATGGCGCAGAGCATGATGAACGAGCCGCATACAACGACTTTGTCGGCGAAAGGGTCCAAAATCCGCCCGAGGGTCGTCACCATGCCGTACTTCCGGGCTAAGTACCCGTCGAGCCAGTCGGTCGCCGCCGCTATGGAAAACAGGACCGCGCTGGTCGCGTAGAATCGGTTGGCGATAAACACGAACAGGACAACCGCGAGGATCAGGCGAAGAACGGTAAGCTGATTGGGGAGATTGAAAATCACTAATCGTGGGGGTTCCGCATTCATCGTTTTTGGTGTGTGGAACATCCGGTGGGGTTGCAAGCCGGCAATGCATCGCGGCCGGTGGCAAGTCGCCGTTCTCTGAACCGCGGCGAATATCCTGTCCATAGGCCCCCGCCGCACCAACACGAAGCAAGATGCGAAGGAGCCTGCTCCAACGGAAAATTATACCGGAAAATTCCGCAGGGGGCACCAGACTTAGCGAAAAAGGGGTCAGTTTCTTGGTGGGACGACTCAACCACTCCTCGCGGTTCAAGTATTGACTGGCGTCCTGGCATCTTCCAAAATCGGGATCGTCCGGAAAAGACGAACTCCATGTTTGCCAGAAGGGCCGTCACGGCATCGGTCTGCCCACCGGAGCAAGAGACGTCTCGAGGACGAAAACGTGGTCAACGGCTTGCGAAACCTTGGCTCCGCACGACCGGGTTCCTCGAATAGGCCGTGCAACCGTAGGCGGTTGGCTCGATTTCTCCATCGAAACCCACGGAAGGTGGTACGGATTCACTTGCGTCCCGGATGCACCGAAGACCGCATCGACTGCCTCCTCGAGTTGGAAATTGCCCCAGAGACCCCGACGTTTCCACGTGGTTCGAAACGGAAGTGAAACCGCGACTGCCGGGCGGCGCTACGCTGATCCGGTTCGCGGACGACTTCGTGATCGTCTTCACGAGCCGCGAGGCGGCGCTCCGCGTGATGGAGTTGCTGCCGAAGCGATGCGCGGAGTTCGGATTGACCGTCCACCCGGACAAGACGCGGCTGATCGATTTTCGGCACCCGTCGAACTCCGGTCGCAAGCGGGACGGCAAGCCTGATCCGGACACGTTCGACCTTCTCGGCTTCACCCACTATTGGGGAAAGTCGCGCAAGGGCGCGTGGATCGTACAGAAGCGGACGATGTCGAAACGTTTCACCCGCGCGGTCCGGTCGATCTACCAATGGTGTCGGGACCACCGACATTGGTCGGTACGCGTGCAATGGGAAAAGCTCTGCCAGAAGGTCCGCGGGCATTACGCCTATTATGGCGTGACCGGCAACGGCCGGATGCTCGACCGCTTCCTCGGTGTTGTGGAACGAGCCTGGCGGAAATGGCTTGACCGCCGCAACCACGAACGCCGCATGATCTGGGAGGCATTCGACCGGCTGGAGGCGAGTTACCCGCTCCCCCAGCCCAAGATTCACCACTCGGGCCGCACGTAGTAATCATGGTTTTGAGGAACCGGATGCTCTAATGCGAGCACGTCCGGATCTGTGGGAACCCGAGGGAGAGTAATCCCCTCGGGTGACCCGGTCGGAATTGGGGGGGCATGAGCCGGGCCCTCGGGGCGGCGGCGCCGGTTGTCGAGACCAAAAAAGGACTTGAATAAGGTGTTTTTACAGAGAGGGGTTGGGGGGCTTGCGGAGTGGAGGCGAGCGTAGCGAGCCGGAACGGAGCAAGTCCCCCAACCCGGCCAAAATCCAAGACCGGGGGTGCCGGCCTTGGGCTCACACCTTCTTCGTAAACCATCCCTCGTTCCTCTCACGATCCGTTCCGATCCGTCCCGTAGACCTCGGCCGGCGTACGGTAGCCGAGTGACTGATGGGGACGCTTATGGGAATAAAACTCAAAGTACCGGGCCAGGCCCGACTCCAATTCCTGGGGGCTCGAATAATCCCAAAGGTAAACATCCTCGTACTTCACGCTGCGCCAAAGACGTTCCACGAACACGTTGTCCAAGGCGCGACCGCGGCCGTCCATGCCGGACGCAACGTGCCGGACGCAACCGCGGACGCAACCGTGCGGACGCAACGGACACCCAAGGACGCAACGCAAGGATGCGACGGACACCCAACGGGACGCAACGGACACCCAAATTCTCCCTTCCTCCCGCTTGCAATCAAGAGTTCTGTTTGATA
>CAZFQG010000009.1:0-61728 GCA_964520785.1 uncultured Planctomycetaceae bacterium | reverse complement strand
AAACCCAAAAGGACGGTCCGAATACCACCGGACCAAGCGAAGTCGAGGGGGCTGCCGCGGCAACCGCTGGGGATGGTCTCAAGCAAGGCAACGGGTTGTTCATCGGGGGGCGAATCGGTCTTTCAGGCCGAGCAGTTGACGATACCACTCGGGGAACCACTCGGGCAAGGTATGGATTCCAACGGGTCGGAATCGTATCAAAATGTCCTTCCGGCCAACATAGCAGTTGAGCCATTCGGCGAAATCCCCAAATCCCATCACCACCGTTCGCCGCCAGAGGTTGCCAGATTCCCTATTTTCAGTGGGTACCATACCCCTTTAATTAAGCATTCTTTCGTGTTTTTGCGAGTGGGGTTCCCATATGATGATCCGGTAGCCTGACCGGTGCGGTTTCATGAGGGAGCGATGGAAAGGCCCGTCGCAAGAAAGGTAACACCTTGGTATACTCTTGGTTGTCGGCACCGTCGCGGCTGGTCCTTGGCGAGCAGACGGGCCGGTGTCGACCGACGTGCATGTTGACCCTTATTGACGGTTATCAGCGAGGATAGGTCTCAATGGCGATTTCCGCGGAACAGGTGTATCAGGCTCTCGGCACGGTGATCGACCCGGACCTGAAGCTCAACATCGTTGATCTCGGCCTCATTTGTGAGGTTAGAATCGCGGAATCGGACGGCAAGTCCGACGTGGACGTCACCATGACCCTCATCAGTGCCGAGTGCCCGTACGGACCGGTTCTTCTGGACGCGGCGACGAAGGCGGTGGAATCCATCGGCGACGGCGTGGGTCGGGTCCGGGTCGCGATCACGTTCACCCCGCCTTGGACTCCCGATAGAATGACCGAGGAAGCCCGAGGGGACTTTGGATATTCCTGAGATCGCCACCCCAACCAAGGGCCGGGCTGGATGGCTTCTCTTTCCGGCGCGGCGGTTTTCGATCCCGCCCGGGTCCGCCGATCCGGCGAAACGAAATCCACGCTTGCGGATCGACTCACCGGATCGGCGGTTGGCCGAATCGGGTCTGCCTTCGGAGGCCGTTACCCGGCGTAGCCCAGTTCCTTTTCCACCTCGGCGATCGACTCTTCGATCAGGTCCATGCCCTTCAAGGCCATCTCGTTGGGCATGACGATCGGCGGGCTCATGCGGAGGATGTGGCCGGCCGGAATCCACGCCAGCCCCTTGGAAAAGGTCCGCTGGTAGATGAGCTTGCCGGCTTCGTCGAACGGTTCCTTCGTCGTCTTATCTTTGACGAGTTCGACGCCCAGGAGGCAACCCTTGACTCGGGTGTCGCCGACGATGTTGTACTTGGTCGTCCAGTCGGCCATGCGATCGCGGAACAGGTTTTCCAACTCCACCGAGTGATTGAGCAGGTCCTCTTCCTCGATCAGTTCGATCGAGGCCAAGGCGGCCGCGCAGGCCATCGGATTGCCGCCGTAACTCGTCGAGGCGCTGATCTTGTCGACGGCGTCGGCGTACGGTTCTCGGACGACCATCGCCGTCACCGGGAAACCGTTGCCGAATCCCTTGCCCAGGGTAACCACGTCGGGGAGGACGTCCCAGTTCTCCATGCACAGCCACTTGCCGGCGCGCCCCATGCAGCAGAGGACCTCGTCCGCGACCAGAAGGATATCGCGCTTTTCGCAGAATTTCTTGAGCTTGGGGAAGAAGTCGTCCGGGGGCATGATGCTGCCGGCCCAACCTTGGATCGGTTCAAGGACGAACGCGGCGACCCGGTCGGTGGTGCTTTCGAGGATGAACGTATCGTAGAACTCGAGGTACTTCTCGGTGTCGAGCGAGCCGTCCTCGCGGGTCCACCACGGACGGTAGGTGTCCGGCCGGGGGACCATGTAGAAACCGGGACTCCTCGCCGGGCCGCTGAAGCGGTTCATCCTCGCCAGGCTGATGGCGTGCCCCGATTTGCCGTGGAAATCGCCAAAACAGCTCAAAAACTCGTGCTTGCCGGTCGCCGCGCGGCACGTGCGGAGCGCCGCCTCCACGGCGGTCGTGCCGCTGTCGTAAAGTTGCATCCCGGTCAAGTCGCCCGGGAGAATCTCGTGCATCTTTTCCAGCAGCTTCACCTTGATTTCGGTGGTGAAATCGTGCGCGTTCATCAACGTCTTAGCGGCCTGGGCGATGGCCTCGGAGATTCTCGGATGGGCGTGCCCCAAACCGGTGACGTAAATGCCGCTGGAAAAGTCGATGTACGTATTCCCGTCCGCGTCCGTCATGGTACACATGTTGCCGCTTTCGAAGGCGACCGGAAACAGCCGCACCTGTCCGGAGAGTCCGCGGAAGAACTTCGTCGCGCGGGCATGGAGTTCGTTGCTCTTGGGACCCGGAAGCGCGTCGGTGATAATGCTCGGGTACTCGTTCAGATCGACAGAATACGGGGTGGGGTCGTATTTACCCATGATTGTGGTTCCTTCTTGGGAAGTAGTTGGATGGTGTTTCGCTTGTGGTCTATTCCTCGGCCACGATGACATTCGCGCCGAAGCCGATCAAACGTTGCCGATCCGCCTGCGGAGCGGAGGCGTCGGTGATGACGGTTACCTGCTCGTCCAAACGTCCCACGACGGCGAAGCTCCGCTTTCCGAACTTCGACCCGTCGAGGACGACGAGGGTCTTGCCCGCTTGTTCCTGGGCGGCGCGCGAGAGCATCGCGGTCGCCAGATCGGCGCTGTAGAACTCCCCCTTCTCCGCGTCGATCGCGTCCGCCCCCATCACGGCCAGGTCGATGCGGAAATCGCGGATTCGCGTCACGCCGACTTCGCCGATCAAATCGGGGCTTTGCTGCGCCAGCGTCCCTCCGTACACGACCACCTCCACCCCCTCGCGGCTGAACAGCTCCGTCGCCACGCGGAGGTTGTTAGTGAAAACGCGGAGGTTCGAAGCCCCCGGGAGAAGCCCCGCGACGCGTACCGCCGTGGTTCCGGTATCGAGGTAGATCGTCATGCCCGGCTCGATAAACGGAATGACCGCCCTGGCAATCGCGACCTTCTGCCGCTGCTGCTTTCGCTCTTTCGCGGAAAAGGGAATTTCCTGGACGAACGCGGATCGAGGAACGCACCCCCCGTGTGTGCGGGTCAGAATGCCAGCTTTTTCCAACGCAGTAAAATCCCGGCGGATGGTCATCGGTGCTACGCCCATCTCAATGGCTAGATCCTCGACACTCAGCCGTCCCCGTTCCGCCAATAAATTTTTAATTATCTCTTGACGCTTGTTCAATTCTGCCGTGCCTGTGGCATTCCGCAATGTTATATCGTCCAAAAATCCGAATGAATGTTCAAATATAACAATATCAATGTTTGACTCGGACTTCAAGTCCTAGTGGCGGGAAATCTGCGAGATTCTCTTGAGAAAAATGGGGGCGTTGGGCTGGCAGAAAGTGGATTCCCCCTAAAAGAGCGGTTTCTACGATAGAGCGGGGTTTGGGCGGATGAGGGAAAGAACGTTTGCCCGGAGAGACAACGAAGGGAATACGACGCTGCCCCGCCAATCTCCTACAGCGTGCTGAGCTTCGCGAAGTTGAGCGTGGCGTTGAGCGGAAATACCCCGTAGATGCCTCGCGTGAAGACCAGTTCGATAAACTCGTCGACGACGAGAATGCGGCCCTTGGGGACGATGACTACGTCGGAATCGCTCAGCCAGATTTCGCCGGGGGGACAGGCTTTTCTCCCGTACAGGGCGCCGGTGAGGTTGACCATGGTCGCTTTGAGCCGCCAATCTTCGCCACGGCGGAAGACGACGATCTGGCAGAGATTCGCGCCGACGTTCCAGCCGCCGGCCATGCTGACCGCCATGCTCAACGTCGTTGGTCCGGTCATCTCGAACCGGCCCGGGTTGGCCACCTCCCCCAGGACGTAGACGTACCGCGGAGCGCGCCGGTTCAGGACGGGAACGACGGCGATCCCCTCGAATTCCTTCTGGTAGGCGGCGTTGATCTCGCGTTGCAGCTCGCGGAGCGTCAACCCCTGTGCGTTGATCGTACCCAAACCGGGCAGGCTGATCGTCCCTTCCGGCGTCACCCGGGCAATCTGGCTTTGACCGCCCAGGCCGTAACGACGATCGACCGCGGCTCGCAGGGCGTTGAGTTTACTATTGACGACCAGGGGCGTGACGGTGATCGCCGGAACCTTGTAGTATTTTGAATAGAGTTTATCGAGCTTGTCCGTAAGCTGCGTGATCGTCAGACCGGTCGCGTGGACCTGGCCGAGCAGCCGGAGCGTGATGGTGCCATCCGGTTGAATCAGGAGTTCGCGGTCCAGCTCGGGATCGGTGAACGATTCGACCTGGATTTGGTCGCCCACCTCCAGCTTGTAGGGAGTCGGCTGCTCGTCGTTCGTCAGCCGGTAGACCATGTCGAGATCGTCCTCCGGCCTCAAGCGGTATTCGTCGACGTGTCGCGTCCGCGCGGGGCCGCAGTATTCGCCCTGGGCGTACCGCTGCCACCATATCCGCCGCATGCACTCCCAGCCGGAGCCCTTGCACGGATATCCGCGCATTGCCCGTTCCGCGCAGTCCACTCCGCGGATGTCGTAGGGGGCGGCCGGCCCGAGAGCCTGGCAAGGGTGGACGCAATCGTCTCGAATGACCCCTACGCCGCCCGACCGGCCCCACTCGCCGGCCAACGGCGCCGAAACGGCCGTCGCGCACAGGAGGAAGCACGCGCCGGCCGCGAGGATGGATACTGAATCGTATTGTCGGAAGAAGGCGTGCCTTGTCATCGACCTGTCCGTGTTACTGAAACCGGAAGAATCCCTTTTTCCCATTCGGCCCGCTTCCGGGAATCGCCGCGGTTTTCGGTATTGCCGCCGATTGGACCTTCGCCGGCGTCTCCGCCCGGTCGTAGACCGGGTCCCCCGGCCGCGGTTTGTGGAATTCCTCGATGCCGACCCAATCGACGGGGACGGTCCCCGAAGCGGCCGACGCCTCCGCGGCGCCGAACGCCGCGGCTTGCCGGGCCGCGTTTTCGGCTGCGCCGGCCCAACCGAGTCTCGAGTAGACTACCGCCAGGTTCCGCCAAACCACCGGGGAGGGCCACGCTCCCGCGGACTGCTCCAACAGACCTCGGGATTCCTCATACCGGCCGGCGGTCGCGAGGAGGGTTCCCAATTCGTTCGCGGCCATCGCGTTGTTCGGCCGCGCAAGCAAAGCCGCCTGCAGGATGGCGACCGCCTTCGAATCGGGCGCAACGAGATTCTCCGGCATTTCCTTTCCCATCACTCTGTAGGTTTTTCCCAACGCATACAAAGCGACGGAACCGGCGAATTCATCGCCGACCGATTTCGAGAGGCGGTCCTGCGCAAAAGTCAGGTATGCCCTTGTCGCCGACATGGGGGTTACGCTCTCGAGGTCAACGGATTTCAGGACCGGAGTCTGGTGAGTGGCGACGATGTCTTCCAGGCGCAAGTCGGCTTCCAGGCGAAATCCTCTCGGAACGAAATCGTCCGCTTCGTCCAGCGCGCGAAGTCCCTCCGCCAAGGCCAAAGCGTATTCTCGTGTATGATGCTCGGTGTCCAGCCCTTGGGCGAGAATCCTTAGCGCGCGCACGAATTCCTCTCTGGCGGAGTAGAATGCGCCGCGGTCGGCCAGTTCGAAACCGCGCCGCGTCCGAACATCCGCTTCCCTCGCCGTCCGCTCCATGGCCAGAGACCGGTCTTCTTCGGCGCCCGAACGCGCGAATCCGGACGCCAATCCTGAAACGGGCGGATCGCACGCTTCCCGTGCCGCCTCCGGAAGCCGGGTCAGTACCGGCGCCAGCAAAACCCGCCGCGTACCGGAGAAGGCGTGTCCGCCAATCCCCTCGGCGGTGCTCTCTTTCGAGCAAAGCCCGAAGAGAATCGCCGTGGTCAGCGGCAGACATCCGAGTCGGCGGAGGGTGAGGCGTGCTTGCGGTTTCATGGGCTTTGGACGGAAATACGCACGAGTCCATCGAGACGACGGCTCGAACCGCGCGTCTGGGAAATCGCGAATAATGTCAACGCGGCTTCGTCTCGCGTCTTTGAGAGCTGTCGTCCCGGTTCAAGGATGCTGTTAAAAAGAAATCGACCCGCACGTTCGTCATCGCCAAGAAAACGGGTTCGCCCCCTACAAACGGGATTGGAACCGCCGGGATACGTGACACATCCGTTGCGAACGGACCGGACCGGGCCGGCGGATCAGATTTCCGTCGACCGCCATGGAGGCCGTGGTAAGACGTGGCGCGCCAAAAGTAGCTCCGATGGGGGGATCATGAGGTGTTTTGGCAAAGCTGCTTTGCGAATTTGGGCATTTTCGGGCAAATACAGGTGGTGTATACCCCGTTTTTCTTGTTCGGTTAGTAAAAATAGGCCGGATATGCTTGACGTACAATCGTCAGAAATGGTAAGATATGAGCACTGTGGTTACGGATCGTTCCGGCTAGTCCCGACGATCCGCTGAAGGTTAGGTTCCCGAAACTACTACTGATAGAATGAAAGAGAGATGTCCGATGCGAAGATTTAGTATGATATTGGGGTTGGTCGCGGTGGGACTCGCGATGTTCGTAGGCGGCTCGGCTCGAGCCGAGTTGGTCGTGAATGAATTCGCGGGGACATTCGGAGAGATCAAAGTCAACGCGGCGGATTTGAAGAAGTTTTCGCTGGATGAAGGACTCATTACTTTTTCGGCCGCGGACAATGTCCCGGGCATGAAGTTCGATTCCATCGTTTTCGATTTAACCGGATATGCCGGTCCCCTAGGCATCACCAATCCCATTGCCGTCGTGGACGACACCGTCACGATCCGGTTAGAGTCTACCATGGCCAAGTACGACGTCGTCTCGGCGAAGCTGACTCAACTGCTCAATTCACCGATTGCCGTCGGTTTCATCGAATTGGAGATGGCTCTGCAAACGAGCGATCTGGCGCTGGGCGGAGAAAGCGTTCTCGTCCCGTCAACCCTCTCGAGCATGATAACGATCAACGGGTTGAGGATTACGGTCGTTGAGCAAGGGGGCCAGAAGCACGGCAACGCCCAGGTCCGCAACGTCGCGAGTGCGTCCATTACGGCGATCCCCGAGCCGACCACCTTCACTCTGGCCGGGTTCGGAATGCTGATCGTCGGCCTCGGCCTGCTCGGACGACGTCGCGGCTAGGAATCGGCCAAGCGGCTTATTAACAAGTTTTCCACGAAACTCTCGCGGGTTACGGCAACCCGCGAGAGTTTTTTTCGTGAACTTGCCGGTCCTTACGGGGCCGAAGGAACGCGATTCCGCGGGGCTTCGCCCTTTGCTCCCCCCGCGACTTGGCCTAGAATACGGTATTCGGCCTCGCCTTTGGATATTGAAACCACTGTCGGAACTGCTGCGGGGTGAGGCCCCATCTACCGACAATCTCCGCGGAACTGCCATGACGGAAATGAATTCGCCCAGAACGCTATTCGAGAAGATATGGACTGATCACGTAGTCCATGCGGAGCCCGGGAAGCAAACCATTATTTACATCGATCTCCAGCTCGTCCACGAAGTGACGAGTCCCCAGGCATTCGAGGGGCTCAGGCTTGCCGGGCGCAAGGTGCGGCGGCCGAAGCGGACCGTCGCGACGTTGGATCACAACATTCCCACCACCGACCGGTCGCTCCCCATCATTGACGCGGTTTCGGCCAAGCAGATCGACACGCTCCGCGCGAATTGCCGTGAATTCGGTATCCGCTTGTATGACCTGGACAACATTCACAACGGGATCGTCCACGTGATGGGTCCCGAACTGGGGCTGACGCAGCCCGGAATGACGATCGTCTGCGGTGACAGTCACACCGCGACGCACGGCGCGTTCGGCGCGCTGGCTTTCGGGATCGGCACGAGCGAGGTGGAACACGTCCTGGCGACGCAAACCCTCCTCCAATACAAACCGAGGACGCTCGAAATTCGCGTTGACGGCAGGCTGGGAAACGGCGTCACCTCGAAGGACCTTATTCTCCACGTAATCGGCCGGCTTACTCCCCAAGGAGGCACCGGCTACTGTATCGAATACACCGGTGAAACAATCCGCGGGTTGTCGATGGAATCGCGGATGACCGTCTGCAACATGTCCATCGAAGCGGGGGCCAGGGCGGGACTCATCGCCCCGGATGAGACGACGTTCGAGTATCTTCGCGGACGAGAGTTCGTCCCGGAGGACTTTGACGCGGCGGTGAAGCGGTGGCGGACGCTTCCGAGCGATCCCGGCGCGACGTATGACCGGATGGAGTCGTTCGATGCTTCGACAATCGGACCCCAGGTGACCTGGGGAACGAATTTGGGACAGGTCGTCTCCATCACCGACCGCGTTCCTTCGCCGTACGATTTTGCCGACGAGACCGACCGCAAGGCGGCTGAAAGCGCCCTGCGTTATATGGGGCTGGTACCGGGAACCCCAATGACGGACGTGAAAATCGATCGGGTATTCATCGGCTCTTGCACCAACGGCCGCATCGAGGACTTGCGCGCGGCCGCCGCCGTCTTGAACGGAAAGAAGGTCGCCGGCCGGGTCGGCGCAATGGTCGTACCGGGAAGCGGAGTCGTCAAGAAGCAGGCGGAGGAAGAGGGTTTGGATCGGATTTTCGTCGAGGCCGGATGCGAATGGCGCGAACCGGGTTGCAGCATGTGTCTGGCGATGAATCCCGACAAACTGGCCCCCGGCGAGCGGTGCGCCGCCACGACGAACCGGAACTTCGAGGGACGGCAGGGGCAGGGGGGCCGGACGCATCTGGTCTCCCCCGCCATGGCCGCGGCGGCGGCGGTCGCCGGCCGGTTCGTCGACATCCGAGAGCTTTAGTACTTGCCCGAGAATTGCTTAATGGCGCCGCGGGGCGTGCTTCGCGACGCCCCAGAGCGGCCTGGCTGGTGAAGGAATCGGCGTTTTTTCCCGGCCGTCGGCCCTCCGGCGATCCCTTCACGGCGCAAAAACCGACAAAAGAGGAATTATTCATGGAACCGTTCAAAACCTTCACGGGAATCGTCGCCCCCATGGATAGGGCGAACGTCGACACCGATCAGATCATCCCCAAGCAGTTCCTCAAGCGGATCGAACGGACCGGTTTCGGCCGGTTCCTTTTCTTCGACTGGCGTTTCCTCCCCGACGGGGCGCCCAATCCCGACTTCGAACTCAACCGCGAGGAGTGCGCCGGCGCGACCATTCTGCTGGCCAGGCGGAACTTCGGATGCGGTTCCAGCCGTGAGCATGCCCCCTGGGCCCTGGCCGACTACGGTTTCAAGGTTTTGTTGGCTCCGAGCTTCGCCGATATATTCTTCAATAACTGCTTCAAGAACGGAATCCTACCGATCGTCTTGCCCGAGGAGACGATCGAAGACCTGTTTCGCCGTTCGGCCGAGACGAACGGCTATCGATTAACGGTTGACCTGGAGTCAAAGATGATTTCCGACGCGACCGGATTCCGTCTTCCGTTTGAAGTGGACGACTTTCGGCGCAAATGCCTTCTGGAAGGCCTCGACGATATCAGCCTCACGCTGCTTCACGAGGACAAAATCGCCGCGTACGAAAGAGAGCATGGGATCGCATAGACCCGGCGGGAATTCGGTATAGAGAATCTGCACGCCGTGGCACATGGCGCCGGTCGGCTTCCTCTTTTCCAGAAATTCGACATGGGGGAGACTCCTTATTGTGGGGGTGGTTACTGCTGTTCAGAATATAGTGCCGCGTCCGGCGGGGTCGCAAGGAACGCGCCTCTTGAAAAACGCCGCCTCCTCGCGACAATGGTGACTCTTTTCCATCAGTCTACCACGCTTTTGCATCCACCCCCCCGAAAGACTATACGTACGTGACTTCCGAGCTAAACCGGACGCAGCTCGCCGCCGTTTATACCTCTTCCGGGCCATTGCTCGTTCTTGCCGGTGCCGGCACGGGCAAGACTCGGGTCGTCACGCACCGTCTGGCGGAGTTGATACGGACCGGAACCCGACCGTCGCGGATCCTGGCCGTGACCTTTACGAACAAAGCAGCCCGGGAGATGCAGTCTAGGGCGGCGGCCCTGTTGGGTAAGCGGCTTCCGGAGTCGCCCGAGATTTCCACGTTCCACTCGCTTTGCGTCCGAATTCTCCGGCGTCGGATTTCGCATCTGGGCTATCCCCCGCAGTTTGCCATCTATGATCGCGGAGACCAGGAGAGCCTTGCGCGTGGGGCGCTCCGCGAGGTAAAGGCGGCCGACGCGATGCTGCGGCCGGGCGATTTGATCTCGATGGTCAGCCGTTGGAAGAACGCCGGGTTCGATCCGTCCGAGGCGGCCCTCCGCGCGGTGACGGCGAAGGATATCCTCGCGGCGGCCGCGTACCGGCGCTACCAGAACACGCTCCGCGCCGCCGGTTCCGTCGACTTCGACGACCTTCTCATGCTCACGCGCGAGCTTTTCCGGAGATTCCCCGAGGTGAAAGCCGAGGAGGCCGGCCGGTTCGACCATCTGATGATCGACGAATACCAAGACACCAACGCCAGCCAGTATCATATCGTCAAGTCGCTCGCCGAGGGACACCGGAACTTGTGCGTCGTGGGGGACGACGACCAATCCATCTACGCCTGGCGCGGGGCGGAGGTCACCCATATTCTGCGGTTCAAGAAAGACTGGCCCGACGCCAAGGTGGTCCGGTTGGAGACCAATTACCGGTCGAGCCGCGAAATCATCGAGTGGGCCAACCGCGTGATCGCTTTCAATAAGACACGGCACGAAAAGGTCCTCAAGGCGACTTTTTCCGGCGAAACGCCCCGAATTCGCCAGTTCGACGACGAAACGAAGGAGGCGGCCGGAATCATCGAAGACATCCGGACGCGGATCGCCGTGGCGAAACGGCGGCCGAGGGACTTCGCGGTCCTGTTTCGGACGAACGATCAGCCGCGGCTGTTCGAGCAGGCCTTCCGCAAGGCGAAAATCCCGTACGTCCTGCTTGGGGGGCAATCGTTTTTCGACCGGAAGGAAATCCGGGATTTGCTGGCGTATCTCCGCGTCGTCGCGAACCCGCGCGACGAGGTCGCGCTCCTGCGGATCATCAACACCCCGGCGCGAGGGATTGGGGCGACCACCATCCGCCGGCTGTTGGAAACGGCCGTTGCGCAAAAGTCTTCCGTCTGGGAAATGCTGTCCGTCGCCGAAAGGTCCGATAAGTACGGCGGCCCGACTCGGGAGGCCCTGGGGCGGTTCCGGTCGCTGATCGAGGATCTGCGCCGCCGGGTGCGCGAGGAAGCGCTGTTGCGGTTCGTCCGCGGCCTGATCGGCACGATCGACTATCAAAACGAGATCGTGCGGAACTACCCCAAACCGGCCGAACAAGAAGCCCGGTGGGCAAGCGTGCAGGACCTCGTTAATGCCGTCGGCAACTACGTCTCCGGTAACGCCCAGGGGAGTCTGGTCGGCTTTTTGCAGGAGACGACGCTCGACGGATTCGACTCCGCTCAGGACAAGGCGGGGGAACTCCAGAGGAATGCGGTCGCCCTGATGACGCTCCACGCTGCCAAAGGGCTCGAGTTTCCGGAAGTCTACCTCGTCGGCATGGAAGAAGGCATCCTCCCGCACAAAAAGTCGATCGGCGACGGAAGCGAGGCGGGAATCGACGAAGAGCGGCGGCTGTGTTACGTCGGGATCACCAGAGCCCAGCGGCGGTTGACCCTCTCGCTGGCCCTCCACCGCCAAAAATGGGGAAAGCTCCGCCCCACGATTCCCAGCCGGTTCTTGTACGAAATCGCCGGTCAGGCGGACAACCCGAACTACCTGGCCGCGAAGCGAGGGCAGCGAAAGCCGGCTCGTTCCGCGGCGCGGAAGCGTTAGTTGAACGCCGTTTCACGATTCCCTTGATTTCAATCCAATCACGAGACGCGTGCTCCTGAATCCACCCGCGACCCAACGGTGCGATTCAGACTCCGGCCTTCTCCCTCGAAAACGTGGATTGGTTTCTCTTGTTCATGGATCGTCGAACCCGAACGGGTTCGTGAAAATGGTACCGCCGCTACCGGTAATCTCGGCACGGACGTAAACACCGATTCCGCAGGTCGCGCGATAGGCCAGAGTCGGACCGACATGCACCATCTCGCCGTTGGCGAACCATTGATAGGCGTCGTCGGGAAGCAGCCGGCCATCTTCGGTCGCCTTGATCGTAATGGTGCCGTTTTCCGCGTCGTGATCAATGCGTTCGATTCGCGGTGTTCCCTCCACCGACTGGCGGTCCGCGTCGTGAAGTCGGATGCTGGCGAAATAGAAGGCCCCTTGGGTGATTGCGTCGCGGACGGCGGTTTCGTCGAGTTTTGAGGCCGGAACCCACAGCCAGTCACGTCCCAGATGCGCCATACCGTGCATGTCGTCCGTGGCGAACCCCCACACCGGCCGCTTCGGCATGAGCCGGGTCAACAGCTTGTCCCAAAGTCCGCGATCCAGAGGATATTCTTCTAGAGGACGTGTTCCATTGAGGACTTCCTGGCCGAGCAGGTGTGGGTAGCGCGCAAACAGCCCGGCGTATTGTTCGACAACGTCATCCGGGACGCCGGTTCCCTCGTACCGGGTGGTTTCAAAACGCAACGCCGCCCTCGATTTCCCACCGTGCTCGAGCACTTCCGGCACTTCGGCGATAATCACCGGTGCACCGCGACCGGTCACGTCGGCGTGAAAGGGGCCTTCGGGGTGGTTGGCCGAGTCTTCCGCGCGCCCGGTAACGGCCGTTCCCGGTTCAAGCCGCGCGTCCGCGAATTGGTCGAAGGTGTACCGTGCAAGGAGGTCTTCGGTCGAGGGGCCGGCGCCCTCTTCGAGCGGATTTCCCCGCCTCACCGAGCTGATTTCTTCGGCACTCAGGGCGCGTCGCCAAAGACGTACGTGGTCAAGGTCGCCGCTAAAAACGGTCGTCCCGGTTCGGGTGTCACGGCCGATGTAGAATACGTCGCCCGGCAATTCGAACGCTCCGGCCGTGTCCGGGCGTTTGCCCACCTCCCGCCCGTCGAGGTAGAGCAGGACGGAATCCCCGCGACGAACCGCCGCCAAGTGATGCCAGCGGCCGTCGCGTGTGTCGATGTCGAGCGAGTCCGCCGCGACGTTGAGGTCCACGGTTTGCCCTTGGTCGGCGGGCGCGAGGAAAACACGAACCCGGTTGTCGGTATGCAGTTCGAGATTCAAGGCGCCGGCGCGGCCGGCGGCGAAGTTGCCCATCAGGATGTTTCTGCCCGCATCGGTCGTGCGGAACCATGCCTCGAGGGTGAAGTCGCCCCGCGTCAGACGGCGGAAGGGGGCGGAGAGTTTCACTTCGAGCGCCGGCGCGAGTCGCCGATCGCGCGGCCAATGCATGGCCGGATGAGCAATAACCGCCACTCCGCCGGCCTCGCCGACACCGGCGAGGGCCGTCTCCCACTCCCTCGTTTGAGTCACGTAATCGCAGAAGAGGCTAAGCGTATGGTGGTGCCGCGACAACTCGTTGCCCGGAATCGCGAGCATCCCCGCTTCCGCCGCGTCGCGCCCGAATTTCGACCAAGGAAACGTACACCGGTCGTGATCGGTCAAGGCCAACGCCTTGTAACCTCGGTCGCGGTATTCGTCAATCACCTGCGCTGGCGTCAGACGTCCGTCGCTCTGGGTGCTGTGCGTGTGCAGATTCGTCTTGTAGTGCTCGACGTGCTCCCAGTCGACGTCCCGGTATGGGTTGAGCAGCAGGGTCTTTTGCGCATTGGCGTCGGCGGGAGAGAACAAGGACACGGCCAGCGTCACAATGCAGAAAACGCGGTATCCGTTGAAAGAATAGCGGCGCACGAGGATTTCTCCCGGATATGAAGTATCTTTGGTTTCCATCGGCGGGACCGAAGTCTATCGCCGTTCGTCCGGGCGTCACCGGCCCGGAGTTCGGGCAACCGCGCCCGATACGAACTCGATTATGACTGGTCGCCGAGACGACGTCAACGGATTCCCTCGACTCGCCCGTTCTTGGTGATAGAGCGGAGAAAGACCCCTGTCGTGTCCACCGCGCGCTTCGGCCGCGGAAGAAGATACCGTGAAAGAGTAGGGGTCTCCAAGAAAAATTTTCCGTGATGACGTACGTCGTTGCTCGCCATTTCGTGCACGGGTCCTTAGTGCCGCGACCTAGTCCAGCAGATCCTTGGGAATCGTCTGACCGTCCATCCGATCCCCCAGATAGTTGAAGATGTAGGGATCGATCTGGTAGTTCAGCGACCGCACGGACCCGTCGGCGAACGCGGAGTTGAAGCCGCCGGGATGGGCGGAGCCGAAGCGGTAACAGGGGTCAGTCAATGTTTCTTGGTCGAACTGAGGCAAATACGTCGTCGACCGCAGCGTGTCCGGGTCCCAGCCATCGGCCCAACCGCAATCATCGCACCAAGCCCCGGACTGATAATTCGAAGGAATGAGGGCTTTTTCACCAAGGACCATCGTGTTACTCAGCCCGTCACTGATGTCGCGCGGCTTGACGACGTTCGGACCGCCGCCGACGAATTGCCTCGTCTTCCACCACCAGGTGATTCGCGTGATCACGCCGCGATAATCCTTTACGCCGACGATTTCCCAGCGGTAATCCGCCCCCGACTCGCTGGTCGCCATGTGTCCCGCCCAGAAAGAAGGTTCATTCTGGTGGCCCGGCATCCGCTTATTGCCCGGCACCGCGCCCGCGTAATCCATCAGCAGGTTGTTCTCATAGCGTTCGCCTTGGCGCCGAGACGGGCAGAAATAGATGCCCGGATTCACCCCTCGCAACTGATCCTGGTTCGTGTTTGAGAACTCCAGCTCTTGAATCGACGCCTTCTCCAAATATCGCAGAATTTGGAACGCCCAGCCCATCCCCATTTTTTCGGGGGGATTAAGCTGTCCGCGTTGCATGATGTTAATGAATTCCTTGTAGTTGTTGAGCTGCGGCCAAGGCGTGTCGCCCCCCGTTGGATAGACGCCCAACTGGTTCTCGTGGTTGTGGAACGCCGTGATCATCTGCCGCAATTGGTTCTTGCATTGCAGATTCCGGGCGGCCTCGCGAGCCGCCTGCACGGCCGGAAGCAACAGCGCGATCAAGATCCCTATGATCGCGATCACGACGAGAAGTTCAACCAGCGTAAAGCCCCGCCGGCCCCGCCAACTTTTCACGGTAAGATGACACATAATTCACACACCCTCCATCAGCACAAACAGACAATTCCCAGTCGCGGACCACCCCCGCGCATTCTGGCATTCTACACTCAGCCGTTAGAAAATACCAGAGATCCCGGCGTTTTTTCGCGCTGCGTGCTCCAGCGGGACGTTCGTGGCTGCGCTACCGCCGTCATCGAGGGGGGTCGGGGAGTCTTACGCCGGTTAAGGGGGTAAGACGCGACAATAATCCAGACGGCAATCCAGACGGCAATCCAGACGGCACGGAATCCCCGCAACCGCGTCGACGGATGAACCCACGGGGTCGATGGGTGGGATTAATCGTTATATCACACTCCGAATGGGGAAAGGAGCCGTATTACCAAGGGCATCCCGAGGCCTAAAAGGACAGCGGGGACGACGCAACGCGCATGTTCC
Source organism: uncultured Planctomycetaceae bacterium (assembly GCA_964520785.1). GTDB lineage: Bacteria > Planctomycetota > Planctomycetia > Pirellulales > Thermoguttaceae > CAZFQG01. The sequence continues at coordinate 46,246 of CAZFQG010000009.1, read as the reverse complement.
GCCGATTCACGGATTCACTACCGGAACATTCCCTGCATCCGTTCGGCCAGCGAGACCGATGCTCCCTCCGGCGGCCGACCGGTGGCGATATATTCCTGCCAATGACCGACATTGTCGCCGAAATTCTCGCCGGTGACCTGTTTGAGCGACTGCATTGAACGATACTGGATCGCCGGATCCCGGTCGTTGAGACCCCTTCCCAAAACGGCGATGGCGCCCGGATGCCGGATTTCTCCCAGCGCCCGAGTGGCGGCGAGGCGGACGTCGACGCACGGATCGCTTGCGACGGCGGCTTCCAGAGCGACCAGCGCACGGTCGCCTCCGACGCGGCCCCAGGCCTCGCACGCGAGCATCCGGACGCGGTCCGAGGAGTCCTTCATGGCCGCCTCCAGGACGATCAGCGACGTCGGAGAGTCAATCCGTCCCAGGGAGCGGATGATTTCCGCGCGGAGCATCGGATCCACCTCGTCCTTGATTTCGCGGGCCAACCGAGTGGCGATTTCCTCGCGACGCCCGGAATCCGCGTGCCGGGCTTCCTGGGTCAGGCTTTGATACAGCGACAACCGCTCGTGCGGGGCGATTACGCCGGGCATTCGATCGGGTTTCTCCGCCCAAGGCATGTGGTGCAAGCCGTTGAGATCGACGAAGCCGCCATTGCGGCAGCCGGAAAGAACGGCAATAACCGTGGACAGAAAAGCGACAAGGATTACGCTACGCATCTTGGCTTCCACTTTGATTCGTACCGGGTCGCGAAGGAGTTGCGACATTGGGTTCGGGGGACTATAACAAGTTGGTCTTGAACCGCCAACACCCGTTTTCGCGCGATTTGCCGGCGTTTCGAGGCCAAAGGGCGCGTCCGGTTCCCCAGATTCTCAAGTCAAATCCGCCGTTGAACGTAGTAGAGCCATGCCAGAACCAAAAAAACACGCGGAAAACAGAAATTTCGTTGAATCGATCTTACGGCGGGTTCCCGGTTTTCGGGGTTACCTCGAAAAGGAATATCGCCGGGAGAGCGACGAATTACAGAGAAAATGGTTGGCCGACCGGCTCCGCACGGCCAAGTCGGCCCTGGACGAACTGGCGAAACGGCTTGTCGATGAAGTCCGGATCGACGACATCCCCCGAGTGGAGCGGGTGCGGAACCGGCTGGAAAAGCTCATCGGCCGGATTGACGGCGCGATGCAGGGCTACTCGGGCGTGTTCGACCTGGTGAGGATCAACGAAACGGTGCTCGACAAGGTCTACGACCACGACGTGGCGATGATGGAGCAAACGGAGAAGACGGCCGAGGCGGTGGAGTCGCTGAAGGCGCACGATCCGGACCTCGTCGGCTCCTTGGACCGGGTGCTCGAGCAAATCGACGCCCTCGAAGACGTTTGGACGGGGCGGGACCAGATACTCAAGGGTTTGGATTAGCCGGATGCGGTTCGACCATCCGTCGTCGAAGCCGAAAGGAAGAATTCCGCGGCCGGGAGCATATTTCCTCCGGCCGCGACCGAAACGAAGGGAGAGGATTGAATGCGTCTTGAGGTCATCCAGTATTTCGACGAAACGAATCAATCGATGGTGGCGCGGTTCCCGGAAACCGGCTCGGCCGACATCAAACTGGGCGCGCAGCTCATCGTCCAGCAAAACCAGGAGGCGGTCTTCTTCCGCGACGGCAAGGCGCTCGACACGTTCGCGCCGGGCCGGCACACGCTCACGACGGCGAACGTCCCGCTGATCACCCGGCTCTTGACGATTCCCTGGGAGAAATCCCCGTTTCAGTGCCTCGTCTATTTCATCGGCAAGCAGACCTTTATCGACCAGAAATGGGGAACGCTGCAGCCGGTCGTGTTTCGCGACAAGGACTTCGGCATGGTGCGTCTGCGGAGCTTCGGAAAGTACTCCGTCCGTGTCGTCGACAGCCCGCTATTGGTAAACACGCTCGTCGGAACGCAAGGAAAGGTCACGACGAGCGAGATCAGCAACTATTTGCGCGACGTGATCGTCTCCCGGTTGTCGGACCTGCTCGGCACGTTGGGAACGAGCATTCTCGATCTGCCGGCGAAGTACGACGAGATCGGCGGGGCCACGCGGGCGAAGGTGACGGACGACTTTGGGAAATACGGCCTGGAACTGGTCGACTTCTTCATCAACGCGATCACTCCGCCGGAGGAGGTCCAGAAGGCGATCGATGCGCGGAGCGCCATGGGCGCGGTGGGCGATCTGAACCAGTACATGAAGTTTCAGGCCGCCAACAGCATGTCGAAGATGGCCGAGCAGGGGGGCGGCGGCGAAGGGGGACCGATGCAGATGGGATTCGGCGCCGGGTTTGGAATGATGATGCCGGGCCTCATCCAGCAGGCGATGACTTCGGGACAACAGCCGGCCGGTGGACCGCCGGTCGCCGGGGCGCCGGTTGCCCCGGGCTTTGTTGCCCCGGGGGCGGTTCCTCCTCAAGCGGAGCCGACCACGGCCGCCGCGGCGCAGGGCGGCGCAATGGCCTTCGACGACCTCATGCCCCACAAGCCGGACGTCCGGGCGCTGGCGCGGAACGTGATTCAAGCGGGTGGATTCTCTCTGAGCGAGTCGGGCGACACGTGGGAGGTGGTCATTCCGGTTGGAAGTTTGCGGAAGCAGAGAGTGACGGTTCAATTCGGTCAGAAGGATGCCCAAGGCCACGAAATCGTCTCGTTCTGGTCCATCTGCGGACCGGCGAGTGAGCGCAACGCGATGGCCCTCCTCCGTTACAACGCCCAGCTTAACCATGGCGCGTTCGCGGTCCGCACCGTCGGCGAATTGGAACGACTCGTCTTGCAGGCGACTCTTCTCGCCGAGACGATCGACCCGTTGGAGGTCAGTCGCACGTTCTCGGCGATCGCCTGGCAGGCGGATCAGGTGGAACAAAATATCGTCGGGGAGGAGGATCAGTTCTGAACCGGACTCGCGGACCGACAGGAGAGGGAAGGCCGCAGGCTCCGTATGCGACTCTGGTGACTTCCGGTTGATTCGCTCAGCCCCATCCGGGTAGGAAGTTCCCGGTATCGCCGGGGCGCCGGTTTTGTGTTTCGCGATTCGTCCCTTCGCCGGATATACTCACAGGAAGCAACTCATCCGCCGAAGATTCCCAAAGAGATCGTTGCCAGTGAAGACCGAAAATAATCGACCATCGATGGGCCGGCTTCGCCGATTTTCGCGAAAAACGGTACTTCTCTCATTGGTCGCCGTGCTGGCCGCTGACAGGCTCGTATCGGCGATGGACACGCTCACGGCGCGCCGCGACGGCGTGGAATTCACCGTCGTCGGGCGGACACTCGTCGAGGCACTCGATGGAGGGGTATTGCTCCAGTCGCCCGACGGCACGCTGTGGACGCTCAAACCGGAGGAGATTCTCTCGAAGGCCTCCGACGATACGCCGTTTCGTTCGTTTACCCGGGAGGAGTACAGTGACTTTCTGTTGAAGCAGCTCCCGGAGGATTTCACCGTGCATCCAACGGCCCACTATTTGATTTTCCACAACACCTCCCGGAATTATGCGCAGTGGTGCGGGTCGCTTTTCGAGCGGCTCTACATGGCATTCAGTAACTACTGGAAGCAGAAGGGATTGAAGCTTTCGGAACCGGAGTTTCCGTTGGCGGCGGTGGTGTTTAAGGACCGGAAATCGTACATGGCGTATGCCGAAGCGGAATTGGGGGGCGCCGTCGAGGTGGTCGTCGGCTTTTATAGTCTGCGGACCAACCGGATGACGATGTTCGATCTTTCGGAAACGGCCCAGTACGCCGGGGACCGCGGCGCACGCGCGGCGATCAATCAGATTCTGATGCAGCTGAACGCCTTCAAGACCGTATCGACGATCGTCCACGAGGCGACGCACCAGATTGCCTTCAACCGCGGAATGCACCAGCGCTACGCCGATTGTCCCTTGTGGTTCGTCGAGGGACTCGCCGTCTATTTCGAAACGCCGGATTTGAGGAGCGCCCGGGGTTGGCGGGATATCGGCGGAGTGAACCAGCTCCGGCTGTCGGATTTCGCGAAGTATGCGCGGAGACGGCCGTCCGACTCGCTGCGGACGCTCATTCAAAACGACACGCGTTGCCGCGACCCTTCCACGGCGATCGACGCGTATTCGGAAGCCTGGGCATTGACCTATTTTCTCATCCGGAAGCGTCCCAAGGAATACGTCAAGTACGTCAAGATGCTGGGCGAGAAGAAGCCGATGCGTTTCGGTGACGAGGAAACCCGCCTCCGCGAGTTCCAGGAGCACTTCGGGAATCTCGACGACTTGGAGACCGAATTCATGCGTTATATGCAACAACCGTAGCGAAGTCGGCCCCATCGAGTCGCCGCCTACACCAACCGATTCGGCCGGGCCCAGTGGATGCGGCCCAGTAGCAGATCCCCCCGCCACTTGTTGGGGGGCAGGCACTCGCCGACGGTGACCCACGATTCCTCCGGCGCGACGTTCGTCACGTGAAAATTGCCCATGCGCGCGACGTTGGCGGCGTCGTTCACGCCGTCGCCGATAAGCGGGAGGACGACCTGTTCCGTGTCGCGGCGAAGGCGGAGCGCATCACGGTCCACCTCGGCGACGAACAGCGGGGCGCGCCACCGCATGACGTTGACGTTGTTCCGGGCCTTTCGAGTATAGACGAGAAAGAGACCGTCGGAGTGGGTCAGCCAGTGTTGTTGGGTGGTCGACATGGTGAGCGGTTCGCCGTCGTCCCAGGCCCAGGGTTGTCCGGGTTTCCAATTCAAGCCGTCGTCGGAAACGGAGACGTAACCCCGATTGTCCTCGGCGCGGATCGTCATATAGAACCGCCCATCGAGCCGCGTCAGAGAGGGTTCTAGCAGACCTCGCCCGGCTTTGTTTTCCAGCGTGTTGCCCGTGGCTTTCGGGATGAGGGTTTTGCCGTCGAAGGAGCAACGTATACTCGTTACCATACGATCGGTCCGTTCCGGGGAACCGAACGTGAGCGGGATGAGAACGTCGCCGTCGTCGAGGACGATCCGCTGCGCGCAACCGCACGTGTATATTTGTGATCCGCGAGGATCATCCCAGACGAGTTTCTCGCGGTCGGACCACTGACCGCCGCGGTCGCGAACCACGTAGACCGGCCAGCGCGGCCCCTGCGGCCGGGCGAGTCGGCCTTCACGGTAGTAGACGTTATGTCCCACCGCGAGGACGGTATCCGTATGCCGATGGTATTCCGGAACGACGTCGCACACGCCGACTTCGGTCTTTTCGTCCACGGGGGCGCGTCCCATGCCGGGGATCGGCTCGGGTTCGGTCCAGGTCTTCCCCAGATCGTCGGAGCGCATCCAATGGACGTGTTCGAAGTAGTCGGATCCTCCGATCGTCTGCAGCGTCACGAGGACGACCGGGCTCCGGTCGGACGGAATCATGCATCCGCGAGGGTGGAACCAGGCCCACTCGTGATCGGCGTCGCGGCCCTCGATAATCGCGGATCGGGTGATTCTCGCGATGGGGGAGGAGTCCGCGGCGGCGGGCGCAGGCGAGGGGATACCGGCAAAGGCGGCGGCGCCGAACGCCTTGAGCGCGTCGCGGCGGGAAAGGGGAAGTGACATGGCGGGGTCTTTCTTATCGGATGGCTTTGTCGGTCAAGGGATTGCGTTTTCAATCCGGGATATTCGATTTCGATGGCGGGCGCTTTCGGACAACGGCTGGTGCTTTGCCGACACTGAATCCACGGGTCGTCGAAACGGCGAAACGGGAAGATTATCCGAACGAAACGGGACGCTCAACACGCAATCCTGCGTTCGAAGAAGCACTATTCGAGGTTCGGTTCGATGGTGTTCTTTCCGTCGGGGCCCATGAGTTCCCGCCAGGGAATCCCCTTCTCGAAGGCGCGGAGTTCCTTCTGGAGGGCTTCCTTGTCTTCTTCCCGGCCGATCTCGACCGCCTTGGCGGACCATTTCTTCGCGGTTTCGAAGTCGCCCGTTTCGGCGTAGGCGGCGGCGAGGGTGCTGAGGATGTGACCGGCTTCGTAATCGGTCTCCTCGCACGCCTTGGTGGCCAGTTCGATGGCGCGTTTCCCGTCGCGGATTTCGTCATGGGGCGAAGTCGCCAGTACCCAGGCGAGGTTGTTGAGGACTCCGGAGTCGTCCGGCTTCAGTTCGAGCGCCTTTTCATAGATTCCAATCGCCTCGGCGTGTTTGCCGAGCGACAGTAGCGCGTCCGCCTTGCCGCGGAGGGAATCCGAATTCTCCGGCTCTTTGGCGAGTACCTTGTCGTAGACCTCGATCGCCTCGGCCGGCTTGTGCATAGCGCTGTACAACATGCCGAGCTGGACTTGCAGTTCGATATCGTCCGGATCGCCCGCCAGCAGCTTTTTCAGCTCCTCGGACGCCTGATCCCATTTCTTCCCCTCGATCAGAAGCAGTATCCGCATTCTCCGCGCAAGCGTCAGATCGGGGTTCTTCTCGATCAGCCGGTCGACGTCGGCCAGGGCCGCGTCCATGTCTCCGGATTGCTGGTGGATATTCGCCATGAGGAGGAGGACCACCGGATCGCCCGGCTTCTTCTCCAGCGCCTTTTCCAGTTCCGCCACGGCCTTGCCGTATTCCGACTGCATGACCCAGAGTTGGGCGCGGAGCCGGTGAGGCGAAATCGAGTCGGGCTGGAGCGCCTCGACCCGCTCGAGGCATTTCATGGCCTCGTCGTACCGCTTCAACTGTCCCAGAACGAGCGCTTCGGCCTCGAGCGTAGCGGCATGGTCCGGATCGAGCAGCATCGCCGTCTTGAAGTCCTCGAGCGCCTTCTCCCAATCCTTCATGTCCGCATAGGCCAGCGCGCGTGCACGGATCGCCGCTGCGCTGTCCGGGGCCAATTCAATCGCCTTGTCCAGGCTCTCCAGCCGTTTGGCGGGCTCGGTGACGATCGTGGCCCTGAGGACGTGCGCCTTGACTTGGGTTTGCGCGTCGACCTCCCCGCTGTTGAGCGAAGCGTCCACCGCGGCGAGCGCCTTGTCGGTGTTTCTCGGCGGCAAGAGGTAGAGCTGTGCCAGAATCAGCCATGAGTCGGGCTGGTCGGGAATGATTTTGACGGAACGCTCCAAGTCCTTCACCGCGGCGTCGCGGAAACGGGGCCATTCGGTACTCGGGCTCGGCCCGGCGATGATTCGCGACGCGATCGTCTTTCCACGTTCCGCGAGGGAGGAGGCGAGAAGATGGTTCGCGAACCGCAGGTTCTCTTCGTCGAGCCCCTTCTCGATCGCCGATTCGCATAGTGAGATCACATCCGCCAAATCGGTAATGGTCGTCGCCGAAATCTTCGCCTCGGTAGCCTTGTCCAGGTCTTCCCGGCCGGCGTTCGTGTTAGATTCGCCTTCCGCGGCTTGCGGTGCGTGCTCGGCCGGGTTCGCGTCATCCGACCAAACGGCATCCGACCCCGCCACCAGCGTGAAAACGGCGAAAACGAGAATAGCAGGAATTTGTTTCATGATTCTATCCATAGTGAAGTGGGTAACGTAACGGACCATCCATCCAAACCGAGGTATTCTTCGTTCGCGTCCCCTTTTTTCCAAGATTCTCGGTATCCAGGCGGGCCACGAAGCGGCGATGGGCGATGCCGGAGCCGTATCAACCCCGGCCGCGCCGCCCATTATGCACGGTTTTCCCTCCTGGTTCCATACGAGAATCGAACAGGTTTCGTTCGGATGCCGCGTGGAGCCGTGTGCGCCATTCAGAAGGCAAAGGAGTAAATGACATTTCGTGTGTTTTTCTGCGATGCCGGGGCTATGCGTCGGGGGGGACGTCGGTCGGCGGGAGAGCTTCGCCTTCAGGGGTAGGGGGCTCGGACGGTTTGTCTTCCGGTTTCTCCTCGGGCTTTGCTTCTTTCGCCCGGTCTTGTCCCGGCTCCTCGTCCGGCCGAGCCTCGACGGCAGGTTCTTCCTTCGGCCGCGCCGCGGGCACGTTCCCCTCCTCGATTCTTTCCTCGCTATACGGCATACCCGGATCGACCAGCATGTAAGCAGCCCAAAAGAAGGGGTGGTCCGCCTTGGCTTCCTTCTCTTTCGCCTTGCGGACACGCGGTTCGAACGCGACGTCGAAATTCTTCTCTCGCATCCGCCGGACGGTCTCCCGGAATGTTTGGGCGGGCGGGGCGTTCTCGAGACCCTCGACGAATTCGGCCGTGAATTGGAATGCGTTGAGGCCGCCGGTCCGCCACCGGCTGAGCAGGACGGTCCTCGCCCCGTTTTGCCGCAGTCCGCAGAGGGAGAGGAAGACTTCCAGTCCGGGGGCGGTTCCTGTCGTTTTCAAGGCGTTCTCCGCCGCCGTGTGGTAGCCCGGCAAAACGACGGTCCGCGGCCCGCCGGAGGGCAACGGCAACCAAGAGCCGAGAGTGCTTCCGGGCTTCCCTCGGACGAGCGGAACCGGTGGCCAGCCGTAGGGATTTCCCTGGGGGATGGGGATATCGTCCAAGACGACCAGCCGGTCGAACAGGATCGAGTAGAGGGAGGCCGCGACCGGGAGCGCATTGGCGAGCACGACGGTTCCAGGAACGGCTTCGCGCATCGCGGCGGCCACTTCTCGGGCGACGCTTTCGCTTTCTCGCGGATAGAGCCGCCCCGGCGCGATGACGGTGTTTAGCGCGGGGCGCGGCGGCGTGGAGGAAACGGCCAATCCGACCGTCGGCGCGTACCGGAGGTTGTAGCGTTCGATGAGGGGCTGAAGACCGTCGTCCGTCTTCACGGTGAGCATTTCGAACGGGAGGTACCACAAGGCATCGTCCGGAACGACGACGAGTTCCTCGAACTCGGCGGTGAAATCGGCGGGAGAGTCGTTGGTCAGGCCGTCGAGGAAGCGTTTGGCGGCTTCCTTCCACGCGTCCGAGGAGAGCTGTTCGAGCGTCATTTCCGAGTTCTCGCCGAAGTGCCCCAGATCGCGAAGCAGCGAGGCAAGCTGTCTTCTCAGCGCGACCGGAGAACCGACTTCCCAAAAGGCGTAGCGTTTGTTGTTCAGAAGGAAGGAGTAGACGTGCCGCTCGGTCACGAAGAACGCCCAGACGGCGTGACCCGGCGGTAGCGACCGTTGAACCTCGCGGGGGTCGCGGATCGGAGGAAAGAGTATCTCGCAAGGGACGCGGCGAACGGCCATCTCGCGAAGCATCTTCTCTTGCGCGACGCTCACGCTCTCCAACTCGCCGAAGCCCCGTTTCCGCGCGGCGATCATTTCGGGGTCCTCGGCGATCAGGGGCATGCCGGTCAACGCGTCGCGGGCCGCCTTCTCGCGTTCGGCGAGCTTCGCGTAGCCCGGAAATTTCATCAGCGCATCCTGCCGGTAGATTTTCGAATGATTGTCGAGCAGGGTGTCCGGCGAAGCCATCAGATATCTCAGCGACTGCAATCGCCCGCCGAGTTCGAGCGTTCCGAGGAACCGGCGGCGGCGTATACGGTCGGCGATTTCCAGCGCCTTCTCGTTTTCTTTCCTCGCCAAGGCCGTCTCGAACCAGTGTTCCATCGCGCGTCCTTCCGGGTGGACGAGAACGGCCATCGACTCCATGGGTCGCTCATACCAGTCGATTGCGCCCGGGTCGGCGAGAAGTCGGTCGAAGAGTTCGATGGCGGTACGGGCGGTAACGCCGCTTTGGGTATTGACCGTTCCGTCGGTATAGAGCCGGTCGGCCAATCCAATTTGGAACCGCCAGAGGGAGCCGGTCCGCATGTAGTCCATCGCCGCGGCGAGCGCCGTATCCCCTTCGCTCACCTTTCCCTCCGCGTAAAGGGAGGCCGCGGCGAGATAATTCAGCCGTGCGCCGATGGCGCCCGAACCCATCTCGCGGTTTCCGATCGCCTGGCGCGCCTCGGTCAACCTGGCGGCCGCCTCCCGAGGGCGATTGTTTTCGATTTCGTTTTCGCAAAGATCGAGCGAGAGCGACGCCGTAAGCCATCGGATGCGTTTCGTCTTCGCCCACGCGTGCGCCGCCGGAAGAGGTGGATAGATGCCCTTTTCGTTGGCCAAAATGTGCGCCTCGGTGCCGCGGCGAAACGCCTCCTCGAGGAGAATCGCGTCGAAGAACTGGCCGGCCGAGTAGGTGGATTCGGTAAAGAACTTCAACGCCGTCTCGTAGTCGTGGCGCTCCATCGCCAGGCGGCCCAGCTCGAAGAGCCCGACGGCGGTCAAGGGGTGATCGTATTGTCCCGCCGTAAGCGAACGTTGCAGGTGGAGGAGGGCCTGTTCCGGCTTTCCGGAGGCGACCAACGCCAACCCCAACTGCAAGTCAATCCACGCTTCGGACCAGTGATTGGGCAACCCGGGGCGGCTGGAAAGGCTTGCCAGCAATTGTTTCGTCAGCGGATCGTGGGGGCAAACCGGACCCATGATCTCCGTCCGGCGGCGCAGAGCCAATGTCGTTGCGCGGACGATCTCCGTCGCGTCTATTGGAAAAAGGAGCGCCTGCTGCCAGATGCCTCCCGTCTGCAGAACCTCCATGTTATTGACCCGACCCTGCGAAATCAGCACGCTGCTGGGAAAAACGCCGATCGCCGCGCCGCGGGCGCTTTGTCCCCACGGTATCGCGGCGACTTGTCCCGAAGAGGCCGCGCGGACCGTGGCCGGGAAGTTCACCATGGTCATCCAATCCGGAAAGGCGCAATACAACCGTAGCGCGGCCGTGTAGTGCTCGAGTGCCTTATCCAGCATTCCCATCTGGTAATAGCACTCACCGCACATCGTGTAATAGCAGATCGAATCGATCCACCTCGTCTGGGCATTCTTGATCGCTCCGCGCCCTTCCGCCAGAAAGACCTTCAGCGCTTCGCGGAACTCCCCGTTCTCGACCTGCCCGAACGCGGCCCGGTAACGCATCGTGGGGACGGTCCGATCCGTCCGCTGGGCGAGACACGCCTCCGTGATACCCGCCAACAACACCCCGGCGGCCGCCAGAACCCGCCAAGAGGCTCGGACGCGGGCTTTCGATCGAGTCAACAGCATGAAATCACTCTCCGGTCGTACGAGTTCGGCGAAAACCGGCGATTATTCCGCCGCGTTAGCATCCACCCAGTATGAATTATACCGTGTCGGCCCAGTGAGATGCGCCGTAAAAAAACAAGAATCTCCATCGTTTATCCTGTCATGCTGCTATCGCGGGTGCCGGGTTTTTCCAGGAGAACCACGAAGTGCGAAGAGAGGCCGGCAGGCACATGGTCTCCGGCGACAGACCTTTCCCCTGGCGAAGTCCGATTGGCCAAAAAATGAGCGACCTCGGAACATCGCGATTCTTCTGGGGGCTTTACGCGGGATACGGAAGGCGTTACGCTACAGCATGGAATTCCGTGTTTCGCAGGACGCGACGCAAGCGTCGGCGCGTCCGCTTTTTTGGCCCGAAGTCGGTATGTTCCGGTCCGTGCTTCACTCCTTTTCGAGGAGGATGCCGGGGCTCCCTTTTCTGATGACGTTATTTTCCGTTACTCTCGGAGAACCTTCGCGTAGTCATGTCCACCAAATCGCCCAAAAAGAACCGGTCGGCCCCTCGCACGGCCGGTCGGTCGAAAGCGAATACCTCGCGAAAGGGGGCGTCGAGATCAGCGGCATCCCGGAAGAGTGCGGGTCGGCCTTACACCAATGACTATTCGAAGGTGCTGGAGTTCGAGTTCCGTTGCCCCCTTCGCTTCAAGGAACGCAAGGCCTTGGTGAAACTTGGGGTGAGAACCATTGAAGATTTCCTGAAGGCTGATTTGTCCGAGGTGCTGGAACTTGGCGGAATGGGTCAAGGCACTTACGAGGCGCTGGCGCGAAAGCAAGCGGAATTGGAGGAAACCCGGCGCGAGAACGGATCGTTCATGCCCCCTCTGGCGGAACTTCCCGTTTCCCGGTTCGTTTCTCTGACACTCAAAGAAGCAAAAACCCTTCGAAGCCTCAAGGTGCATACCCTCGGAGAGTTCCTGTATTTCGACACTCGACACGTACTGCGAGTCAGGAGCGTCGGGACTACCACGCAAGAGAGCCTGCTGGCAAAGCAGGAATCGCTTTTCGCCCGCTTCGGGCAAGAGGTTCCGCCCCCCGTCGCCCGTAGCGAGAATGGGGCGAGTGAGCTTCTTCGGGAGGAGTTCGCGACGAAGGGGGCAACGATTTCCCGGCTGCGCCGCCTGCCTCTATGGTGTGAGTGCGATGCGGGTGTCCTCTCTCCGGACGACCTCCACCCGTCCTACCGATCCGAGTTTCCGGTGACGGGCCTCGGATTGTCGCAGAAGGGGCGACTAGCTTGTGAAACGCTGTCGATCACCACGGTTGGGGCGCTTCTCCTTACCCCTTACCATCGCGTGGTCGAGGTGCCGACTTGCGGACGCAAGACCGTGGCGAAGATTCGCGAGTCGTTGATCGCGTTTCTGGCTCCTTCAAGTCGCGCGAGGCTCGACACCCGGAGCTATTCCGCCTTTATCGACAGCATTTTCAAGCCGATTGTCCCCGAAGCTCGGCGGCGGAAAATCCTGTGCGCCCGCGCGGCGGGGACTCTCGGACCGGTTCCGCTCGGGGAAGTTGGAGCGGAGTTCAACTTATCGCGCGAGCGTATTCGCCAGGTCGAGAAATCGATCAAAACGCGCATCCTCAACCCGGTTACGGAATTGAGATTGGAACCCCTGCGGCGTATTCTGGAGGATCTCTTGAGGGACGCCGGTTGCGTCTGCCCGGTCACGGAGTTGGGAAAATCCTTGTCGCGGCGGTTCCATTGGAAACAGGCGGTACCGGGAGCAATGGCGACGCTTTTCATCGAGATGCTTCCCGGCTCGTTCAAACTCATCGCCGACACATGGTGTGTTTTCGCCGACTACCACTGCGCCGAATGCGACGTCCTTCGTCGCGTCGTCGCCGAGTGTTTTTCGGAGTGTTGTCAGCCCCTCCGTCGGGAGATTCCGCTCGAGTTTTTCCGTTCGAAGCTTTCCGAGCGGATGACGGTCGCGTGCCGCGAGTGCTCGCATTACCCAGCCACTTGGAGTATTCCCGAGGAGGTTGTCCGGATTCTGTGGGTGCGGTACCCCGAGTGTTTCAAGGGGTTTCATCTGGACGGTTGTACGATTGTCTCCAACCTTGCGCGGGGACGGAACGACCGATTTCTTTCCACTCTATTGACGCGCATCCTGCAAGAGGCGGGCGGGCCCTTGAGCTTGAAGGAAATCCATCGGGCCGTCGCGGTCGAACAACGCGACGCGGGCCGGAAATACGATTGTGAACGGATGCGTCATACCCTCAACAGCATGGTGGAGGCCGGCCGCGGGATCATGCTTTGGAACCGCGGAGGGGTGTACATACATCGAGATTTCGTCGATACCCGCGCCGGGATTCTCAAGAAGGTGGAACGGGAGATTCTCCAGCGCCTTTCGAGCAATCAATCACCGCAGATGTCGTTGTACAGCCTGCACGAGAAGTATTCGGTTCCCTGCGGAGAGGCGGGGTTTCCGTCCGTGTACGCTCTCTTCTCGGCACTGAAGCTTCGGCGGCATTCCCGCCTCTCGTTCCTTCGCGCGCCCTATGTCACCCTGAGCGGTTCAGGGATTCGCCGGAAATCGTCGGTCGCCAAGCTGCTGGAGGATTACATCCGCCAGCGCGGCGCCGAGATTTCGCGGGATGAACTGCATGAGCACGCGAGTGAATTCTTGGGAATGGCCGGACGGCACCTGCACAACCTCATTCCCCAGTTGAAAAACGTCTTGAAAACGGATAACGGGTTCTTGCACGTGGACAACTTCGGTCCGGACGCCGGCGCGATCGCGAAGCTGACTCGTCGAATTCGCGCCATTCTCAAGAAACATCCCGAGGCATCCGCGGAATTCCTCTTCCGCCGGACGGAAGAGAGTTGCCTCCGTCTCGGGATTCGCGGGCCGCTCATGCTGGCTTCCGTCCTACAACACTTCGCCAACGACCGGATCAAGACCTTGCCCGCGGTTTCCGCGAGGGTCGCGACGGCAAATGACCCGTGAGCGTCAACCGGGCGATCGCCTTTCAAGCCTCGATCACGCCGAGGGCCGTGAGTACGTTGCCGAAAGGAGCGCTGACCTGGATGCCGGCCACGCGAGCACGGACCCGTTCGACCGCTTCGCGGGCGATTTCGATGCCCATTTTCAATTGGTCTTCACGGCTATCGACCGAGCCCATCCGCCGCATGATTTCGTCGGGGATTTCGACGCCGGGAACCTCGTTTTGCATGAACGTCGCGTTGCGGAGGCTGGCCAGCGGCCAGATTCCGGCAATGATGGGAATCGGCTGGATGCCGAGCGATTCGATCTCGTCGAGCATCTTCAGTAGCGCGTCGGGGTCGAATACCGGCTGGGTGATGGCGAATTCAGCGCCGGCTTCCACCTTGCGGCGGAACCGGTCGAGTTCGCGGCGGCGATCGAGGGCCGTCGGATCGAGCCCCACTCCGATGACCGCCGAAGTAGGCGCGTCGAGGGCGCGGCCGCCGAGATCAATTCCCCGGTTCAGCCGTGCTTGAATTTCCACCATTCCTATGGAGTCGGTGTCGAATACGCCGGTCGCCTGCGGGTAGTTTCCGAGTTTCGGAGGATCGCCGGTGACGAACAGAATGTTTTGGACGTGGCACGCGGCGCAGGCGAGCAGATCGGCCTGCATTCCGATCAAGTTCCTGTCGCGCGAACAGAAGTGGAGGATCGGCTCGATGTGCGACGCGCGCCAAATGTGTTCCGCCGCGATCAAGGGGGAGATGCGGGAACTGGCCCGGGGGCCGTCCGGGATATTGACGGCGGAGACGCCCCGATTGTAGAGCATCCGCGTTTTCTCCAGTATTCCGGAGAGGTCGTAGCCGCGCGGCGGCAGCAATTCGACGGACGTTGCCCACCGGCCCTCGGCGAGCATCCGGCCGAACCGCGACCGGGATTCCAGCGGGATCGGTTCCCGTTCCGGCACCGCCTCCGCCGGCGCGACCACGGTGGGGCGAATCTGCGCCTTCGCCAGCGGCTTGACGGCGGCGGCGATCTCGCGGATATGGTCCGGGTTCGTCCCGCAGCAGCCGCCCACTCCGGACGCGCCCAACCGGATGAACCGCAAGGCATACGTCACGAGGTACTCCGGAGAGCACAAGTAGATGCGCCGGTTTCCGACTTCGCGAGGGATGCCGGCGTTCGGTTGAACGACCCAGGGGAGAGACGTCAAACGCGACATTCGTTCGACCGCGCCGAGCAACCCGTCCGGTCCGGTCCCGCAGTTGAGCCCCCATCCGGCCGGCGACGGCGATCCCTCGGAAAACGGGGCCATCATCCGTGAGATCGGCTCTCCGGCGACGGTTTCGGCGTTGCCGACGATGGCGAACGACAGGAGAAACGGAAAATCGGACGCCGCTTGCATTGCGTGGACGCAGTGTTCGAGAGATTCGCGGGTGGGCTGCGTTTCGAAAAAGATGAAATCGGCCCCCCCTTCAATCAGCGCGTGAATCTGGTCCGCGAGCATTTCGGGAATGTCGGGACCGCCGTCGGGACCTCTCGAAATCGGTCCGATGGAGCCGGCGACGAAGACGGGGCGCGCCGCGGCGTCCGCCACCTCTCTTGCCAGCGCGGCCCCAACGACGTTGATTTCGCGGAGCCGCTCGCCGAGCCCGAACTTGGAAAGCTCGGGGAGATTGGCCCCGAAGGTATTGGTCGTGAGGACGTCCGCTCCGGCGTCACGGTAGTCGGCGTGGATGCGTCGGATCAGGTCCGGTTCGCAAAGGCAAAGTTCATCGAAACACCGGTTCGTGAAGACATGGTGGCGGTACAACTCCGTCCCCATGGCACCGTCGAAGACGAGAATATCCTTGCCGAAAACGGCGGAAAAATGGGGTTCGGCCGACATCGGGTTTCCGAAGAGTGTCAGGGAGAGTGTTTGCGGATGGAGGGGCGCGGCGGCGCCCCCCTCGCGAGCCGCGATATCTATTCGACTGGGGCACCGCTGATCAAGTCGATGAATTCCTGGTTCGACTTGTATTTCGAAAGTTTCGTCACGAGCTGTTCCATCGCGTCGATATGGTGCATCGTCGAAAGTGTCCTGCGGAGCATCGTCACGGCGTGGAGGTGTTCCGGCGGAAGGAGTTTCTCCTCGCGGCGGGTACCGGACTGGCTGATGTCGATTGCCGGCCAAACCCGGCGGTCCGCCAACTTCCGGTCCAGGACGAGTTCCATGTTGCCGGTTCCCTTGAATTCCTGGAAGATCAGTTCGTCCATCCGGCTGCCGGTGTCGATCAGCGCGGTGGCGACGATCGTCAGCGAACCTCCCTCTTCGAACGAGCGCGCCGTCGCGAAGAGTTTTTTCGGAATATCCAGCGCCTTGACGTCGACGCCGCCGGTCATCGTCCGGCCCGTATTCCCCACCCACTTATTGAACGCGCGGGCCAACCGGGTGATCGAGTCCATGAGCAGGAAGACGTCTTTTCCCATCTCCGCCAGCCTCTGGCAACGCTCGAGGACAAGCTGCGAAAGACGGATATGGCTTTCGATCTCGCGGTCCAGGCTGCTGGCGACGACGTTTCCCTTCACGGCACGGCGCATGTCCGTTACTTCCTCCGGGCGTTCGTCGATGAGCAACATGATCAACGTGACTTCCGGGTAGTTCGTCGCGACCGCCTGCGAGATATGCTGCAGGAGAAAGGTTTTTCCAGTCCGCGGCGGCGCGACGATGAGGGCTCGCTGCCCCCTTCCCAACGGAGTCAACAAATCCATGACGCGTGTCGTCAGCGGCGCGGGACCGGTCTCCAGACGCAGCCATTCGTCCGGATTGACCGGGGTCAACTGGTCGAACGTCTTCACCTTGGAGAAATCCTCCGGCGCCATCCCGTCGACGTCAAGAATTTCCTTCACGCGAGGACCTTGCTGCTTGCGGCCGGGTTGGATCAAGCCGCTTAATAGCAAGCCCTCGCGAAGATTGAACTTCTCGATCATGCTGCCCGGCACGAACGGATCGGTCAGTTGCCGGACGTAATTCGTGTCCGGATCCCGCATGAATCCGTAGCCGTTGGGGTGCATCTCCAGCACGCCCCTTCCCGGGACGATCGCATTTGGATCTCCGTCAAACGGATCGTAGGTTCCCGGTTTCGGTTGACCCGGCCGGTCCTTTTGCTGGTTCCGCGCATTCTTGGAGTGCTGCGCGCCAGACTTCATCTTCGTCTTTTTCTTCTTCTTTCCCATAAATCACCTGTTGCGATTTCACCGCTCGCGGAGTAGTTCGCAATTCTGAACTAGTGGCTCGCGTCGCGGCGGGCAATTTCTTCCCGCCGCTTGAGCACACGCTTGAGGAAACGTGGTGTTTGTGAGCAGCCCAATCCAAAGCGGCCGCCTCCGTGAAACGAGTACGCCCGCGACGATTCATCGTCCCGACACAAATTATCGACCCGACATAAAACGCGGACGCGATTCTCGCCGTCGGCCCGACGCGAATACGAGGGCCGTCGCGTGCGCAGACCCCAGGCGGAAGAAAACATCCGCGCAACCCGGACGCCCTGGGACGCCGGCTTTCGACCGGAGGATTCAAAACCGCCTAGCGCGGCGATCGAATACGAGGACTACCGCCAGAAATCATCGCGGCATCTCCGCCCGCCTTTCGGCTACGATACCTGTTCTGGCTTGCCAAGCAAAATAAAACTCACCGTCCGTGGAACAACCCGTTGGACACGACCTCTACCGTCGAGACTCCATCGACTACACCGAAAGGGAACTCCCGAGAGTTGCTCCCGGCGAATACGTGATACATGGATGGATGGAATCAAATCGCGTTCCAAAGCCCGAGTGTTCGTCTCCCCGTTCATTCAGCAGCACGGGAAGAACAACCCAAAGACACCGGCGACACCGCCGGTTCGTGGACCCTATAACCGCGTATGTACCGATACGCAGAACTCAAACACTTGTGTTATGATACTCGTTCGCTGACCTATGTCAAGCTCCCGAAGGGAGCCGGGGGAAAAACTTTCCGGTTCGTGCCCGAAGTAGCGGTCCAGTCGGTCAGAACGCTACACGGCACGGCCGATTGCCCACATCGACCCTCGCGACCAAGCCAAGATGCGGCACGATCGCGTCGAATTCTCATCGCTGTCCGAAAGAACCTCGAAAACCCTCTCTACTTATTCATATTCTAGATCGGCTCGTTTCGCAAGGTGAATCCGGCGTATTTTTTCCACAAATTTCTCGAATCGGACAAAAAACAACCTTTCCTCCGGTTTTTCACAAGGTCTTAAGCCCCTACAACCGACATACCCGTTATGTGCGGATTCTTTCCAACGCGGTTTAAGCAGAGGACGCGTCAAATGCGTATTCCCAACATTTTCGCCATTTTTTTTACCGTCATTGTCACGTCGACGGCCGGGGCGCAAGAGAACCTCCAGTGGGAACAGAGCCTCGACGCGGCTCTCGCAAAGGCTCAGGCAATGAATCGCCCCGTCTTTGTGGAGTTTACCGCCCCCTGGTGTGGGGTGTGTCGAAAAATGAATCAGGAGGTCTTGTCACGAACGGATGTCGAGTCCAGAATCGCGCGATCTTTTGTTCCGGCGAAGGTCAACGTCGACCATTATCCCAACGTCGGAAAGGAGTTCGGAATTACAGGCCTCCCCACGATCGCGGTGGTTGCTCCTGACGGAAAATGCCTCGAAATGCACCGCGGCGCGCTCAGCAGTGAACAGCTTCTTGGAAAAATCTCCCGATACGAGACCCGTTACGAACTCGCGGCGGCACCTGCCTACCGACAGTCCAATGTGCCGTCGCATGGTAATCCGATCTCGCGGGAGCACTCCCCGCAAGCGACCGCGGCGGGAAACCCGCCCTTTGCTCCGGCGGGGAACCCCACTTCGGTTCCCCAAGGTCGCTACGGAAATCCCTATGAAGGACCCTATGAACAGAGGAGCATCTCCCCACAGCCGAGCGAGACGGCTCCCGCCAAGCAGTCGGGCCCCGCGTCGATGGACGCCGGGCCGAGCGGTCCCAATAATACTCCTTCGGTGCGGCCGGAGGCATACGGATCGCGGAGACCGGACGTTCCGGATTACGATCGTTCCATGTCGACCGATTACCGTTCGTCACCGCACTACCAAGCGGAAGGGACTCGGTATAACGCCCCTCGGCCCCACTACGGCGATCCGAACCGGGTCGTCCCGGAGGAGCCGACCCACCCGGGACAACCATTTCAGCCAAGTACACCGCCGAGTTTTCCCTCGAACCCGGCGAACCGACCCGGTCCCCAAGCCCCCCTTGGTAACCAGGATACCGTGTCATCCGCCACCGAGCCCACGTTTGCCATGGAGGGATATTGCCCGGTGACGCTGGTCGAATCGCGTGCCTGGAAGATGGGAGACCGACAGTGGGGCGCTCGACACGAAGGCCGGGTATACCTGTTTGTTGGTCCCGACGAACAGCGAAGGTTCCTGGCGGATCCGAACCGCTTTAGTCCCGTTTTCGCCGGAATGGACATCGTTCTCTTCGTCGACGGAGGTCAACGCCAAGCCGGCACGCGTGAGCACGGCGTCTTTTTCGCGGATCGGATATACCTCTTCAGTTCCGAAGAGTCCTTGCAGCGATTCACGAACAAGCCGCATCATTACACGGCCACGCTGTCTCAAGGGTTGGGGCGCAAGGCCGATTTGCCGCCGCGGACCACGTACCGCTAGCGTTCGAAAGTCCACGCAAACAAAACAAGAAAGAAACCGTTCCCGGATGCGTTGTTCGGGAACGGTTCTTCCGTTTCTTGAGGACGGAAAGTCCGATTACTACTTCCCGGCGATGATCAGGTCCAGGTATTCGCTTTGCTGCTCCAGCGACAGGCCCCCGCTGCCTTCGATGGTCATCCAGCCGTTATAACCGACGTCGTCCAGAGCCTTCCGCACGGCCGGCCAGTCGACGCTTCCGTTGCGGATATCGACGAAATCGCCTCCGGCCCCCTTCGACCGGTCCAACTTGAAGTCCTTGACGTGGATGCGGCAAATGAGCTTTCCAAGCGTTTCGATCCACTCGACCGGATCGGCGTAGCGGACGTGGTTGCCGATGTCGTAATACGCCTGGACCCAAGGGCTGTCGAAAGAGGCGATGAAGGCCTTGAAGAACTTCGGTTTGACCCAAAGGTTGTTCCAGACGTTTTCCAGGGCGATGACGACGCCGGTCTGTTCGGCGACGTCGATGAGGCTCTTCACCGCTTCGATGGAGGCCTTGGTCGCATGGTTTTGGGCGTCGATGTAGGCCTGGTACTTGGAGTTGTCGCCGGAAGCGACCTTCGAGACCATCAGCGTTTCTTCGTCGAACTCGATGTCGAACTCCCAGGGGAGCGGCATGTCCATCCCGCCGACGCGGCAAGGTACCAGAAGCAGCGCCGTGGCGCCGTACTCCCGGCAGGCATTCAAGGAGTGCTCGATTTCCGCCAGACAAGCCTTCACCTTGGCCGGATCGGCGTCATTGAAGTTCGCCCATCCCCAGAGCATCGACTGAATGTCCATGCCGATCTTCTCGGCCCTGACCCGCGCGGCCGCTGCGTCGGCGAGCGAGACCGCCCGATCGTTGGATTCGATCCCGTCGAAACCGGCCGCCTTCCACGATTTCAGCGTATCCTCGGTCGGTTTGCCGATAAGCGCTTTTTTCAGCGTCGTTTTGAATTCGGCCCCGCTCGCACGGTTGCCGGTCAAGAGTCCGGCGCCGATGAGCGCCGAAGTTCCCAAAAACGCGCGACGATCCATTTCAGAAGTCATTTCTCTGTCTCCTCGATCAGATGTCAACAAAGGGGGAGGGAAAAAACACGGGGCGGAAAGTGGTTCCCGACGGGCCGGCCGGCGACGCGTGGCCCGCGAGGAATCCTCCACTCTCGACACGGGAGTACGACAAAGTATGGTCCCGAAAACCGGCCCTGTCAAACCCGTTCCGAGGGGGGAATGCCGGTTGTTCTCGGTAGAAAACGACGAACCGGCGGTCCTGGACCGGTCCGTCCGGGTTGGTGAACCGTTTCAGATAAGGAACGGAGGAGTTTCGATCGATCTTAAGTCGCCCTTGTTGCAACTTCGAAAATCGGTGTTTAAGATTACATTGCTTGAGAACCGCGCGGTGGATCTTCCGGGGCGTGCTTCTTGGCGTCCTTGCCCGGCTCCGGTGAGTAACGGGATTCCTTCCCCGACGCGTTCTTGGGTTTCAACGGCCGGACCGATTCACCGGCAGTGCCGCGCGCGAGGAGGAACGATCGATGCACGTCATTTCGCTATCCGAACGGGTTGCCGCGTTGCGAGCGGTTTTCCAGTCCGGAGTCACCCGGCCGCTTGCGTGGCGGCGGGCCCAACTGGCCGCTTTGAAGCGGATGCTGTTGGAAAGGGAATCGAAGTTTTGCGAGGCCCTTTACGAAGATCTCCGCAAGCCGCGTGGCGAAGCGGCCCTTTCGGAAATCGGACTTTGCGTTCTTGAGATCGATCATGCGCTGGCGCATCTGGCCGCATGGTCCCGACCGAAGAAGGTTCGCGCCCCGGCGTTCGTGCAACCGGGTTCGGCTTGGATTCAATGGGAACCCTTGGGGGTCTGCCTGATTCTCGGCGCGTGGAATTATCCCGTCCAGTTGACGCTCGGCCCGCTAATCCCGTGCGTCGCGGCGGGCAACGTCGCCCTGATCAAGCCGCCGCCGGCCGCCGCGACGGTCTTCGGCGCGATTCTGAAGTACCTGCCGGAATATCTTGATCCCGCGGCGTTTTACGTTACGAACGAATCGGAGGAGCGCGATCATGACGGCCTTCTCGGCCAGCGGTACGACAAGATATTCTACACCGGCGGAGACCGCGTCGCGCGGATCGTATTGTCGGCCGCGGCGAAGCACTTGACGCCGGTCACGCTGGAGCTTGGGGGCAAGTCTCCTTGTATCGTCGATAAGTCCGCCAGGCTCGGCGTCGCCGCGAGGCGGATCGTTTCGGGTCGGTTCATGAACGCCGGCCAGACCTGCGTCGCGCCCGACTACGTCCTGGCCCACGCGGAGGTTTACGAGCGGCTGCTCGACGAACTCACCGCGACTATCCGCGGTTTCTACGGTGAGAACCCGCGGAAATCGCCCGACTACGGCAGGATTATCAACCCGGGCCATTTCGAACGACTCGCCGGATTGTTGCGGGGTCAGACCGTGGTGACCGGGGGCGCGTCCGATCCTTCGGACCGGTACATGAGTCCCACGGTCCTCCGGGACGTCGATCCGGACAGCCCGGTGATGCAAGAGGAGATATTCGGTCCGATTTTGCCGGTACTGAAGGTCGCCGACGTGGACCAGGCGATCCGCTTCGTCAACGCCCGGGAGAAGCCGCTGGCTCTGTATGTGTTCGCCGCAGAGCGGAGGATCGCGCATCGGGTTTTCCGCGAAACCTCGTCCGGCGCGGCCTCGGAAAACCAGACGGTGCTGCACTGCGCCGTCCCGGGACTCCCCTTCGGTGGAGTCGGCCTTAGCGGCATGGGAAAATACCACGGGCGATGGGGTTTTGAAACGTTTTCCAACGCCAAGGCAGTTCTGCGGCAGAGCACGATTTTCGACCCGTCGCTTCCGTATCCCCCGGCCACCCCTCGGAAGACCGCGATCCTCCGCTCCCTTCTTTCCGCGAAGACGTCCGTGGGAGCGGTGACAAAAGCCGCTCTGGCGGCGATTCGTTCGTCGGCGCTCGGCGGTGAGAGGGAGCAATGAGTCGTTTCGCGCCCTTCTCCCGATCGTCACGAGGACTTCAGAGGAAGTTTTCCCAATATACGTTTTCCCGTCGCGAATAACTTCTTAGTCGGATAACGTTCCATTGCCCCGTTACGGGCAAAAGTGCAAAGTGTTTAATGTCGGGAGAGAAGAAATGTTCAAGAAAGTACTCATTGGAGGGGGTGTCGTCCTTGTGCTGGTGGTCCTTTATCATGCCACGAATGCCAAGAGTTATGTGAGGACTTCCGCCGCGTCTGTTCAGGAGTCGGTTCAGGACGCGATTCCGATCGAATTCCAATTGAAGCGGGCGCGGAACATGATCCGCGACATTGTTCCGGAGGTCCGCAAGAACATGCACATCATTGCGCGCGAGGAAGTCGAGGTGGAGCGGCTCGAGAACCAGATCGAGGCCGCCGAGAAGAAAGCGGCGAAGGACAAGGAAGACATGTTGCGTCTGAAATCAGATCTCGAATCCGGTAAAGAGGCTTACACCTATTCCGGCCGGATCTACACCGTCAGCCAGGTCAAACAGGATTTGGCGAACCGTTTCGAGCGGTATCAGACGAATGACGCGACTCTGGAGAGCCTCAGGTCAATCCGCGAAGCTCGCAGCCGCAGTCTCGAAGCGGCGCGTCAGAAGCTCGAGAACATGCTTGCCTCGCGGAGTCAGCTCCTCGTCGAGATCGAGAACCTCGAAGCGCGGCTCCAAGTGGTTTCCGCCACCGAGGCCGGCAACAAGTACCATTTCGACGACACGAATCTCGGTCGCGTGAAGGAGTTGGTCTCCGACCTGCGGACCCGATTGAGCGTCGCCGAACGGCTGGCCAGCGCCGAAACGCGATTTCACGATGAAATCCCGCTGGAGAATGTGGCCCCGGAGGATATCGTAGAGAAGGTCGCGGAGTATTTCGGGACCCCGGCGGAGTCGCTGAAGCCGGCCGAGACCGATGTCGCAAAGGGGAAATAGCGCCCCATGAGTGGGAGTTGCACCCCCGCGTCCGACTGGCTAATCCCTCCCGGATTTGCGACAATAGAACGCATGACACCGTCTTCATCACAACACGGCGCGAGCGGGTTTCTCCTCTGGATTGACGGGGTCGGCGGATACTGGGTTTGCCTGAAGAACAAAGCCACGATCGGCCGACCCCCCAGGGAAAGGGAGATAGAGATCCCCGTGATGGGCGATCTTTCCAAGCAGCACGCGAGGATCATGCGCGATGACACGGGATATTGCATTGAAGCACTCCGTGACGTTTGGATCAACGACAAGCCGGTTCGGCGGATCGCGCTTCTAACGGACGGAAGCCGAATTCGGTTGGGTCGAGCAGTGGCGATGCGTTTCCGCCAACCGAATCCACTGAGCCTGACGGCTCGCCTCGATTTCCTCAGTCCGCACCGGACCGACCCTTCGACGGACGGCGTAATCCTGATGGCGGACTTATGCATCCTGGGACCGACGGCCGACTGCCACGTCGGATGCCGCCGCTGGAAGAATCAAGTTGTTTTGCACAGGAATCATCAAGACTTGTTTTGTCGTGCGTGGGGCGACATAGAGATCGACGGAAAGCCATGTGGTGACCGCGGAAGCGTCACGTTGAATTCGCGCGTCACTGGCGAAGAGTTTTCATTTAGCCTGGAAGAATGGGGAGTGTCCTAATGAATCAAGAAGGGACAATAGATTCGCCCGGCGCGCAACGCGATGCCGAAAAGGCGTCCCCCGTTCGCGCCGCGCGTTTTGAATACGCCGCGGGCGACCGCCCCCTTGAGGGGTACACCATCAAACGCGGGATCGGTCACGGCGGATTCGGCGAGGTCTATTTCGCGCGGAGCGACGCCGGCAAGGACGTCGCTTTGAAACTCATCCGCCGCAACCTCGACATCGAGCTGCGCGGCATCAAGCAATGCTTGAATCTCAAGCACCCGAACCTTCTGACCATTTTCGACATCCGGGAGGATGAACGGGGCGACCACTGGGTCGTCATGGAATTCGTCGCCGGCAAGAGCCTCGAGGAAGTCCTCGCCGAGTATCCCAACGGGATGCCGATGGAGGACGTCGTGAGGTGGTTCCGCGGCGCCGCCGCCGGAACCGCCTATCTGCACGACCACGGCGTCGTCCATCGCGATTTGAAGCCCGGCAACCTCTTTTCCGACGAGGGCCGCGTCGAAATCGGCGATTACGGACTTTCCAAATTCGTTTCGTGCAGCAAGCGTAGCGGCCAGACGGAGAGCGTCGGCACGGTCCACTATATGGCCCCGGAAGTCGCCAACGGTCGCTACGGGAAAGAAATAGACATCTACGCCCTGGGTATCATCCTCTACGAGATGATTACCGGCCGGGTGCCCTTCGAGGGAGAGAGCATCGGGGAAGTGCTGATGAAGCACCTGACCGCCGCGCCGGATGTCTCGGCGCTGCCGGAGCCGTATCGTTCGATCGTCCAGAAGGCTCTCCAGAAAGACCCCGCCAAACGCTACGCCTCGGCCAGGGAGATGCTCGCCGCGATTCCCGGAGGATACGCCGAAGACCAGCCGCGCGCGGCGCACGGGTCGGCCGCGGGCATTCCGAAGCCGCCCCCCATCAATGCACCGCACGAGGATCCGTTCCTTGGGGAGTTCCGGAGCATCGTCTACGAGCTTCGCAGGGCCGTCTCAGAATTGCGGCTTAACAAACCGACGAAGATCGTCCTGCTGGTTCTGCTAGTCCTTTTCCTCATGGCGACGACCGGCGTCTGGCTGGGTCCGTTGCTGTGTATCCTGGTCTTCTACGCCGGCTATCGGATCATCCGCGCGATCGTGTCGCCTCAAGCACCGTCCCCTTATATTTCCGCGTCTCCTCCGCCGAATCCCCCGCCGGCCGCGCCGAATTCCCCGCCGGCCGCGCCGGAGGCCTCCGGCGCGAGTGCCCCGCCCCGCGATGACGGGGCGAACCGGCGGCACCGCTCCGGCAAGGGGCTTCCCGCGTGGTCGTGCCGGGGGGAGTCGTCGATGCCGGCGCTCGTTTTACCCCCCTTCGAGGTCCGCTGCTCGCAGTGGCTCGGGTCGCTGCTCCTTTCGGCCTTCGCGGCGGCGGCGATGTGTTTCGTCAGCGCGGTACTGAGCACCTTTTTCGGCGACTTCCCGACGGAGAACCAGTGCGGCTGGTTGTTTCTGGTGGGAACGGCGGGTTCCTGGACCCTTTTGACCATATCCAAGTTCTGGGAAGGAAGCGAGGGTGACGGCCTCGTTCGCCGTTTTCTACTCATGATCGTTGGTATCGGCCTGGGAGCATGGTCGTGGGCGATCGCCCAGTTTCTCAAGGTAGACCTGCCCTTCGGCTCGTTGCACAACGTTCTGGAGGTCGGCTGGAACCTGCCGAGGGAGTTTTTCGACGCCCCGGGGAATCCTTCCCTCCTGGCGCACATGACGGTATTCGCGACCCTGTTCTTCCTCATCCGGTGGTGGCGGCAGACCGATCCGCTCCGGCGAGCCCGGGTGAAGCTTTCCGCGTTGCTCGGTTCGGCGATCGTCGCGATGGGCGTTTCCATGTTGTGGCAGTTCCCGCACCGCTGGTTGATCATGCTCGCGGTGGTCATTTCGGCATCCGCGCAGTTCGCCGCGCCCTGGCAGCGACGAACGCAGCCGTGTCACATCGATAGATAGGGGATCGTCTCATGGCCGTTGGTATCGGTATTCTCGGTTTGGCGTTTCTTCTCGGACTTTTCGGGATTCTCGCGGCCGGGTTCGTCCTGTTGTTCCGCCGCGGCACGTGGCCGATCGGCCTGGTCCTGGTCGGTTTTCCGTTAGTCATCCTGTTGCTGGGAGCCGCCTTCTTCACGGTGGTGCGAACGGTCGAGATGGACGAAACGCGTGTCTCTCTGATCGGCAACGGCCAGAGGAACGTCGCGCCTCGTCCTACCGTTCTCCGTTCTCTGCCCGAACCGATGACGATCGCGTTGGACGAAGGGACGGGTTCCCTTGAGCAACGGCCGGAGATAGAGGGGGCGCAAGGCCGAAATACCGCTGAAACGACCACCGGCGAAACGGGCGAAGGGGAAGCAACGTCTCCTCCGCGGGCCGAGGCGGCCGGCAGCGGACCCTCCGCGCATCGCGCCGCCTCGACTACCGCCGGGAACGTGGCGCTGGAGGCCGCGAAAAAAATCACGGTTCCGGTCAACTCCTCCGTGACGACGTTCGGACTCATCGTCAAGGCCCTGGCCAACGCGATCGACTCCGAACTCCCGAACAACATCTCGGGTGAAGAGGCGCTTTTGGCGCTGGAAAAAACGGTCAACGACGAGCTTCCCCAGGGGACGTCCGAGTCGGGGTTGATCACCGCCTTGGGAAAGGTCATCGGCCGCGCGGTCGCCGAGAAGCACAACGAGATCGCCACGGAGGAGGAGGTCGAGCCGCTTCCACCGGTTCCGGAATGGATTTCACGACCGTCCGGAAAGGTCGACGGCGTCTATCAGACGGTGGTCAAGGTCGGTCCGTTTACCACGGATCTCGAATGCGAAAACGCCCTGAAGGCGGCGCTGGAAACCGCGGTGAACGATTATGTCGGACTGTACATGGGGGAGAAAGCCCAACAGGCGGCGGTCGGATTGCCACGGGAATCGCTCGAGAGGGAAATCGTCGTCGAGAAGTTCCAGCAGCGGATTCAGACCTCCGTCGGACCGATGGTCCAGCTCTTTGCGCTCGTCAAGTTCGACAACCGGACGAACGAGTTGCTCAAAGAGAGTTGGAGGGGAATTGAAATCCGAGACCGGCTTCTGGTGGCGGGGCTGGGCTTCGGCGGCCTCCTGTCGTTGATCACCTTCGTCTATGGGATACTGAGGCTCGACGTGGCGACCGAGGGAAAGATGCGAGGCCGTCTGATTCTCGGCGCCATTGCGCTGTGCGTGTTGATGGGAATCCTCATTCCGCGCGCGTTTCAAGACTCTCAGTATCGCGAAACGCTCGATCAGGCGCACGAGTTGGTCGGACTGCACGCGGTGGCCCAAGAGGCCGCCACCGGCGCCACCGCGGCCCAAGGCAGACCCGTTGTCTGGGTCGTCATCCTCGTCCCGGCCCTGCTGTTGCTCGCCGGTGCCCTTCTCTGTTTTCGGCGGAGGACTCGCAAGCTCGGCATCGGCCTACTCGTCTGCTGCGGGCTCGTAATCGGCACGGGGTTGTTCTTCCTGGCATAGACGATCCGGCGTATCGGGCCGGGCGGGACCAATCGGAGAAGGCCCGATTGAAGAAGCATGGGGCGACTACGCCAGCGGCAGATTCGTTCCCACTCCCGTCTCCGCGTCGTGAAGGGCGATCACCTGCTCGATCCGTTCATCGTGCTCCGGCGGCGCCGGTGTATCCAGCAACGAACAGACCGAGAATCCGGAGATCCGCGATTCGTATTCGCCGAGCCATCGCGCGTGGTCCGCTTCCGCGGAGTTGCCCTCTCGCGGAAAGGAATGGGGCGGCCTCGCGCAGCCGCAACGCCACGGTTTCGGCGAAAGCCTGGCACGGAAGCACTCCTGTTTCCGGGTCAGCCGGATATAAAGCGGATCGCTTCCCAACTCGCCGAGTAGCGCCGCCGTTTCGTCGGAATTGGGATCGTACCGGCGGTCCGTGAAGAGTAATCGCACGCCGGCGTGCGTCCGGTAGAGGCGGAAGACGCGGCCCGGGTTTCGTACGGCCCACTCTCCGACCCGACGCAGCGTCGCCTGTCGCGATTCTTCCGCCCTCTCTTGCCGTTTCCTCGCTGAAAAGAGGAGGCCGATCGCATCGAAGAAACCAGCCGGCTTCGGCGGGACGAAGTCGATGTCGGCGAACAAGACGTCGGCCGTATTAAGCACCTTTGCCCCATAGCGGTTTCTGGTGATGACCGCGGACTCCTCCCCGGAGGCGCGAAAGACATCGAGCACCTCTTCCCGCAGGGGAACGTCGAGATATTCGTATTGCCCGAGCGATTCCCCGCGAACAAGCCGGCCAACCACTCGTTCGAGCCGTTCGGCGGCGGCACGACTGGCGGCCTCGATCCCGTCAAACGACCAGCCCCATATCTTCAATTGCCGTTCGATTCCGTCGCGCCCCGTCGCGGCACGTTCCGCGAAGCGCCAGTGTCTTGGAATTCGCATGTTCACTCTTCTGCACAGCGGGAGGATTTCTTTCGTGAGACTCGGTACGTTCGAATAATCGTCTTCGCGTTAAACGCAACCCGCTTGCGATCAACCGGTGACTGATTCTCAATGAGAATCTCGAATCATCTTCTTGTCAATTCCGTTTCGGCGGATTGCCGCAAAAAACCTCGCGTTCTCCTCTCTGTGCGCTGGCGCGATTCTCCACCTTGACCGTGGCGTTCCATCCTTTAGACTAAAGGTCCGACACTGGAAACAATCCGGAGGAACCAGGTTCATGGCTGAAGTACCTTTCGGCACGGAGGAGACTACTGCGTGCGGCCGGCGCGGTTTTCTCCGGCCGCCGACCGCCGGCGCGACCGCCGCCACGGAACCGGGCATCCTCTCCGCGGCTTCACCCTTTGAATTGAAGATCGACGAGCCCTTCGACGGGGCGATCTTGAACAATCGGCAAGGACGATTGAGTTCTGACGGTTTGGCGATCCGCGTCTCGGGAACGGCGCCCCCTTCCAAGGCGGTGACGGTCAGCCAACAGCCCGCGCGCCGCGAAGGTTCCCGGTTCATCGCCGAGGTCCTCCTCCAGCGCAAGGTGACCGAAATCGTCGCCGAAGCGGAGGGGTGTGAAAAGACGGTCGCTCGCGTCGTCTGGGACAAATTCTCCCGGCCGCGGTATCATTTCGCGTTGGATGATAACATCTTCTTCCTTCGCGATATTGTCCGGCAAGGGTACAAATCGCTGTTCGATTGTTTCTACCTGCGTATTCTCCGCGACTTGCACCGGAAATATGGGACGCGTTTTTCCGCCAACATTTATTACGAGGCGGACGATGGGTTTACGCTAGTGGAATTCCCCGATCGCTATCGGAGCGAGTGGAACGACAACGCGGACTGGCTGAAACTGGCCTTTCATGCTTATGCCGACAGCCCGGTGCGGCCGTATCAGGAGACGCCCGCCGAGATATTGATCG
Organism: uncultured Planctomycetaceae bacterium; assembly: GCA_964520785.1. Taxonomy (GTDB): domain Bacteria; phylum Planctomycetota; class Planctomycetia; order Pirellulales; family Thermoguttaceae; genus CAZFQG01. The sequence goes on along the minus strand of CAZFQG010000009.1, from coordinate 16,593 downwards.
CCGACTACGACAAAGTGGGGGAACAAATTCTCCGTTTTGCCGGAGAGGCGAGCTTTGCCCCGCCGACGAACCTCCACTGGGCCATGGCGACGCCGAAAGCGCTCAAGGCGCTTGGAAAAAAAGGGGTTCGCGTCCTCAGCGGGTATTTTCAGCCGGTTGACGGCCGTTTTGACATTAACTACAACTTGGATGCGAGCCGATCGGAGTATGTTTTGAAGAACGATCTGTGGATGGATTTCGAATCGGGAATCATCTTCACCCGCGACGCGATCGTCTGCAACGGTACACCGGTGGAAAAGGTGGCTCCCGCGCTCGACCCCTTGGCCGAAGAGCCGAATCGTCGCGAGACCGTCAATCTCTTAACGCACGAGCAGTATTTCTGGCCGTTTTACCAGGCGCATGTACCGGATCACGCGGCCCGCTGCGAAGCAGCCATCCGCTGGGCCACCGAACATGGGTATGAACCGGTTTTCTTCCATGCGGGATTGCTCGGCGGACCGGAGGCCGACTGACGTTTCGTGATGTTTTCCAGAAGAATTATGCGTCTTGAATCGATGAAACGGGACATGACACGAAGACCCACGAACGGATTCCTCTTGCGTCGAACCATCGAGCCAAGTACATTTTTGGCTGATGAGCCCCGCTTCGCGCCCGTTCGGCGCGGAAGCAACCTCCGATAAAGGAGAATGCGATAAGATCGCCTGAGCGGATGCGTCTCAATACCGATGGCTGAAAAATCGAAAAAACCAATCAAACTATTCTTCTCCGCGGGCGAGCCGAGCGGTGATATCCACGGCGCGAACCTGATCCGACGCTTGAAGGAGGCACGTCCCGAAGTAGAAACCGTGGGCTACGGCGGTCCGAACATGAAGAACGCGGGCTGCGAGTTGCACGAAGACCTAACGGCGCTTGCCGTAATGTGGTTCGGGCGGGCGCTTCTCAACTTTTTCAAGTTCCGCGACCTCGTCAAGAAAGCCGAGCGCTGTTTTGAAAAGGAAAAACCGGACGCCGTCGTGTTGATCGACTATCCCGGTTTTAACTGGTGGATCGCGGGTGCGGCGAAGCGGCATGGGATTCCGGTTTTGTACTACTGCCCGCCGCAAATCTGGGCGTGGGCAAGTTGGCGCGTGAAGAAAATGCGGCGCCTGGTTGACCAAATTTTGTGCAGTTTGCCGTTCGAAGTCGATTGGTTTCGGGAGAACGGGTGTAACGCCGTCTTCATCGGTCATCCGTTTTTCGATGAGACGGCGCGCGACCGGACGGATCGCGCGTTCATCGAAGGACTCCGCGCCGATGGGCGGCCCATGGTCGTTATCTTACCGGGCTCGCGTAATCAGGAAGTCAAGCATAACCTTCCGTGGTTCTTGAAGGCGGCGGAGCAGGTTCTGAAGGCGGTTCCGGAAGTCCGTTTCGCCGTCGCCGCGTTCAAGGAGGAACATGCCCAACGCGCGCGGACGCGGATCGCGGCGATGGGTCTGCCGATCGACGTCTACGTCGGTCGAACGCCGGAGCTGATGCAGGCGGCCCACTGTTGCATGGCGTGTTCGGGTTCGGTTTCTCTCGAGCTGCTCTACTACACGAAGCCGACGGTGATTCTGTATTCGGTCAGCCGTCTTGCGTACCGGGTTCAGAAGTGGTTCCGCCGCGTGAAATACATCACGCTGGTGAACTTACTGTCGACGAATGAGCTTTTTCCCGGGGATTTGACCCCTTTCGATCCGTCGCAACCGGACGCCGAGGAGGTTCTCTTCCCCGAATACCTCACATGCGAGGACAAGTCCGGCCAAATCGCGGCGCACACGATCGAATGGCTAACGGACCCCGGGGCATACGCGAAGCGCGTCGACCAACTGCGGTCGCTCAAGACCGCGGTAGCGCATGAAGGCGCCGCGAAGCACGCGGCCGAGGCGATTCTGGCCGCCGCCGGAGCGAATAACGAGCATCTTCTTGACGAGGGGCATGTATCGCTCGCGGCGCTCCATGGACACGAAACGGCGGCGCGGCGATGCTTCTAGGCGAACCTCCTCCAACTCCGTATGACATCCGCTTCGTCCTCTTCGGATTTCCCGTGCGAATCCACCCGTTTTTCTGGGTCACCGCGGTCGTTCTGGGGCTTCGATCCGAAACGGGTCAAATCTTGTTGGCCTGGATGACGGCCATGTTTCTCGGAATTCTACTGCACGAATTCGGCCACGCGCTGGCGATGCGCTATTACGGTTTGAGTCCTTGGATTACGCTTTATGGGCTGGGCGGATTGACTTCTTCGCGTTCGGCGAGTGCTTACGGAGGGCGCGGATCGAGTACGTTTGCACAAATTTTCATCTCGTTCGCCGGTCCGCTGGCCGGTTTCCTGGTTGCCGGAGTCGTCGTCCTGCTTGCCGTGGCCGTCGGCAACGAGTTGAGAGGATGGTCGCTCTTCGGGCCGAGAATCGTTTGGAAGGAAGCGACGCTGGGAGCGTATTTCGGCAGTTTTCTTTTGCAGGTATGCGTTCTCTGGGGCATCATGAATCTTCTTCCGGTCTATCCACTCGATGGAGGCCAGATTGTGCGCGAGGTATTTCAGTATTTCGGTCCGCGCGAAGGAATCCGAAACTCGCTTCTTCTGTCGATGGTGACCGCCGGAGGCATTGCCGTTCTGGCTTTGATGCTTTTCGAGAGTTTTCTGATGTGCTTGATGTTCGGCTACCTTTGTTACTCCAGTTACGCGGCACTGGGAGCGTACGAAAGCTTTCGCCGTCGCTAGCGCAACGGGGGTATCTTCTTGTTTCAGCCGAGGAAAATAGGGTAAAAAGGGGCTATGTTCGGCGCGGTAAGTGGTCTGAAAACGCGGAAGACCTCCTTACGTTTCGCGCACCATGCCGACGCGACGGCGCGCCGTTTTCAAATCCGCCTTGACCGCGGTTCGCCGTGAAGAAGCACGATCGAGAAAGGGTGCATTCGTTTTCTTTTCATCAACGGATCGGCAAGAGCGATGCATGTGAAAGGGCGCGTGCCGGTTCGTTTGACGTCATCACTGGACCGAAAGGGAAAAAATTTCCCAATTCTTTCAACAAAACGGCCGATATCATCTTGCAAAGTTTTGAAAAAAAACTAAAACAATACGAAGTAGTTTGTTCAGGTAAGTGTGAGTCGAGTTCGTTGTCTTTGTTTTTTTCACGCGCGTGAATGATCCAAGGCACACTTTGAACGGACTCACGGAACTCTTGGACGGAGGAGATACCGTGCCCAAGAAAAAGGCTGTAGCCAAGAAGGCTACGAAGAAAGTGGCCAAGAAGAAGGTAGCAAAGAAGGCGCCCGTCAAGAAGGTCGCGAAGAAGGCTACGAAGAAGGCCGCTACGAAGAAGGTCGCCAAGAAGAAGGTCGCCAAGAAGGCAGTCGCCGCGACGGCACCAACCAAGAAGGTGGCGAAGAAGAAGGTCGCCAAGAAGAAGGCGGCCAAGAAGAGCTGCAAAACCTGTTAGAAACGCAGCCTCTTTTGACTACAACGAGAAAGGGCCGGGGAATCCTACTGATTCGCCGGCCCTAACTTATTGGCATCGAAGAACTTATGATTCCATACTTGTTAAGGGACGACTCCCGAAGGCTTGAACGATGACGCTGTATTTCTCCGAGGGTTCTCCGGATACCGATCTTTCCGACGAGGCGCTTCGCGATGCGTTGTTCGCGGTGTTTGAGCGCTTGGGACCACGGTCCAAGGTCTTGGCTCTTCCACCCGATTTCACCCGTTTCAACAGCAGGGCCGGTCTGCTCTGCTGCATCGCGCATGAGTATTTCGGCGATGCGCTGCGCGACGTGATGCCCGCGCTGGGAACGCACGTCCCCATGACCCCGGAACAGCTTGAGCGCATGTTTCCCACTCTCCCGAAATCACTCGTCCGAGAGCACGACTGGCGGCACGACGTGGTTACTCTCGGCGAGGTGCCGGCCGACTTCGTCAGCGAAGTAACCGAAGGAATCTACCGGAAACCATGGCCGGCACAACTCAACCGGCTTGTCTGCCGGGGCCGGCACGATTTGATTCTATCGATCGGTCAAGTCGTTCCCCACGAGGTCATCGGCATGGCCAATTACAACAAAAACCTCTTCGTCGGAACCGGCGGGGCTTCCGGAATCAACGAAAGCCATTTCATCGGGGCGGCCTTCGGGATGGAACGCATGATGGGCCGCGCCGATACGCCACTCCGGCGGATTCTCAACTATGCCGCGGAGCACTTCTGTCGCGAATTGCCGGTTCTCTACCTTTTGACCGTCATCGGACCGCGACAGGACGGATCGCTTGCCGTCCGGGGCTTGTTCATCGGGGATGACGACGCGTGTTTCGAGAAGGCGGCCGAACTCTCCGTGGAAGTGAACTTCACCGTGCTCGAGGAAGAACCCCGAAAGATCGTCGTCTATCTCGACCCCGAAGAGTTTCACAGCACTTGGTTGGGAAACAAGGCCGTCTATCGGACGCGGATGGCGATCGCCGACGGTGGCGAACTGGTCGTTCTCGCGCCCGCGGTCGAAACTTTCGGCGAGGACGCCGAAATCGACCGTTTGATCCGCGAATACGGTTACCGTGGAACACCGGCCGTCATGAAAGCCGTCCGAGAGACCGACGACCTGCCGACGAACCTCTCCGCCGCCGCCCACCTGATCCACGGCTCGTCCGAGGGACGATTTACCATCACCTATTGCCCCGGTCCCGCCGGGCTCACCCGTGAAGAGATCGAGAGCGTCCATTACACGTGGGGAGATCTCGCGAGGATGCTCCGGCGCTATCCGGTCGACCGTTTAAGAGACGGGTGGAACACGACCGAAGACGGGGAGCGGTTCTTTTTCATCCGAAATCCGGCCTTGGGCCTTTGGGCATACCGGGGACGATTGCCCTCTTAACCGGCTGTCGAAAAAGCCCACCCCGGACCATTTCAACCGCGCTCAATGCGGCCCCAGGGGGCATGGCGCTCGCATAGCCAGAGTTTCGTCAGGGCAAACGTGGCTTAGAACCCCCCTCTGGCGAGTTAATCCAAGCTGCCCATTGGGAAAACTGCTCTTGATTCAACGGCCCTTTTTGGGCTATTCTTCGCCGTTGCGTCCACCGCAAACAAGGCTCCCAGATAGGAACAGTGCCGACTTCCTGATGAGTTTTTATTGGCTGCTAATCTATTGCGGCTTCACCGGATTTGTCGTAATCCAGGTGTGTCTGCTGCTCCTCCAGAGCTGGGAGCATCGGCGCTTCGCGCGGAGCCGGCTGCGCGGATACGTGAAGGCCGGGGCGTCCGGACGCGCTTGGGTCTTCGTTCCCTGCAAGGGGCACGATCTCGACTTGAGGACGAACCTGGGCCGGTTGCTTCAGCAGGACTACGAAAACTACGAGGTAGTCTTCATCGTCGAGGACCTGGCCGATCCGGCCTTGGCGATCATCGAAGAAGTTCGGCGCGAGCATTTCGAAATCCGTTCCCACTTGGTCGTCGCCGGAAAGGCGGTGGACTGCGGCCAGAAGGTCCACAACCTTCGCGTGGCGACCGAGGACATCCCGCCGACGGTCGATCACCTCGTGTTCGTCGATTCCGACGCGCAACCGCGCCGCGAGTGGCTGCGATGTCTCGTGTCGAGGCTGGAAACCGGTAAGACGGGGGCCGTCACCGGCTACCGTTGGTTCATTCCGCGAAAGCCGTCGCCGTCGAACTACATCCTCTCCGCGATCAACGCGCGCGCGGGCCTGTTGCTGGGAACCTGGCACCGCTACCCGGTGTGGGGCGGGTCGTGGGGGATTCGCCGCGAACTCTTCGAGAAGACCGAAATCCGGCGCCGATGGGAGCGGACGTTGAGCGACGACCTGGTCGCCACGTTCGCCATTCACGAACAGGGAATAGGCGTCGAATACGAACCGAACTGCATGGTCGCTTCCCCGGTTGACGGCAGCCTCCTCGGGTTTTTCGAATTCATCCGGAGACAGTATTTCATCGCGCGGACCTACTCCCCCCTTTACTGGAAACTGGGTTTGGGGTGCGTCACCCTCTTCTGCGTCCATTTTCTCGTCACGCTCGGGTGGATTCTCCACGCGGGTGCCCGGGGGAGGGTCGCATGGCTTCCAGTGGGGGCGCTGTTGCTGATCCAGGCCATCAATGTCTGCCGCGGGTTGCTACGCCATTCCGCCGCGAAGGCGTATTTTCCGGAGCACTGGCCGCGACTGCGCGGACCGGCCTGGTTCGACGTCACGACCGAACCGTTGACGGCGTTTTTCAACTGGATCGGTCTCGTCTTATCCGTTTTCGGCGGAACGATCGTCTGGCGGGGGATCCTATACCGAGTCTCGCGCGACGGAAAGGTCTTGTCGCTGATTCGAACCCGGGACAAGGCGAAACGAGACCGCGAAGTTGAACCCGTGCCCATTCGCGTTCATGGAAACGCTTCGTCCACGAATCCCGCGGCGCGTGCCCGAGCCGGTTGATCCACGGAGAACCCACGAGGGAAAGCGACATGCGAATCATTCTTTGGGATACGCGAAGAAACGACGTGTCCAAGGACTTCGCCGGAGGAATGGGCATCGGACAGTTCCCCGGTGGCAAATCGCTGCGCGCGAAGATCATCCGGCGCTTCTATCTCCGCGACCGGCGTCCGACGTCGTTATTATTCGGGCATCTGGCCGCCGTATTCGTCAAGTTGGGGCACACGGTCGAGTATGTGGAAGAGCGGGTACCCGAGGGGGGCGATCTGGTCGTTTTCAATCCGGTCCTTATCAGTCTGGCAAGAGAGATCGAGGTTATTCGGAGATTGAGGGGGGCGAATCCATCCGCGCGGATTTGGGTCGTCGGCACCGTCGCTTCCGTCATGCCGGAGGCGTTTGAAGGGCTCGGCGTGACGGTCATCCGCGGCGAGGCGGAGCAGATTCTCTGGACGATGGACCGGATTCTCGAAAACGAGGACGCGACCGTCCAATTGGGAGCGATGGAGAATCTCGACGCGATCCCTTTTCCCGACTGGTCCCCCTTCCGGCTGAAAACGTTCCGCATCGGATACGACTTCACCCGGTTTCCGACGGCGCTGATCCAACAGAGCCGCGGATGCTCGATGAAGTGCAACTACTGCCCCTATATCTTGTTCGAGAACCAAACCCGCTTCCGCGATCCGGCGGCCGTGACGGACGAAATCCGGCACGACATGGACCGATGGGGCTTCCGATCGTTCAAGTTCCGCGACCCGCTCTTCGGCGCCGACAAAAAGCGGCTGTACCGGTTGATCGAACAACTCGCGCGGCTTCCCCGGCGGATTCAGTTCTCCATCGAAAGCCGCATCGAACTGCTTCCTCCGGAAGTCCTCAGGGCGCTGAAATCGGTCGGGCTGACGAGCGTGACGGTCGGCATCGAAACCCCGGACGAGCGGATGCAACGCAAATACCGAAGGGCGCCGATCCGCGAGGACCGGCAGTACGAGTTCGTCTCGCGGTGCCGCGAACTGGGAATCCGAACCGTGGCGGGGTTCATGATCGGATTTCCCGAAGACACCGAGGAATCGATCCACTCCGTCCTCCGCTACGCGAAAGACTTAGGGCCGACCTACGCCAACTTCAACGTCGTTACCCCGTACCCCGGCACGGAATTCTTCGAGCGGATCAAGGAACGAATCGTGGATTTCGACTACTCGCGGTACACCGTCTACACGCCCCTGTTGAAATACGACCACCTCTCGGCGGAGCGCGTGGCGGCGCTGCTGGAGAAGTGCTTCCGGCAGTACTACTTCCGCTGGAACTACCTGAGGGAAAACGGCCCGCTTCTTTGGCCGCCGCTGCGTTTTCTGGGGTTTGGAGCCCGAAAGAGGAAGGTGAAGGCCGACTTCGACGCCGCCCATCCGCTCCCTCCGGAACCGAAAACCCCGTTGGAAACGCTCGGGCGCGGAAAGCATCTGCGCGCGGACGGCCCTCACACGCGCCCGGGTCGCTCCTCGAACGTGCCGCGGGCCGGTTCCGAAGAGTGACGCGAAATCTTGCGACGAGCGGTGATGGCGTTCGTGGTTCTCTCGGGCCGGGACGGAGCGAATTCCCGCGGCAAGTCCGCCGACGATGGATGAGGAAACCCTCGCGAGTTTCTTCCATGGATGCCCTTGCCGGGCACGCTACCAGCGGGACAGGATTTCCGTTCCCGTTTGTCGGAGGGCGTCGATAAGCCGGGTCAGATCATCGGGGGTTATCAGCGGGTTCATGATGACCGCACGGAGCGCTCCGACGCCGTCGATGGTCGTCGACACGATATAGAACCGTCCCGACTCGACGAGCCGGCGGCGAAGTTCGAGCTGGAACCGGCCGAGCCGCTCGTCGCTCGTATCGCGAAGCTGCCTCGGAACGTGGCGGAAGACGAGGATGTTGCACTCCGGTTCGTTCAGCGGCGCGAAATCGTCCGCCGCGATCAACGTCTCATGGAACGCCCGTCCCAGGGCGTAGGTCCGATCGATGAGTTCCTCGAAGAGCCGCTTTCCGAACAGCGACCAGACACCCCAAAGACCGTAGACGGCCGCCCGTTTGGTGCATTCGACCGTCTTGAGACCGACGTCGTATTCGGCCAGATACGGGGCGGTCGGATCGAAGAGGTAGGAGGCGTCTTGCTGGAACGTCGCGTACTGATGGTTCCCCCGGCGATAGAAGACGAACGCGCAGAGTGCCGAAACGTAGAGCATCTTGTGGGCGTCCCAGACGACGCTGTCGGCCCGGTCGATACCGCGAAGCAAGTGGCGGTGCTTCTCGCTCATCGCGGCGGAACCGCCGTGGGCCGCGTCGACGTGCAGCCAGACGCCGTGGCGCCGGCAGATTTCGCCGATCGGCTCGAGCGGGTCGAACGCTCCGGTCAGAGTCCCACCGGCGCACGCGACCACCGCCATGACCCGCCGCCGGCGTGATTTCAACCGTACCAACTCCGTCTCCAACGCCTCCGGCCGCATCCGCCGCCGGTCGTCCAGCGGAACCTTCACGATGTTCTCCGTTCCGATTCCCAGGATCCCAGCCGAGCGACTGACACTGTAGTGGGCGTCCGACTGAACGACCAGGACCGCGGCGTCCGATCCGGACCCGGCGCGTGCGATTCCCCGTTCCCAGACCTCCGCCAGTGACACGTTCCGCGCGGTCAGCAGGGCCGTCAAGTTCGCCAGCGATCCGCCCTGCGTGGCGATTCCCGAGAACCCTTCCGGCAGCCCCAGCATTTCCCCCAACCGTCGCACCATCGCCTGCTCCACCGCGGTCGCCCACGGCCCCATCTCATAAACGGCCATCGGCTGATTCGTTACCGCCCCCACCGCGTCAAACAGTCCCGCCAGCGGGACCGGCGGGGGAACCTGATGCCCGATGTAACCGGGGTGGTGCAGGTTGTGCGTCTGCGAAAGCATCTGATCGAGCAACGCACTGAATCGTTCCGGATCGTCCGACGCCCCGTCCAACTCGGCCGCCGCCGCTTCGACGTTCTCCGACGGATGACGCCACGGCAGAACGGGCCCCTCACGCTCCATCGCGCGGCGGAGATGTCCGCTGAGCTTCTCCGTGAAGACGTCGGCGGAGTCGCGCCAGAAGTCCATGTCGTAGGCACGACGAATGAGGGGAGAGGGGGTGGAGAGGGAAGGGTCGGGCATGGCAGGTGGGGCAGGATGGAAGTCGGTCCGGTGACTGGGCTGAGCATCAGCCGTTGGGGATTCGTGACGATTCGCGGGCGCTGCGTGCTGGCTCGCCGCTACAAGTATTCCGTTCGGTTGATCATTTCTTCGGAACTGACACTGACCATCAGCGCTGCCAGCTTCCGAATCTTCTCGCCGATTGAGTAGCGTTGGTCGGGAATGACAACGATGACGTAGTGGGTACTGCCCGTTGCGAGATATTTGGCATGCAAACGAGCGAAGTCTCCTACGTTGAGACTATAGAGCGTTCGTTGCTCCTGGACAGCGAAGACCAGTTGCTCGTCGTCGCTCTTCCCGAGTTGCCCTGCCTCTACCGCAGTCAGAATATCCAAACCACGAGCCCGAAGCCCTCGTATCACAGCGATTTCGCCAGCGTCCTCGTCGACATACGGCCGTAAGTCGCTCACTTTCAAGTTCCAGACGTGGAGTTCTGCTGCTTCAGCCGATCATACTCTTTATCCTGGGCAGCCAACTCCAGGTCAATCTGCTCCTGGTTAGCATGATAGTAGGCCAATGCGGTGTACACCTGCCCCAGCGAAAGATGAGGGTAGGTCCCCGCGATCTCTTCCGCGCCTAATCCCTGTTTATACAGGGTCGCGATGCGATGAACGGTAATACGGGTTCCGTCAATCCGCATACGCCCCCCGCAGGTTCCCGGGGTACATACGAGCATTGCGTCTAATCCGACCGACATTATTTCGTCTCCCACAGTCGCGTGTCACATCACCAGCTTGACATACAATAGGCAATAGGCCAATAGGCTCGATCGCGAGCCATATACACATCATACATTTCAGCTTGTCCCGTGTCTATCCGGACCTCGCCAGCGGCTTCCTCGCCCACTTCGGAGCGGGCCGGGGATCCGGACGAAGCCCATTGAAGTCGGCGAGTTCCCGGTCGACACCGGTCTCATCCCGCCGAAACAGCTTTTCCTTTCGCGTGAATACTACGCGTCCCACGTGGTCTCGGCCCGACCATTCGGCACCGGCGACTTTCACCGGTTCGGACCAATTCCCCCGTTTCAACCTCCCCCCTGCGCCTCATACACGGCCACAATATTCTCCGTCGGGATATCCTCCTGGAAATTGTGCGTCGGCCCCAGGAAATACCCGCCGTCGGCGCCCAAGATTTCGCAAAGGCGGAGCGTCTCGGCCCTGACCTCCTCCGGCGTTCCATGGGGCAGGATCTGCTGTTCCGTCCACGCCGCCTGAGAAACACAACCGGTCGCCGAAATCTCGCTTCAGTGACGCCGGTTCCATTCCTTCGGCGCGGACCTGGATCGGGTCGAGGACGTCCACGCCGATGTCGATCAGGTCGCCGATGAGCGGCCGGATACCACCGCAACTGTGGTGATAGTAATACGTCGCCCCAGCGGCTTTGGCCGCGTCGGCGACCGCTTTGAGCGCCGGGCCGAACGTCTCGCGCCACTGGGCCGGGCTGAGCAGCAATCCCCGTTGAGTGCCGAAATCGTCTCCCATGCGGAAGAAGTCGAGCCCCCCCGCCGAGGCAATCATCCATTCCACGAACGGGAGTTGGAATTCGAGGATTCTCTCGATCAGCGCCTCGAAGAACGGCCTGTTCACGATTGGATCGGTAAGTCCCCGCTCCAGTCCGACCAGGTCCTGGACGACCGCCAGAATTCCCGGCGACGCGGGTCCCGGCGCGGTCATCGTCGCGTAGTCGGCATACCTCGCGGCTTGGTCGGCCAGCGACGCGAAATCGAACCACCCCAGTCGCGGCCATGGATAATCGTCCAGCGCCTTGGGGTCAGTCGTTCCTTCCAGGGGAAACGCCCGCGTCTGCCAATGCCCTCCGACGTCCAGCGGGATGTATTCGAACTCGACGCCCCAGATATTCCACCGGTGGGTCTCGTCAATGTGCAACTCCGGCCCGACGTATTCCGGCGCGATCCATCGAAAGTCGACCTCGAACCGCCGCAGCAGCGCCTCTCGGTCCGGCAATTCCAAAACGCGAAGCAGACGCCGTTCGACCTCCGGGGTATCCCGGTAGAAATGCGGCACCCGGTCGGGCGGTTCGTGTCGCATCGCGGTGAGGACGCGTTCTTTCGGGCTCATCTTTGGAGGATTCATCTTGCGGCCGTTACAGGCGGTTCAAGCGTGGGGTTGCACGGGGTTTGCGGCGAATTTCCGGAATTCCATGGGGGCGATTATACAGGGGTCGGCGGCGGCGTCACAATCCCTCATGTGGAGTATTCAAGGTGAAACTGGGCGGGTTGAGGCGGAGCGGAACGTCCGAAACGGCGGGTTTCGCGGCGGATTCTCTTGGGCGGGACTTGATTCCGGCCGTTGAAAGAGGGAAACTAATTCGTGGACGCATTCGTTGACGCCATTGCCGGTGGCGGAGGATGGAAGAGGCCTCCTCCGCCGGGTTGGGGCCTATCGGCGCCTCCGAGGATGCGATTCGTGAAGTTCAGTTCCTATTCCATGGAGGAAAAACGTGCCATCACTGACCACCGTCAAGATGCGGATGAAGAAAGTTCCGATCACGCTCAGGCCGAGCATGCACGTGCATGAGGCGGTGGATACTCTTCTCAAACACGCCGTTTCCGCCGGATTCGTCGTGAACGACCAGGGGGAGGTCGTCGGGGTCTTGGCGGAAAGGGATTGCTTGGACGCATTCATGAACGAGAAGTATTATGAGTCACCCACCGCTTTGGTGGAGGACTTGATGTCCACCGACGTCGTGTCGATTTCTCCCGATGCGGATATCTTGCAAGCGGCCGACTTGTTCTCCCACCATAAGTTTCATCGTCTTCCGGTGGTTTCGGACCGGCGGCTCGTGGGAGATATCACGCGCCGGGACGTGATCCAGGCGATCCTGGAGAAGCGGCGGACGTAATCGCCGACGACCGCCAATCGGGCGCACGCGTTCGTTCCATGTCCTCTTCATTCGGTCAGACGAAACAGCTTCGCGAGGGCCTCCATCAGGGAGTGGGGGACGCCGTTCTCGGATTCCAGGCGGAGCGATTCCAGGGGAGGGTGCAAGAGCTTGTTCACCAGGCGGTCGAAGGAGCGGGCAATTTCTTCGCGTTCGCGTTCGTCGAGGTTGGGTAGCTTATTGAGCAACCGTTGGAGTTCTTCCTCCTTCGGGCCGGTCCACTCCTGGCGGAGCCGGCGGATGAGCGGACCGGTGAACCGCTGGCGGATTCCGGCCATGAACCGGGTCGTCTCGGCGTCGACGATTTTCGCGGCGGCCGGCAGCCACTTGTCCCGGCGGCGGCGGTTGGCCTCGCAGGCGGTCTTCAGATCGTCGACGGAGTAGAGATAGACGCCCTCGCGGCGGCCGGCCTCGGGATCGAAATTCCGCGGAACCGCCAGATCCAGCACGAACAGCGGCCACCGGGTTCGCGCCGCGGCCGCCTTTTCGAATTGCTCGGCGGTCACGATGAATTCGTCGGCCCCGACGGCGGAGACGACGAGGTCCGCCTCGGCGACGGCCTGGAGCCGGTCTTCCCAGGCGACAACCTCGCCACCGCAGGAAGCCGCGAGGCGCTCGGCGCGGTCGCGGCCGCGATTGACGACGACGATGCGGCGCACCCCGGCCTCGCGGAGGTAGGCGAGGGTTTCCTCGGCCATTTCCCCCGCTCCGAGAACGACCACCCTCTTATCGTCGAAACGTTCGAAAATCCGCGCCGCGAAGTCGGCGACGGCGACGCTCGGGATGCTGACCCGGTGGCGGTGGATTTCGGTCTCGGCGGCGACGCGGCGCGCCACCATGACCGCCGTCTGAAAAGCGGCGTGGGTGACCGGGCCGGTCGTCCCCCGCTCGTTGGCCGCTTCGTAGGCGTCTTTTACCTGGCCGAGGATTTGAGACTCCCCCACGACCATGCTATCCAGGCTTGAGGCCACCTCGAAAAGGTGACGCGCCGCCTCCGCGTCGCCGCGTTCCACGAGGACCGGCGCGATCTCCTCGACCGGAATCCGGTGGAAACGCGACAAGAAGGCGACGATCTCTTCCTTGCGCGTCCGCCGGGGACATTCCCCGGCGACATAGATCTCCACCCGATTGCACGTCGAAAGGATGACGATTTCGCTCTGGGGGTAGGTTTCGCGAAACGCGTCGAGCGCCTCGGCGCGGCGCGGGGAGCCGAAGGCCAGACGTTCGCGCAGGGGAAGGGGCGCGTCACGGTGCGAGCAACCGACGGAGTGGAACATTAGCGTGTCTCCGTCCGGTTCCCGCTTCCCGCTTCCCCCGAGATGCCTCCATGCCGGGTTTGGCCGAAGAGCCCCACCGCCAGAACGGCGATGAGGACGAGAAAACTCGCGACCGTCACCAGTGCAGCGCGGCGACCGCCGGGAACCCCTCGGGAAAAGGCCAATCCGAGGTTCGCCGCGATCAACCACCCGAACAGAACGAGCGTTCCGCCGACGAACGGATCGTAGAGGGAGAGGGGTGCATCCGCGTGGATCCGGCCGAGGACGCCGCCCGAAAGGACGCCGATTCCGACAAGGACCATCGCAAAGAAGAGCGATTTTCCGGCGGATCGCTCGAGCCATTCCAAACTCGGGAGTTGCAGTCGACTGGAAGGGGGTCGTCCCGACTTCAACCGCCGCGCCTGCCAGAGATAAAGCGCGCCGGCGAGAAAACCCGCGACCACCGCCAGAACCCCTCCCAGGAGCGAACCGCCATGGACGATTCCCCAGAACCGGGACGCCGGCTCACGTGGAAAGGGCCGTGGAGAAGCGAGGAATACGCCGATCGCGATGAACGAGAGGGCCGTCGGCAAGAGAAACAGTCCGAACGGGATTTTGGGGCGTTCGAACGCGAGAATGAGATGGAAGACGACCACCCCCCAGGCGGCGACGAGATACCAGTCGCGTTGGCTGGAAAGGGGGAGTCCCACCGTGTAAACGGCGTGATGGTATAGGAATAGCGTATGGGCGAGGAGTCCGGCGGCGATGCTTCCGAATAGGAGCGGACCACGTACCCGGCTCCGAAAAAAAAGTCTGGTGATTTCCAGAATCAAAGCCAGCAGATAACTGCCGACGAAACAGATAATTCCGACTCCTTGGAGCATTGGGGATTCGCCCAGAGCCTTGTACCGCAAACGGTCTATTCTTCCTTTTCGCCGGCGGATTCCTTCCGCCTCGATTCGGTCCCACGGGGTTTTTCGTCCTCGTCATTCTCGAATTTGGGCTGACCCGCCGGCGGAGCCTCCTTCTTCTTCGAATCGCCATCCTCCTCGTCGCCGGTCTTGCGAGCCTTGGGGGTTTGGGGCCGTCGACCCCGTTGCGGCGGGACGACCTTTTCCTTCAGTTCGATCACCACGGACTGGGCGTTTCCGATACCGGTGATTTCCCCCGGTTTTACATCTCCCTGAGCCTGTTGGAGGATCATTCCCGAAACGGTAATGTCGTCACCCGGTTTCGCGATACCGTAATCGTCGATGTTCAGGGTGACGACCGCCTCCTCGGCCAATTCGAATTCGATGTCGACCACCTGGTTGCCGGCCTGCGTCTTCAGAAGATGCTTTCCCTTCTTCAGTCCGGTCAGCATTCCGACGACGTCATAGTCGGTCGTCGCGTTGGGGTCCGGTGCGGAGGAGGGATCCAGAGTATCAAACCCTCCAGGCTGCTGGACGGGGAATACGCCGACGACGGTGTCTTCCTTCCGCGAGATTACCGTCAACGCGGAAAGCGGGTCTTTCATCTTTCCCTTCCGGTCCAAGGCCATCGTCGCACGAATCCACATTCCCCGGGCGAGGACCTCCAAAGCCGCCTCTCCCTTAACGACCACGTCGGTCCCTTTTCCCACATTGACGATCCAGATCTGATCGGTCGTGCTCTTGAGCTTGATCTTACCGGGAAGGACGCCTTCGACGGTTCCACTGGCGGAAAAACGCTCCGGCTGGGGCGCCACTGCTTGGGGTCGCCTGGCGGCGGGGCCGCGTCCGGCTGGTCCAAGCTGCGCCACGCAGGGGGAAACCAACACGCATGTCACCATGAAAATCAGTCCTGTCCGGACGGCATGTGAGGCTCTCATTCGACTTTTCCTAGAATCGGGTTAGATGCTTCAAACCACCTATGCGCCCCGAAGGTATGTTACTATAGTCACGATGTTCACACGAACCCCCACCCCTTTAGGATACTCCTTCGGAAACGATTTGGAAAGACCTGACATAAAAGGTAAAGTGTTTTTTCGTCTTTTTTTGGGCCGTAAATCGCGCTCGGCGTTTGACGGAAGGGTGCGGGATGGATACAATAGATGGTCTGCAAACCGCGCGACGCGCGGGATGTAAGACGCCGACCCGATCCGACGGAATGCTTGCGGTGTTCTCCGGGGAGGGTAGGTAGGCGACGAGGGTAGGTAGGCAACGAGGGTAGGTAGGCATTGTGTACTGAATTCGTGCCGTTCGGCGGAAACCGCCGTTGTCGTCCGTCGTATTAGGGACGCATCGGCGGGTGTAGCGTTTTGTTCGTCGAGGCGGACGCGAAAGGAGAGACGACCATGAAACAGGCGGATTTGAAGGTATACAAGGAGCGATTAATCGCTCTGAGGCGGCGTCTCCAAGGAGACGTGAGCCAACTGGCGGATGCGGCCCTGCGTCAGCGTCGTAGCGACGCGAACGGCGACCTGTCCAGTATGCCAATCCACATGGCGGATATCGGCAGCGATAATTACGAACAAGAGTTCACCCTGAGTTTGATGGAATCCGGGGGGAGCACGCTGGAGAAGATTGAATCGGCGCTCGAGCGGATCGAAGAGGGCACCTACGGTGAATGTGCCGATTGTGGTGCCCGTATTCCGAAGGCCCGTCTCAACGCGATTCCTTTTACCGTCTTCTGCGTAAGGTGCGCCGAGGAGCATGAGCTATAACGAACCGGACGGCCGCGAAACCGCCGTTCCCGCGAGTCGTTATGTCGTCTTCCTCGCCCTTGCCGTTGGAGGCTGTGCTCTCGACCTTCTAAGCAAGCATTGGGCGTTCGCCGCCTTGGG
>CAZFQG010000008.1:0-63522 GCA_964520785.1 uncultured Planctomycetaceae bacterium | reverse complement strand
CTGCAAAACCGCCAAGCTCCATCGCTTCTACACGGCTGAAGCCGTGAACGGCTACTTTTCTGAAAAGGAGACTCACATGTCCCACCACCGTTTACTCACTTCCGCGGCCAGGCCGCGACACGCAGCGCCGCCAGCCGCGCGGCGTCTGACCTTGTTCCTCCTGGTCTTCCTCTCCCTCGCCGCCGGCGCCCCGTTCGCGGCGGCGGAGATGGTGTATTACACGGAGGACTTTTTCCATGACGGGGTGCCTGGGTTTGACCCGATGTTCAATCATGAGATCATCGAACCCGTCGGATTGCCACCGGTATTGTATCCAACGTAGCGCATTTCCGAAGCAGGCAGGACCCTTGGGGTGTTCTGCGGGACACTCGATAGAGTCACGTTCAATTTGGGCCCGGCGAGTCCGTCGAATAGGCCACGGTCGAGATTCCCTTTCACTACGCGCCGAGCGGTGAGCTGGTCAGGGGGGGGTTGCTGTTTTCGCCGAGGGCGGCAATAATGGTACCCTCTCGCGCAAAACACAAGGAGAGGAATCTCGATGCTACGCATTACGGAAATACGCAAAATCGCCTTCGTCGGCGATTACCCGCCGCGCAAATGCGGCATCGCCACCTTTACCTCGGACCTGTGCCGAGCGGTGGCCGGCCAGTACCCGACAATCGGCTGTACGGTGGGAGCGGTAAACGATGTCGAAGACGGCTACGATTATCCGCCGGAAGTCCGCTTCGAGTTTTCCCAGCAGGACCTGGATTCCTATCGCCGCGCGGCCGATTTCATCAACTTCAGCGACGCCGACGTGGTTTGTCTGCAACACGAGTACGGTCTTTTCGGCGGGCCGGCGGGCCGGCATATCCTGGCGCTGCTGCGCGACTTGCGGATGCCCACCGTAACCACGCTGCACACCGTTCTTCGCGATCCGAACGCCGACCAACGCCGGTTGATGCTCGAACTAATCGAACTGTCGTCCAGGCTTATCGTGATGTCTCAGCGGGGCCGCGCCTTCTTGATGGACGTGTACGGCGTACCCGAGCAGAAGATCGACGTCATCCCCCACGGCATTCCCGATACTCCGTTTTTCGACCCCGATACCCGCAAAGACCAGTTCGGCGTCGGTGGCAAGCACGTCGTGCTGACGTTTGGGCTGCTCTCGCCGAACAAGGGGATCGAATATGCTCTGCGAGCGCTTCCGGAAGTGATTCGCGAGTTTCCCAACGTCGTTTACATGTTGCTCGGGGCGACCCACCCCAACCTGGTCCGCGAGGAGGGAGAGAGTTATCGGTTGAGCCTGGAGCGTCTCGTGAGCGATCTTGGTATCGGCAAGCACGTGGTTTTCTACAACCGGTTCGTGGAGCTTCATGAACTGATCGAATTCATCTCGGCCGCCGATGTCTACTTGACTCCCTACCTCGAACCGGCGCAAATCACGTCGGGTACGCTCGCCTATGCCTTCGGCTGCGGAAAGGCCGTGGTTTCGACTCCCTACTGGCACGCCGAGGAACTGTTGGCCGACGGGCGCGGCGTCCTCGTACCGTTTCGCGATTCGGCCGCAATCGTCCGGGAACTGTGCAAACTCTTCGGTGATCCACCGAAACGGAAGGCGATGTGCCAGCACGCGTATAAGCAGGGGCGGGAGATGATCTGGAGCCACACGGGCCATTTGTACATGGAGTCTTTCCAGCGCGCGCGGCGGAGCCGGGCCGACGTGCCGGTCAAGCCGCTGGCGATTCAGACGTTGGAGGAACGGCACCGGGAACTGCCGAAATGGCGGCTCGATCACCTATTTCGGATGACTGACTCGACCGGCCTGCTGCAACACGCGCGTTTTACGGTGCCGAACTACGCGGACGGGTATTGCACGGATGACAATGCGAGGGCCTTGCTCTTTACGATGTATCTCGAAGACATGGGACTCGATACGCCGGAGACGCGGCGCGTCGGAAGCCGCTACGCCGCGCTACTGAGTGCGGCCTTCGACTTCAAGCGGCGGCGATTCCGCAACTTCCTCGGTTTCGACCGCCATTGGCTGGCAGAGGATGCGTTGGGCTCGGACGACTGTTTCGGCCGGGCGGTTCGCGCCTTGGGAGCCTGTATCGGGCGCTCGAAGCAACGCGCTTTGCAGTCCTGGGCCATGGAGCCGTTCCAAATCGCCCTGCTCAGCAGCGGTGATTTGACGTCGCCTCGCGCTTGGGCCGGGACGCTCATCGGCATCCACGAGTATCTCCGCCGGCTCAGCGGCGACCGGCTCGTCAACGAGGTGCGCGAGACCCTAACCAGACGGTTGATCGACCGCTATCGGGATACCGCCACCGACGACTGGCCGTGGTTCGAAGACTCCCTCAGCTACGACAACGCGCGGCTGTCCCACGCGCTGATCCTCAGCGGGTATTGGACCAGCAACCCCGAGGCCACCGAGATCGGCTTGCGGACCCTCGGTTGGCTCTGCGAGTTGCAGCGGACACCGCAAGGCCATTTCCGGCCGATCGGCAGTAACGGGTTCTACAGGCGGGGCGAGCAGCGAGCCGACTTCGACCAGCAACCGATTGAAGCCTGGGCGATGGTCTCGGCCTGCGCCGAGGCCTACCGGACGTCCGACGATCCCCGTTGGTTGACCGAAGCGCGTCTCGCCTTCGAATGGTTCTTGGGCCGCAACGACGTGGGGTTGGAACTCTACGACGCGAGCACCGGCGGCTGTCACGACGGCCTGCACAAGGACCGGATCAACGAGAATCAGGGGGCCGAATCCACGCTGGCTTTCTTGCTTTCGCTGGCCGAGCTGAAAATGGTCGAAAGCGCGTTGGCCGCGTTTCGCCGCGCCGCCGAGTTGGCCGAAAGCGGGCACGGATAACGGTTCGCCTCAAACCGAATTGATGGGAAATCCAGCCGATGAGACGCTCGACGACGACTCCCGAACGCGTTCTTACCCGCTGCCTGCTGAAGCCCGGCGACGTGCGGCCCCGGTTCGAGCGGTTCGAGGTGATCGGCACGTTCAATCCGGCGGCCGTTGAATGGAACGACGGCGTCGTACTTCTGGTGCGCGTGGCCGAGCGGCCGAAGGAAACCCGCAGGGGTCATGTCGCCTTGCCCTATTGGGATTGGACGCGCGGCGAAGTCGCGATCGACTGGCGCCGCGAGGAGGAAGTCGAGCATGTGGATCCTCGGCTGGTGAAAATCAGAGCGAGCGGATTACTCCGCCTGAGTTATCTCTCTTGGCTGCTCGTCGCTTTCAGCCGCGACGGACTCACCGTCGATTCGTTCGGTGCGAATCCGTTCCTTTCCGCCAACCGTTACGAGACGTTTGGCGTGGAAGACCCCAGGCTCACGCGGCTGGGCGATCGCTTCTACTTCACCTACGTGGCCGTCTCCGAACATGGAGCGGCCACGGCGCTGGCTTCGACCGCCGACTTCGACACGTTCGACCGCCACGGCGTTATCTTCTGTCCCGAAAACAAGGACGTCGTGTTGTTTCCGGAAACGGTCGACGACCGGTACGTCGCGCTGCACCGCCCCAGCGCGAACTCGCACTTCGGCACTCCCGAGATATGGATCGCCTGCTCGCCGGACCTTTGCCATTGGGGGAACCACCGGCGGCTTCTGGGCGCTTAGGTCGCCTGGGCAAAGGCCAAGCTCGGCGGCGGCACCCCGCCGATCAGAACCGATCGAGGCTGGTTCAGTTTGTTCCACGGCCAGACCGCCGCGGACGCCGCCGGGGGAGTGGGCGCATACGCGGCCGGGGCGTTGCTTTTGGATTCAGATCGGCCCGAGAAGATAATCGGGTTTTCCCGCCGGCCCGTGATGGTGGCCGAGGCACCGTTCGAGCGATCGGGATTCCTGCCGGATGTCGTGTTTCCGACGGCAGCGGTACGGCGCGAGGATCGCGTCTTGGTGTACTATGGCGCGGCGGACACGGCGAGCGGGGTGGTTCAGTACTCGCTCTCAGACTTGTTGAGGTCAGTCACGTAAGCCCAATCGTGATCGGGCGTGAGAATGAGCGGTTACCTACTGCTTTGTCAAGTTTCTATCAACCGAAACACCGATCCTCGATCTTCGGAGCGTACGGTTCACTTCGCACCGCGGCGGCATCACGGTTCAGTGCGTGAAATAAGTAGCCGCAAAGGAGCACCGGCCAAGGGCCGGGCCCTTCCAGTCCAAAATCTTCGGAACAGATTCGGCCAGTTTCTGCCAACCTCACCAAGTCAGGGTAGCACGACTGAACGGTGTCCATTTCCACTGGAGGCAAAACCTCTGGATCGAGCAACCCGATTCTCGCTTTCTTGTATGCCTCAAGTACGAAACCCGCGCAACTGAATCGCATTCTCGCGTACCGTTCATCCTCTTCGTAAAACGGTTTCATGTGCGGATAGACAATGTACATCCGTGGAAAGGCATGCAAGAGACTTAAACCGCCCAATTGCCTGAATGCCTCGTGTTCATTCGTATGACGATTGACGAAGGTGACGATTTTCCGCCTCTCGTCATCGGTTAACTCCGCCTTGCCAACAACAGCCGCCTTCATGTGTCCGTGTTCATTTTGGCCATGCAGAGGAGGTGCCATGTCGACGACGGGGACTCTATCGGCGGAGTGTTTCCCAGTAGAACCGGCAAGCCCCACGTGCTTGATGAAGGTCGCTATGTCACCATCTTCCCCAACGACGTCATACAATGCCAGACGGATGTCTGATTCGGCTACGCGATAAGTAGGCAACCCAACCTCCTGTCCGCCAAACTAGACACCCGTCAGCACATTATTCCGCAATTCCTGCAACCAGCCGGCCGCACCTGCATTCTTGTCATGCCATTTTTCTTGAAGCTCATCGATCTCGTCAGAAACGAGTTCGGCAAACCAGCGGTAGCGGCACGTCTCGGCTTTTTTCCAAGCAGTTTCGGCAAGTGAGCTGCGCATCGCCACGATTGCCTCGATAGCCAGGGAAGCGGCGGCAGAGTATTTGTTGCGCAAGAGGATGCGAGGGTTCACGTACGCCTCTACCATTTCCAACAATCGCTGCGCCAAGTCCGGATATGGATCCGTCTCCACCGGCGGGTGGACCTCGAAGTCGCGGTAGATCATTTTCGCCACTTCGATCTCCAGATCGACGGATAGAGGCGATCGATGTCCCGTTTCCAGGAGCGTGGCCAACTCACCCATTCGCTCCATCGGCATGATCGCAATGTACTTACGGATCGCGGCCGCGACACCAACCAGTACTTTGCAACTATTACTGTCGCGATGATCCAGAATATATCGCCAGAGCAACGGCAGGAGTCTATCTCGCTCAGCCGGGGTAAATCTCGCCAGTTCAATTGCGCAAAGCAACTGCGTGGGCACATTGTTTCCAGCGGCAGCGAACCGAGTCACAAGCTCGCCGGCCGCAACCGGACCGGACGAAACGCCGGTATGTTGCGGTTGCTCCGTGTCTGCGCCGCTCCATCGAGGATTCGCGGCAACACGATTGGTACGTTCAACATTAAGGAACCGCATGGGTTCCCTGTTCGTTTGAAATGCTATGTCGTACCTGCCGGACGGTAGTTCCTCAATAACTCCGTGATCAATATCCAGCATCACAGGTTTCCGCACGTGCCTCTTTTTCAACTTGTGCCACGCTTTTGACAGGTTACTCCACACTTCTTGCATGTCAGAGAAGCTCATGTCATTGGTTAATTCCCTGAACAGCGCCTTTTCATCGAACAGTACCTCCTCATCGTAAACGTCAACGGCTTGCCTGATCATATCGGTCTTCGAAGATAGTCCGGATTCTCTCGCAGGTTGTGACACTATGATTCATCCTCAACAACGGTTGCCCTGGTTCTTGGAACCATGATTTGACCGCGGTCCAAGAGGTCCTTGATCATTTTCAACTTCCGTCTTGCATCATCGATTTTCTCGCCAAGGTCGGTAATTTGTTTTTCGGTAACATGCAATTCGACAACATCGGAGTCTCCATCCGCCCTCGTATACTCCAATTGCAGCGTTGTCAGGGGGACGGCTCCGTCAACTCGCTCGTGCTTCTGGTCAAATATCGGGCGAATGTCACAGATGATTTGGAAATCGTCAAGCCTGGAGCCCGTTACGTCAACCAATCGCTGCGCTTTGAACTGCTTTGCCAATCCAACCGGCTCGGCAATCAGCTTTCGAATCCGCTCAATCAACGTTTTACGTTGTTCCGGCGGTAGACTCTCTGCTTTTTCCTCGATTGTTTTGCCGAGCACGTTCATGGCCTTCATGGCGTCCATGCCGGAGTCGTGAATGAGGCGGCCAATTTGATGAATGGCCGACGTCACCCGGTCGGCGTCTTCCCCAAGCGCCCCGCTGACGACACTTTCCAACTCACCGCGATCGAGAAATGCGTCGGATTGTGCAAGCTCGGTGGCTATCCGCAAATAAGCGTCATTCGTGAGGCCAAGAATCTCTTGCGCATCGCTCAAGAAATCCTCACCCTGGACTAAACGCTCGGCCAAGAACCTGAATGGGGGGGGCCTAAAAAAGAAACTCGGAACCGCCATTTTTCTTATTTTCCTCGAGATATCAGCCCCTCGCGGGACTCCCCAGAATCATGAAACAATCGAGCTGGAAAAAAAACCTACTCTCCTAGGGGGATGGTGTCAATACCAGGTGCGAATGGGCTATCTTTAGCAATCATAGGCTAGTCGGCGCAAGAAGGCGAGAAGGGGTGGCCGCTATGGCACTGGGGTGGTGACGCTATAGGGGGGTATTTTAGGGCAGTAGGCTGAGGTTCACGCCTATGTTTGGGGGCGTCTTTCAGCCCTCCCCGCAACGAGAACGGACGTTAATCACCATCAGTTGTCCCCGGTGGCGAACGGACCGGCGTTGGGAGGTTCTGCCACAGAAACACGATCGCGTCTAGCGAGTCCAGTGTCAAAATAAATGATCGGCAATTCTTGTTTCTCTCCATCAAGGTTGCTCGTTGCGTTTCAGTAGAT
Organism: uncultured Planctomycetaceae bacterium; assembly: GCA_964520785.1. GTDB lineage: Bacteria > Planctomycetota > Planctomycetia > Pirellulales > Thermoguttaceae > CAZFQG01. The sequence continues at coordinate 56,586 of CAZFQG010000008.1, read as the reverse complement.
CAAGACGACGAGTACGCTCAAAGGAAAATAACAATCAGCATAAGCCGGAATCACCCCTACCTAACAAGCCGTTTCAGTAGTTCTTCCAGCGACACGTACGCCATGCTCGCGGCCTTGTCCGAAATAGCGTAGGGAATGTACAGGTAGCCGTCGTGGATCATCGCGCCGCACGTGTACACGACGTTGGGGACGTAGCCGTCGCGTTCCTCGGCGGTGGGAGCGATCAGCGGCGCGCGCAAAGAGCCGATCACCGTGAGCGGATCGTCGAGATCGAGCAGCATCGCCCCTATACAGTACTTCCGCATCGGCCCCACGCCGTGCGTCAAGAGCAGCCAGCCCTTCGGGGTCTCCAGCGGCGAACCGCAGTTGCCGATTTGGGTGAATTCCCAGGGATGCTTGGGCGTTTGCAGTAACCGGGCCGTTTCCCAGAAATGGATCATGTCCGAATACATCAGATAGAGGTTCTCTCCATCGATCCTCGAACACATGACATAGTGCCCGTCGATTCGCCGAGGAAACAGCGCCATCCCCTTGTTCTGGGCCCTGGCGCCATTGAGCGTATGGACGTCGATATGGACCAGGTCGCGCGTTTCCATGAGCTGAGGCAGTATCCGGAACCCGTTGAAGGCCGTGTAGGTGCCGAAATAGGTTACCGAACCGTCGTCGTCGATGAATCGGACCATGCGGAGGTCCTCGATCCCCCGGCTTTCGTTGTCGTTTTGGGGAAAAATGACGATTTCCGATGCGTCTGCGCCGCGGGGCAATTCCAGTTGATAGTTGGACCGCGCCAGCCAAAGGATCGCTTCGATGATTTCCTTTCGGTCAAACGCCGAGGGGTCGGCTTCGTTCGCCGCCGTCACGGCCTGTTCGAGCTGGTAGGAGGTGAAGTAATCCGGCAACCGCTCCATCACGACCTCGACCGCTTGCGATTCGAGGTCGATATCGCCCAGTTTCCGCTGGAAAAGCTTCTTTTCATATAGCTTGTCGGGCGAGATCCGGCAGCGGCGAAAGGACTCTCTCGGTGGGTCGAACCGGACCTCGTGGTCCGGGCCGATTACCCCAGTGCGAAACACGACCGAGGAGATGTGGCCTTCGCCGGTCGCCCGCAGACTCATCAGAACTCGAACGGCCCCCCGGGGGATGCCCGACTGGTTGGGGTGGGGTACGATGGAAGGATTGAACAGCGCCGCCGACTGAATCGAATACTCCATGGTGAAATACGCCCCAATTACCATCCGTCGTTGCGTAGAGATATCCTTCAGTCGTCCCGTGTAAGCGACGACTGCCTCATACTGCTCCTCCAATATCAACTCAATATCTCGATGGCGGCCTCCAAAATCGCTGAAAACCTCGTCGAGAACGCGACGGACCTCCAGTTCCGGCATCCGGTTGACCCGGTCAACGACGTGACATATCCTCGACTCGTCTCCCGGAAAGAACGGCCGAGTAATCACGCGTCGCGCGTCGCCGACGAAGCGGATCGGCAGGCGATGGACTACCAGCGGAGAGTGATGTTTGGAGCGCTTGCTCGAATGGGACATTTATCCGTTTCCACGGCTGACGGTGATGATATCTCGATGAAGCAAGGCTAGAGCATAGCATCAGGCAGCAGCATTGCAAGCGATTTGCGCGTGAGATACGCGTCGTTAAACCAAACTTCCCGCCCCGATCGGCTGTAAGTTCTTGCGGTGAGTGGAATACGAGAGGGGCCCGCCGACTCACCGGAAACACGCGCCGGCCCTTATCGGCCGGCGCTGCCGGCGGGGGAGGGGAGGAAGCACGTCTCCCCTTCAACCCGCCGGAAACTGGCGGCAGTACTCGTACATGGCCATGATGGCCGAGGAGGCGGCGTTGTGGCTGTAGGGCGTTCCATAGACGGGGATTTCCACGACCCGGTCCATCATCGCCAGGATCGGCTCTTCGATCCCCAGACGCTCGTTGCCGATGACCAGGACCGTGCGGCGGTGGAAGGAGAATTCGAAAATGGACGTCGAATTGGTCGTTTGTTCCAGGCCTACCAGTTCGTAGCCCTCCTCGCGGAGCCTCCGCAAGACCGGAGCCAGTGTCCGGTGAACCTCCAGATCGAGCGCCTCGGCGGCATCTCGGGCAATCTTCCGGACGATCCTCGCCGTGCCGCAACAGACCAGCCGCCGAACGCCCCAGCAACCGGCCGCCCGGGCGATCCGCGAAAGATTAATGTTGCTCCGCAGCGGAGGGCACGCGACAATTAGTTCTCGCGGCTGCTCCAGCGGCGTCGGGGCCTTGTGCCGCTCGTGAACGAAGGGCTGCGTCACGGTTCGATCACCCTATTGTCGATGAGCCGTGTCGACCCGATCCGTACCGCCAGCAGGGCGACGACGCGGCCTTGCACCGTCTTGACCGCCTCCAACGTCCGGGGATCGCAAATGGCGATGTAGTCGACGTCCGCGTCCGGCGCCGTCCGGAGGATTCGGAGCATCTGCGTTTCGATCCGCTCCACGCCGGTTTCGCCCCCTCGGATCATCCCCTCCGCCGCGGCAAGGCTCCTCGAAAGGACGAGTGCCTGTTGCCGCTCGCTCGGGGAAAGATAGACATTGCGGGAACTCATCGCCAGCCCGTCCGGCTCGCGGACGATGGGACAGACGCGAATCTCCACCGGAACGTTCAAGTCACCGACCATCCGGGCAATGACCAGGGCCTGCTGGTAGTCCTTCTGGCCGAAATAGGCGGCATCCGGGGAGACGATGTTGAAGAGCTTGAGGACGATCGTGGCGACGCCGCGGAAATGGGTCGGCCGGTATTCCCCCTCCAGCGGCCTCGCGACCCCTTCGACCGTGACCCACGTTTGCGAGTCGCGCGAGTAGATTTCGTCGGCCGAGGGGACGAATGCCGCGTGGGCTCCGCATCGCGAGAGCGCCTCCATATCCGCCTCCAGAGTCCGGGGATATGCGTCGAGGTCCTCGTTCGGTCCGAACTGGGTCGGGTTGACGAAGATCGACACGAACGTCCGGTCGGTCTCTTCCAGGGACTGGCGGACGAGGCTCAGATGGCCTTCATGGAGGGCCCCCATCGTGGGAACCAGGCCGATGCGAAGGCCCTTTTCGCGGAACGCCTTCACCGACCGGCGGATTTCGGAAATGCTTTGGATAAGCTGGGTCATGGGCGGGACTTTCAAACTGCGGCACGAACGGTCAGACGGCCGGTTGAACGTCCCCCCATTATAAAGAGTCGCTAAACGGTTTCCAGCGTGCCCCCTTCGGTGGTCGCCTCGGGAGCCATCGCGGCGAGGGTCGCCCGATCCAGAAAACCGGAGAGTTTCTTCGACCGAACCGGGTGTTGAAGCTTCCGGACCGCCTTCGCCTCGATCTGGCGGACGCGTTCGCGGGTGACGGAGAAGATTTTGCCCACTTCCTCCAGCGTGTACGCATAGCCGTCGGCGAGTCCGTAGCGGAGCCGAATGATCTCGCGTTCGCGGTAGTTCAAACCGCTCAGAACGGTGGCGATGCGGGACTTCAGAAGGTCGCGGTTCATATCGTAAAGGGGGTCCTCTTCGCGGTAGTCTTGGAGAAACTCGCCGAAGTAGCTGTCGTCGTGGTCGCTGACCGGCTGATCGAGCGAGAGCGGGTGGTGACCCATCTTCAGAGCGCAGTCAGCCTCGTCCACGGTCAGACCGGCGGCATTGGCCATTTCTTCCACGTTCGGACGGCGGCCCTGGACCTGCGTCAGGTCTTGCGTGGCCGTACGGACCCGGCTCATCGTCTCGATCATGTGGACGGGAACGCGGATCGTCCGGCTCTGATCGGCAATGGCGCGCGTGATGGCCTGGCGAATCCACCACGTGGCGTAGGTGGAAAACTTGTAACCCCTTCGGTATTCGAACTTCTCTACCGCCCTCATGAGCCCCGTGTTGCCCTCTTGGATGAGGTCGAGAAAGCTCAAACCGCGATTGCGGTAGCGCTTCGCGATGGAAACGACCAGCCGGAGGTTGCCGGCGGAGAGGGTTCGCCGCGCGGCCTCGTACTCCTCTTTGAGGAGGTTGTTGTTCTTGATGCGACACCGCAAGGTGGAAGGGCTCTCCAGCGTGATGTTCATCAAATAGCGGAGTTCCCGGCGGATTTCCTTTTCTCGCCGCTGGTCCCTGTCGTCCCCCTGCTGCAACTCGGCCAACTGCCGCAGAAGCTCATTCATCCGTTGAGAAATCTCTTCGATTTTCTTCAGCAACGGTTGAAGGCGCTGAATCCGCAAACCGAATTCCTCCACGAGGCGTACGGCCTTCGTGCGGCGTCGAATGAGCCGGAGTCGCGCGGCGGATCGCTCCACTCGGGTGGCACCCTTACTCATCATGACGCGAAAATCCTCGCGGTTCCGCTCGAGCAGGTGCTTCAATGTGGCCAAATTCGGCCCCAACAGCTTGATAATCCGGCGCTTACGACGGAGATTCGTGACCGAGACCTCGATCGTGCGGTCCAGACGAAGCTTGCCCGCGTAGATTCGTTCGAGGAGATCGACGGCGGCATGCAAAATGAAATCCGTCGCCATCATCCCATTGCGAAACCGGAGCCTTGCGCGTTCGATACGCCGGGCAGCCGCAATCTCCTCCCTCCTACTAAGTAGAGGTATTTCACCCATTTGCATGAGGTAAATCCGCACCGGATCGTCGATCTGGGAGTGGTTGCTACTTGAAAAAGCAGCACCTAGGTCGTGGTCCGCGACCTCGTCCATGGGGTCGATTTCGTCGGACTCGATCTCATAACCGCCGAGGTGTTCCAGATCGTGGTCCAGCGTATCCTCCATCCCGCTGAAACCGCCGCCGCTTTCTCCGTAAAGGACTTGGGGATCGTGATCGTCAAGCGTGTTGGGCACTATGCGTTCCTCGAAAAGGCAAAGAAAAGAGGCTGATCGTACGCTCCGGACCGCAACAACATGCACTTCCGGTGCCGTTGTGGGGGGTTCCGAGATTGTTTTCCCTAAAACCTAATCCACAAAAGACTTAAGACGCACACACGCAGTGGAAGGGGCAATCCGAGCGCCCGAAGGTGTGTAGTAATTTCAACACAACCCACAAATGATGTTGCGTCTTTTCGCAAACGACGAAGCGTCCGAGTCTTAAAAACTCCCCACGCCATCGTTTACAGCGCGTCAAGCCAGCGCCCTCTTTTCTATTCTTTCAGAACGGCCTGTCTTGTCAATAGTGTGAGATAATCGTATTAAAGCGATTAGATTCGTTTTTCGTAAAGGAACGCGCCTTTTTGGCCGTTTCACCGGGTGGTGAATGAAAAGACGTCAATCGCATGCCCCATCAGGAGGGTGTTTGAAGGGTAAAGCCACCTCGAAGACCGATCCCGATCCGGGAGTACTCCGCGCACTAATCCGTCCTCCGTGCCGTTCCACGACCCGGCGACAAATCGCCAGCCCCACACCATTTCCTTCATAGACGTCCCGGGGATGCAAACGCTGGAAGACGGAAAAAATACGGTCGAGGTATTTTTCCTCGAAACCGATGCCGGTGTCTTCAAACGTGATTCGGCATTCCTCTTCCTGAACGACCCGTTTTCCGCGACGGACCTTCTGCCGCAGGAGTTCTCCACGTACACGGATTTCGTTGGGTACGTTCTCGCGGCCGAACTTGATCGCGTTACCGAGGAGGTTTTGGAAGAGCTGCCGCATCTGGAGCCGATCAGCCTCGATCCGCGGCAACGGCCCGATCTCGACTTTCGCGTTCTTCTGTTCGATAAGGACCTCCAAATCGCAGACGACCTCCTTAGCGACGGCGGACAAGTCGACCGGTTGAAACGTCTGTCCCCGGGTCGAGACTCGTGAGAGCGCCAGAAGGTCGGAAATGAGCGTGTTCATTCGGACACTCGCGTTCATCATCCGCGCCAGGCAATCTTTTCCAGTCTCATCCAGGTCGGCCGCGCAGTTTTTCTCCAGTCGCTCGCCGAAGGTGCGGATTTTCCGCAACGGTTCTTGAAGATCATGCGAGGCGACGTAGGCGAACTGCTCCAGTTCCCGGTTCGATCGTTCCAGTTCGCGCCGACTCCGCTCGCGCTCCGCCTCGGCCTTCTTCTGGCGGCTGATGTCGCGGATAAAGAAGGTAATGACCGGAAGATCATTTTCGCTGCCGATCATCATCGCCATTTCGGCGGGAAAGACGGTTCCGTCCGCTCGGACCGCGGTCACTTCGGAGCGCTTTCCCAAGAGCGAGCCCTCTCCCACGTTCAGATACCGGTCGATCCGGTCTTGATACCCCTCGATCTTCGTGGGGGGAAATAGTATCTCCGAAGGCGTGGTTCCAATAACCTCGGACCTTGGTCGTTTGAAAACCTGTTCCGCCGCGCGGTTGAATTCGGTGATTACCCCCCGGTGATCGATCGTAACGATCGGGTCGAGTGACGACTCCAGAATGGCCATCTTTCGGGCATTCGCCTCGGTCGCCGCTTTCGCGGCGTTCGTCCTTCCGGAGAACCAGACGACCGCTGCCCCCAGCCGCATCAAGTCGGCCGTTTCCGCCAGTTCGTCCAGAAGCTCCGCGATGCCGCGAGCCGAACTACTATCGGCGAGGACCGCGACCCGGCATGCCCGCTCCAGCTCCTGGACGGCGCGTAGCGCGTGCGAATACTTGCGCGATTGCCCGGAGCGGTTCCGCAGCGTCGAAGCCCAAGCGATGGCCGGGGTCCGATTTCGCTCCGTAGCGCAGGCCAGGGCCGTTTGGAAAAGGACATTCGCGGCGCGGGCTTGTTCGCGTCCGTCATCCGTATCCCACGAGGCCGCCTTGCGTGCAAGGGCCCGGATGATCGAATCGCGGTGTCGAGAAAGAAATGCCGGCAGTGCGTTCATTCGGCGTCCGGAGGCGGATCCTTCGTAACGATTACGTCTATTTGCATGTCTCCCACTTCGCGATAGGCACGGAAGTGTACCCTACCGGTCTGCGCGAATGCCTCCGCCAGGGTCAATACCTCCCTCGCCCCCTCCGACGCCCTGCCATACGCCGGGGCGGCGGCCAGCCCTTGCAGCGTAAGCAACTGCTTCCGCGAGATATACGCCGGTTTGCCTCCCCCGTGAAGAGAGTATTTCGCTTGCAGGTTCACGGAGTCGCGGCTTGCCGAGAGTATAAAGGTCAGCTCGATGGAGGCGGCGCTGAGTTCCGGTCCTTCGAAGGTCTGCCTGTTGTCGGTAGGCGAGAGGGGTGGAATATCCTTGAGTGAAACGGCCCCGGTTGGGCCGACGATCTCGGTGAAGGCGACTCGGAAGGAATTCGCGTCCCGAATGGGGAGTTCCGGAAGTGGACGCCGCAGCAGACCGTTCTCCGTGTCGTTGAAGTTTCCGGTCAGCGGAGGAATTTCGACCGGCCGGGTCAGTGTCAGGTCTCGTGTTTCCTCGCCGCAGAGGAGTCGCAACACCGTGTACTGGAGCAACTCCGGCCCATTCTCGGGATCAGTCGACTCCCATCGATACACCAACCGGTTGGTATCCCGCTCCAGTGTCGCGATCGGCGTGCCGTTCGATTCGATCGTCCAAGTCTCTCCCGGCGTCGTTTCCTTCAACACGAATTCCACGCGTTGCGTACGGGTTTGCGACGAACTCTTCGGCCGGACTTCGAACGTCCCGCCGAGCAACTCCACCGCGAGCGGGGCTTCCACCGGGCCTTCCAGAGCGCCGATGAAGTGCCATTGACCGGCGGCGTCGGCGGGTGGTAAGGATATGACTTCGGGGAACGTCGCGAAAACCGGAATCGGCTTGGGAGGGGGTTCCGGCTTCGGCGGCTCTTCCACCGGTTTCGGGGGCTCGACCGGGCCCGGTTCCGCGGCGGGCTCCGCGGATGCTGCGCCGGCTGCTGAGCCCTCTGCCGCCTCGAAGGGCCCGGTTGGTGGTGCCGAGGCCTCCTGGGCAGGCGCGGGGGGTACGCCGGTAATGTCGGCGGGGTCGCCAGGTACAACCGTCTCGGCCGGCGTGGAGGCTTGGTCATCGCCCGGGCCAACCGGTGCGTCGGGCGGCGCGACCGAATCCGGAGGACTCGTGACAGTATCCGCATTCGTTTGCACCCGTTCTCCTCCGTCGCGATTAATCGGAATCGGACGAGCGAGTTCCGTCTGATTCACGTCCGGGCTGGAGAGGATGAGAATGATCAAGAACAGGACGACAGAGAGGACGAAAGTGGCGGCGATCCAAAGGTGCGCCAACGTGTTCGTCTGTTTGCGGCGCCGTACGGCCGATGATTCGAGTGGTTCCTGAAACGTGTTCAGTTCCAGACGATTCAACCCGAGCGCTTCTTCCAAAACCTCGTCCCGCGGGTCGCCCTGTGCGGAATCGAGCGTTTCCGGCGGGGTCCACGCCGCGAGGACCTCAGCCACCTCCCCGGCGCTCTGGTACCGGTCATCCGGATTCTTCGCGAGCATCTTCATGCATATCGCGTTGAGGTCTTCCGGGATATCCGGGCGGATGCTCCTCAAGTCGGGAGGGGGTTCCGTCTGGTGCTGCAAAATCCGTTTCGTTTGGCTTCCGGAGGGAAACGGAGGATGACCCGCCAGCAGGCAATAGAGCGTGCAGCCGAGAGAGTAGATGTCCGCGCGCCGGTCGAAGTCCGCCGCGTCCCGGGCATGCTCGGGGGCCTGGTAGTCGATCGTTCCGCCCAGCGCACGCCGTATTTCGGAGTCGTCGTCCGATTCTTCCTCGTCCGACAAACGGGCAACGCCCAGGTCCAGGATTTTGACGGTGCCGTTGGCGTCGACGAGCAGGTTCGACGGTTTGATATCGCAGTGGATCATCCCTCGCTCGTGAGCGTGGGCCAGCCCCTCCGCCGCCTGACGGATATAGTCGACGGCCCTCTCCATGGGGAGCGGCCCCTCGTCCATGACCATTGCGTTCAAGTCCCGCCCCGGGACGTATTCCATGACGATAAAGAATCGGTCCCCCTCGTTGTCGACGTCGTACGCCTGAATGATGTTGGGGTGGTCGAGCAGGCCGATGGCACGGGCTTCGCCGCGGAGCTGGTCCGCGGCGGCGGTGTCGTCCCCCTTATGCGAAACGACCTTCAACGCGACACGGCGATTCATGGTCGTATGTTCCGCAAGGAAGACATTGCCCATTCCCCCGCGGCCGAGGCGCTCCAACAGCTTGTAGTGCCCCAAATGCAATTGCGTCCGGCCGGCCAGGAGCTGGGCGGCTTGCCACCGCGAGATGATCTCGCGCTTGCTCAAGAGACGCGCAAACTCCGTGGCGTCGTCGAAACCCAGCGCCAGATCGCGAATCCCTTCCAACTTATTCGGCGCGAGGAGATCGCTCCGCTGCAGGTATTCGAGAAAAGTATCGACGGTAATTTTGGCCATGCGAATCGGCTGTCTCAACCGGATCGTGCGCCGTCGGCCCCGCTCAGGCCCCCCTCTGCCGGAAAAGGAACATTCGGAGGGGTATCAGCGCGAAAAAACTCCGGTCCGTGGGACAAGGAAAAGGACTGCAATTCTCATTGTAATCCGCTCTGGTCGAAAAGGGGGCCCCCAAAACGGCCCGCCAACTACCATTCGACTTCGTCCTGAATTAGAATAGTCCTATCCGTCGTAACCGGAACGATCCACATCCACCCTGGTAATTGTAACTGTTCTTTCACAAGAAGAGAAGCACCATGCCCCACCCAACGGGGCCATTTATTCCCATCAGAGAATTTTCCGGCGAGTATTCTCATGGATACTCCTTTCGGGGGTTTCTGACTACCCCATTCAGAGCCTTTTTTGCGGGAGTAGCCAGACTCAAAGTAAGGCGTCCACCGGGCCGATCGAATCCACTGCTTAGAGGGGTAGCTACGATTGTCCGAAACCATGCATCCCACCGAGTGAACCATGTCCTCAATCCGACTCTTGATCCTGACGTTGCTTTTCCTCCTCATCGCCATCGCGTCCGGCCGGCTGCTCGCCCGCGATGTATTTCTGACCTTTCACCTCGAAATCGACCGGAACGTCTATGATGAGACGGACTACGGAGCCGCCCCGCAATTCGTTGTATGGCTGGAGTCGCCGGACGGGGAGCATATCCGCACGGTCTGGATTACCCGACGGACCGGCCAGGGTGACTGGGAGGGGGCGTTCGAGCGGCTCACTTCGCTGCCGTACTGGGTGGCACGTTACAACAAGGAAACCGGAACCAAGGGGGCCCCGACCTTCGCGACGCCGGTTGCCGACGCGATAACCGGCCCCACGCCGAAGAAGGAATTCCGGACGTTCGTCAAGGTGCCGGAGGGCTCCACCTGGAAGGTCTTCGTCGAGGTGAATGCTTCCGGCGATTACAACCGGGGCTTTCCAAGAACCCTCCCCAACGGCGCCCCGGATTCCGACGGCAATGGCCAGCCCTCGATCGTCTATTCCTGCGCCATCGACGCGACCGAGGGCGCATCCGCCGTTCCAACACTTATCGGTCGAACGGAGCAGTTCCATGTGACCGGACGGTTGAACCCGGAGGTCGAATCCATCACGACCGCCGCCGACCTTCTGCCGAAGATCGAAGTGAAGTGCGTCGCGAACGGGGAGCAAAAGACCCGGATCGATGGAAAGACGCCGGAGTCGCCGGTAAGACGAGAAGGAAGTTAGGACGGTTCTCGGCGACGGCTTTTCCGCAGAACGCCGCGATACAGCTCGATTGTCCGCCGCGCCATCAGCATGTCATCATAGTGCTCGCGAAGGGCTTGCCACCCTCGTCGGCCCATCTCCGCCACCAGGCACGGCTCGGAAATCAGTGCGCGGAGGGCTTCTGCCAAATCGGACGCGTTTCCCGGGGTGTATAGCGTCCCGGCGCCGGTTTCCTCCGCCAATTCGGGAAAGGCCCCCTGCCGCGGGGCGACGACCGGGGTCCCGGCGGCCCAGGCCTCCAAGGCGATGAGTCCTTTGCTTTCAGGGAGAACGGAAGGGAGACAAATGACGTCGGCGGCGCGGAGAAAGGCGATTTTCCCCCGCCGATCGGGCGAACCGACGTAATGGAACCGGCCGGCAAGACGCGACCCTTGGCAGCGGCGATTGATTTCGCGAAGGTAGCCGTGATCTTCCGGCGCGAGATACCCGGCCGCGTCGAGACGGATCCGCCGCGCCGGGTCCTCGCTGACGATCCGTTCCACGGCGTCGATCAACACGTGCAGCCCCTTGTCGCGGCACACCCGGGAGAAGTATCCGACGCGGAATTCATCATGATCCGCCTCCGCGGCGCGAAAGCGGGGCGCCTTCGGTTCCGCCGGATAACCGGACAGGTGGATTCCGGGGGGAATCACGTGAATTCTTTCGCGCGGAATCCGGAACGTATCGCTCATGTGCCTGGCGAAGTAGTCCGTCAAAGACACGAACGAATCGACGTCCGCCGCGCAGCGGATCAATTCACGGCACGCTTCCTCTTTGTATGGTGACGGGAGGCTTTGCAGGAAACCGTCTTCTCCGGTAAGACTGACGACGACAGGGACGCCCAGTCGGCGGCGGATCGGTCCGGCCAGCCCGGTCAACAGGGCATTCGACAGATGGACGATGTCCGGCGGGGGTTCCGCCGCGAGCTGATCCAGCAGCTTCTCGAGTTCCTTCGCCTGCCGGCCGGAGGGCCCCCGGAGCATGGAAACGGTCAGCGCCCCGAGGTCCGTCGCGTTCGTTCTTCCACTCCACCGGCTCAACCACCGCAGTAACAACGCATTATCCAGAAGCCGATCTACCCCCCGGGGCGTCTTGCGGAATACCGCGAACTTTTGCTGCAAAAAGACGTTCAGCCCGCCGAAGGCGATCCGCGGCCGACTCAGATTCTCTCCATCGGTCCGCACCGGCGTATACAGCGGCTGGAGCACGACGTCGTGCCCTGCGCGGCAAAGCGCCGAGGCGAGTGTACCGCCGTGCATACAACTCCCGCAATACATTCCGCCGGCGCCGGAGATGAGGTGGAGAATTCGCAGTGGAGTGGATTCGGACATGGAAGCTATCGAAAGGCGTTTGAACGCTTGGACGGACGACGCGGCTGAAATATTCGCGCAACGCCGCGGGCGTCCTTGACCATAAATCATACCCCGGAGCGGACCCTCTTTACAGCCCGTCTCACCCGGTTCAATGGCCGACGGGGAAAGTTTCGTGACTACAGAAGAACCTGCGCCGCGTTATCCGCTTTCGTGTTTCGAGAAAACAGCGGTCGCGAGGAGAACACGCGGACATCTGGACGTGGGCGCGGCATTCTGCTACGATGAGTTCTCGTGGTCATTCCCTAATCTGCGCGATCAAGAGGAGTAGGTGCGATGTTTCGAAAGTGTATTTGTCACGTGGTTACGTCGGAGGTTCTGCTGGTCTTCGCGGCGCTGGGATTAATCTGTGCGCCAAACGGCAACTCCCCTGCCATGGGGGATAATCCCGTTTACGGCACCGAGAAGACTGCGCCACAAAGTGGCATCCACGTCGTCCTCGGGTTAGAGAACCTCGCGGATGTCTCTTCCCTCCTCGAACCGGCCCGCCGCGACGATCGGCTCGTCTACTTCCAGTCCCCCAGCCGCGAGGAAACGGCTGCCGTTCGCGAGGCGGCCGAGGCGGCGAAGCTGCTGGGACGCCGGGTTTTCGTCGACGAAGGGGATTACTCGCGGATTCATCTGGCCGGCAATCTGGCTGGATCAATCACCGTCTCCGCCTCCGCGGCCGGGAATATCCCCGACCGGGAACTCCTGCGGGTGCTGCATCCGGGGGGCGCGGCCGTCGCTCTCGGCCGGCGGCTCGTCAAGCCGTTTCCGGAAGGGACCGATTCGTGGAGCCACTTCTTCCACGGCCCCGACAACAATCCACAATCGACCGACCAGCTCGCGAGAGCCCCGTACCTGACGCAGTTCCTGGCGGAGCCCCTGTTCTGCCCCATGCCGGCGACCTCCGCCGCGGCGGGAGGCCGGGTCTTCCGCGCGTTCGGGCACCTCGCGCACAAGGCGAACCAGAACGCGATGCTCAACACGCTCATCTGCTCCAACGGCTTCAACGGCGCGATTCTCTGGCAGCGGCCCCTTTCCGAAGGGTTCATGATCCACCGGAACACGATGATCGCCACGCCGGAGACGCTCTATGTGGCGGATGACCATTCCTGCAAACTGATCGACGCGGCAACCGGAGAGGTCCGCGACGAGATCGTCGTCCCGGACGGCATCGCCGACGGCACGGTATGGAAATGGACGGCCCTGGTCGACGGCGTCCTCTATGCGCTGGTGGGCGGTCCCGAGGTCGCCATTTCGACGCAACGGTCCGAGACGCCCGGCCTGGGCCACTGGCCGTGGGGGCTTTGGCAGGGGCACGAATACGCCGACCCCAAGACGAACTTCGGCTTCGGCCGGACATTCGTCGCGATCGACCCCGAGACGAAGAAACTTCTCTGGAGCCACCGCGAAGAAGAGTACGTCGACAGCCGCGGCGTCTGCATGGGCGACGGCCGGATTTACTTCTACGCGCCTGGAAAGTTTCTCGGTTGCCTCGACGCGGCCGGCGGCGAAGTCCGGTGGAAGAACTCCGACGCGGACTTGATCAATGCGATCGGCCCGGACGGCCGGGCTCAGGACTACGTCCAGGGCTACTCGACGACCGCATACGTCAAATGCAATGCCTCGGGGATATACTTCGCCGGACCGCAACGGCCGCGGCTGGTGGCCGCAAGCACTCGCGACGGGCGGCTCCTCTGGCAGAAGGACGAGGGCAATTACCAGCTCGTCCTCCGTGACGACGGCCTCTACGCGGCCGGGCCCCAGATGCGCCGCGACGACGTTCCGGAAACCGGGGTCATCTTCGACTACGCCACCGGCGACGTCCTTGGGCGAATGCCCATGCGCCGCGCCTGTACCCGAGCGACCGGCACCATCGACAGCATTTTCTACCGTGCCACCGGTGGCACGGTCCGTTTCGCCGTGGAGAAGAAGGAGGTCCATCACATCGCCCCGATGCGGCCCGCCTGCCAGGACGGGGTGATCGTCTCGGACGGGCATCTCTATTGGGGCCCCTGGATGTGCGGCTGCCAGCTTTCGCTCTACGGGCACATTTGTCTCGCGCCGGCGGGAGATTTCGATTTCCACTTCGGCGCCGATGACTCGCGATTGACGGCACACGCGGAGGGAACCGACGTTGCACCCCTGGAGATTCGCGAGGGAGATTGGCCGACGTATATGGCGGATAACGCGCGGACGTGCATGACGAACGCCCCCCTACCGACGACCGCGACGCGGCTGTGGCGGTTCGAGCTTCCGTCCGGCGCGACTCCTACGGCGCCGGTGACGGCCGGAGGGCTCGTCTTCTTCGGTGACCGTAGCGGGGCGATCATGGCGGTTCGGGCGGAGGATGGGACGCTCGCCTGGAAGGCGCGCACCGGCGGCCCGATCTTTTTTCCGCCGGCGATTGAAGCCGGTCGGCTTTTCGCCGGTTCGGCGGATGGCCGGGTCTACGCCTTCGAGGCGGCGACGGGGCGGCCGCTCTGGACATTCCGCCTCGCCCCGGCCGAGCGGTGGATCCCCGTCTACGGCAAGCTCATTTCCACCTGGCCGGTTGCCGGCGGGGTGGTGGTGCAGGACGGCACCGTCTACGCGGCGGCCGGAATCGCCCATTACGACGGAACGCACGTGGCCGCTCTCGACGCGGCGACCGGGACAATCCGGTGGTATAACGACCGCTCCGGCACCACTTCCGAGAAGGCCGACCACGGCGTGAGCTTGCAAGGGCCGCTTGCAATCGCCGAGGGCGAGCTGCGGTTTCTGGGAGGAGGTGTCCACGAGGTGGCACGCTACGACCTGGCTGGCGGCCGGTGCCTGAACGAACCGTTCGACCTGCCCCGTTCCGTCTACCATACGGCCTTTTCGGCCTATTTCCCCGAGTACGGGCGGTATTCTCCCTTGAACCAGATGCTGCCCGATGGGCGGTGGCTGGTGTACGACGTTACATACGAGGGAAGCCAGCATGGGCGTCTGGCGCTGCTGCCGGCCGTTCCCCAAGGCGACTTCCGGACGATTCAACCGATTTCCCGCTGGGGCGCCCAGTTCCGCCCACGGCGGAACCAGGAGAAGGTGTGGGAGTTCGACGCAGGCTACCGCTTCAACGGCTTTGCCATTTCGAACGCGCTGCTCCTCGCCGCCGGCCACGCCGGGGCCGATCCGGCGGAGTCCGTCATCGGCGCGATCGGCATGGACGACGGCAAACCGCTCTGGCATGAACGGCTCGGCGGCCCGGTCGTCCGGGACGGCCTGGCGGTCGATTCGGCCGGACGCGCGTTCGTCGCGCTGGAGCGCGGCGAAGTCGTCCGCCTGGGCGCGAAGTAGAATGTCCGGCTCGTATTCCTCCGGCCGCGAACGTCCGGCTCGGTGGCGCCCGGTCCGTGAAGCGGCGGTTTCGTCCACCATGAAGCGTGCTTGCTTATCCCGGAACCGTTATTCGGCTACTCAAAAGCGCCTGGCGGAAAGGGTCCCGGCGATTCGCTCCCAGTGGCGCGTTGGGCAGCCTCTTCGGCCGCTTTTCTGCCGGCGTCAACGGCCGGGAGGAGCACCGCGGCCACGATGGGAACCGCGGCCGCGGAACTGAAGCCCGGCATCGTCGCGTACTGCTCGACTTGGATTCCTGATGGGGTGTCGCTCGCCAAAATGACCGTCGGCTGAGCGTAAGGCAATAACGTCGACATCCGAGGGAGTTTCAACGCCGACGGATCTATCCCCGTTTCGCCGCCGGCGAGCGCCGCTTCGGCCAAAAGCGCCGGAAGTCGGGGATAGACCGTTTCCACCGACGCTTTCGTGTCGGAGTAGATCAGGATGCTCGGCGGGGTGTCTCCGGCCAAGGCATCGGCGATCCGCGGGACCTGGGCAATCCGGCTGCCGCTGCTGGCGCGCGACAACGCCTTTTCCATGCCTGCTTGGCACATGGCGACGACGAGCCTTCCCTCCTTGACGCACCAGCACGGCGTAATCGGCGCCCCCGGGCCGATACTCGGAACCTCAAGGGTGGAAATTTCCATGCCGGCGACTTGGACTTTCACCAGTTTGGGCGCGCCCTCGTTCGCGCTGATCATCATCAGTAGCGCTTCGACCATCTGCTGGATGCGCGAGAACTCCTCCTTCACTTCCACGGTCAGAATGACCCCCCCGTAGGGAGATTCGGGATCGGTCGAAGAGTTGGAGAAGGTCCAGGTTTCACCGAGCGTGGCCAGTGCGTCTTCGAAGGATTGGAACCCGGCCAGGGCAACCGTCTTGGCACCCTCTTCCTTGATCTTCGCGCTCGTCCCGGGCTGGACCGCCTCGGCCGTCTCGCGGAGCGCTTTAAACAGCTCCGTCGCGTTTATCCTAATAGCGACGGCCGTCACCGCATCGTCGGGAATCGGGTCCAAATCCGCGGAGGCGAGCTTTCCACCGAAGACCGCCGCCAGGGGTCCCGGGAGAGGTCCCTCCGTTTCGATGAGCGACTTTTCGACCATTCCGTCCGCGTCCATCCCCGAAACCGCCTTGAACGATTTCACCTTGTCCAGACCCAGCGTCGCGACGACCTTCCTCGCCGTTTCGGATTCCGCCGGGGCGTCCGTCGCCATCGCGGCGAAGAGCTTCTCCCGCATCGCGGTCAGGTTCGCGAATGTCACCATCGAAGGACGCGCGACAGGCAGTTGCCGCTTCAACTCCGCCAGCCACGACGGAACCCGCGTCCCGATTCGCTCGGGCATCGCCTCGACCGATCCGTCACCCAGTCCGGCAACGAATATGCCCTTTTGGAAACCCCAGGTCAGCGTCAGTCCGTCGTCGCTCTCGGCTCGCGAGAATTCCTTTCCGGCGACGCTGACGGACGTAATGTCACCCGACTTCGCCTTCGCGAGAAGGACCTCCAGATGAGATTTGAAGTCCTCCTCGGCGTCGCCCAAATAAAGGAGCATTCCTCCCTTGACCACAAGCGGACCGTTCCCGGTGACGTCGAATTCCGAAACGAACGCGCACCATGGGCGTGTTAGAAAAGCCTTGAACAATGCGTATGCATGCATCGCGTCTTGGGCTTCCACCGTGCCGGCGGCGTTTTTCTCGATGACGCCGCGGACGGCCGAATCGAGCGATGCCATGAATGCTTGCACTTCCGGCTGTGCCAGAAGCTGTTCCGTCTTGTTCGTCGAGGCCGAATCGGCCCTCGCCGTTCCCGCCAGGCTCATGTAGAACAGGCATTCCTCCGGCGCCACCCGCGAGACGATGGCTTTCTCCGGCAGCGGAGGCATTCCGATGGGTGCTTGCCCGCCGCCCATTCCAAAAAGTGCCTGCAGAAGGACTACGATTTGCATGATTCCCGGAGCTGGGGCCGCTTGCATCGCAACTACTCCCTTTCTCCCGTCTGGGGATAAGAAAACCACTCAATCCGTTCGAAACTCAAGAACGCGAAAGACGCCTTCCAAGTCCGCCGAGGCGCCCGGACCGCCTTCTAGCGGTGAAACGGCGCCGCACCAACGGTTGTATTATAAAGAGGGATTCGTCGGGCTTCAACAAATATTGGAAAGCGAGCAACGCCTTGGTATCACCCGAAACAGCCGGGCACGACAAATTCGCACGAAGCAGGCGGTTTTGCCTTGACTCAAATGCTCAGTAATCTCGAAACGGGCCACGTGGTTCCGCCTCTTCCATTGCTTTCATCCAAGCTTGGAATCGCGATTCGACCATCTTGAGTACATCGGGGCGTTCTTCCGAAATATCCCGCGACTCACCGATGTCGGTCTCCAGGTCGAAAAGGCCGGTTCCTTTCGAGGAATCGACCCATTTCCAATTCTCCACCCGGGCCGCCGTATCTCCACGGCGCCTCCAGAACATCTCCCTTCGTGGAGAGGGGGACTCCGCTTTGAGAACCGGGAACATGTCAAATCCGTCCAGGATCGTATCATCCGGTAAGGGGACGCCCGCCGCGGCGGTGATGGTCGGAAAGACCTCCAGCGCGGTCAGAAATTCGTCACTGACGTGTCCCTTGGGGAGCCTGTCCGGCCAGCGGACGATGCATGGAACGCGGATCCCCCCTTCGAACAACTGGGATTTCCGCCCGCGTAACGGTCCGTTATCGGAGAGGCCGTATCCGCCGTTGTCGGATAGAAAGATTACCAGCGTGTTTGCCGCCTGACCCATCGCGTCGATCCGATCGAGAATCTTGCCGATCGCCGCGTCCATGTGGGTAACGCACGCCCGGTACACCGTCTTGTGCCGCTCACGTTCGCCCTTCGGCTCGGGGTACATCGAGAGATACTCGGGTACCGCCTGGGCCTTGCCGCGGATGTCGGGATCGAGGTTCGAAGCCCCATGCGGCGCGTTGAATGGTACGTAGAGAAACCACGGCTGATCCGCGTTCTCATCCAGAAATCGCAGCGCCTCGCGCGCAAAGAGGTCCGTGCAGTACCTTCCCTTGTCTTCCTCGGTCAGATCGTTTCCCCGGCGCATGGAGGGGACGCCGTAGCGCTCGTGCGTGAAATAATCGATTCCGGTGTTGGCGAAACCGTAAAAGTCATCGAACCCGCGGGCCGGAGGCAAGAATCGCTTGAGCTGCCCCAGGTCCCACTTGCCGAAAATGCCGGAAACGTAGCCCGCCCGCTTCAATACGGCCGGAAGCAGTATTTCGCGAGTATCCATCCCTCCGACGTTTTCCCACGAGACGGCATACCGGTGCGCATCCAACTTCACGCCGAAATCGCAGACGTCGTTGCGGAACATGTCGTACGTCCCATTCCGCTGTGGGTAGCGTCCGGTGAGCAGGCTTCCTCTCGATGGGGTACAGGCGGGCCAGGTCACGTAAAAGCTGGTCAATCGGACTCCCTGCTCGGCCAGTCGGTCCAAGTTGGGCGTGAGTATCGTGTCGTTGCCACAAGATCCCAGATCGTGGTATCCCTGATCGTCTGAGACGATGAGCAGGATGTTGGGGGGTGCGGCGGCGAGAGGTTGCGAGAAGGCGAAGAGGAGGACGGCGAGGGGCCCGGCAAATAAAGAAGAATATCGCATCGCGGGATCACTTTCTCGGTTCGGAAACAACGATGGCAAGCGATTGATGCCCACAATCATACCGGCTTTTTCAGCCAACTGCCAGAAACAGGACACACGGCTACCGGCAAGCAGCGGGAGGTGTCACTGCTTTTAGTATATTATTTTATTCTTTATTACGTATAAAATACTTATATGAGACCCCGCGTTGACAAAACCGCTACAACCGATAATATTAAGTGAGTACTCACTAACATTCTTCTGGATTACTCGGTAGATCAGTCGCTAGAATTCGGAAAAGATCTCCATGAAGCCCGACCGCAAGGAACTTAAACGCCGCGAACTTCGCCCGGTACTCGCCGCCGCGTTTACGGAACTGGGGTTTCGCCGCGCGACGACGGCGGAACTGGCCAAGCGGTGCCGGACGCAGGAGGCCATCCTCTACCGGTTGTGGCCGGGAAAGAAGGCGATGCTCGTCGACGTCCTGGAGTTCGTGTGCGACCGCCTCTTAAACATCTGGGAAAAACAACTCGCCGAGGATCCGGGCCTGGTACCGGATCCGACAAGCATCGAGAAACTCCTGGAATACGAGTCGAAGCACTTTGGAGAATTCGGGAGTTACAGCATTGTCTTTACGTGCCTGAGCGAGGCCGACGACCCGGAAATCCGAGAGGCCCTCCGGCGGATGTATCACCGGATTCACGCGTTCCTAGTCGAGCACATTGCGCGGTATCGCGCGGCGACCGGAGCGGACGACGCCCCGCCGACCCCCGTTTCCGCCTGGGCCTTCATCGGCCTGGGGACGATGACCACGATCATTCGGCACCTGGACTTGACCTCCGACGGCGAGCGCCGGTCCCTGCTCCAAGACATCGGAGCCAACCTGTTGCGCCAGAGGTGAGAACTCACTGATAGCGGTTTCGTAATGAAGCCACCCTACTTACCAGCGGTAAGGAACAGCCGAGGCATGGGCACTCTGAAAAGACAAACGATCGCCTATATCAAGTCGATGCGGCTGTATTACGCATTCGTCACCGGAATCGCGGGGTGGGTCGGCGTGGCGTTCTACGCTTTCAAGGCGCCCGACCAGGCAAACACCGCGAAGAACCTCCTCATTCTCTGCATGCTCTTCCTGGCGTGGGGCGTCAATCAGATCATCAACGACTATCTTGGTCTTCAGGAAGACCGGATCAACGCGCCGAATCGGCCGATGGTCACCGGCGAACTGACGCCTCGTTTCGCCCTGAGCGTCACCGGTCTGCTCCTGTCCGTCATGCTTGCCGTCACCTGGGCGCTCAACCCATGGGCTCTCATCCCGGCGATTGCCGGGATCGTCCTCAACGTCGTCTACGAATACGCCAAAGCCCTGAGCCTCACGGGCAATCTGGTTTTCGGGCTTTCCATCGCGACGTGCACGGCATATGGATTTCTCGCGGCCGGTCCGCTCCTTTCGCCCCTTTTCACGACGAACCGACTGGTCGGATTGGCGCTTGTCGCCCTGCTCAACGGCCTGATGACGTTCTACACCTACTTCAAGGATTACGACGGCGACAAGGCGGCGAAGAGAAAGACGTTTATCGTTCGGTACGGAGTCGGTGCGGCCCGGTATGCCGGGATCGTCGGGGCCTTCATTACGGCGGCGGCGCTTCTCTTTTTCGTCCACATCGGTTGGTTGCCGATCGAGGATGTCCTCTACCCCAAGACCTTCCTGTTTTGTTGTATCGTTACGTGGTTCCTTCAGTGCCGGACGGCGTACTTGTACTTCTGCTATCCGGTCGGCGAGAGAACGCACTTCAGTCTGTCGACCAATATCAGGGCATGTGTCGCGGGGCAGTGTACGCTCATCGCCATTTTCAACGGTCCTTTGGCGGTGTCTCTCTTGATCGCGTCGTACGTCCTTATCGGCGTCTTGTTCGGTCTACATGGAGACCCGAAATCATGAAAACGCTCACCGGCTTTCGGAAGGGGTTTTTGTACGGCCGAATAGCCGTGCATGTGGCGATCCATTATCTGTTTCGGCTGAATCCATGGCGCTACGCGGTCTTCCTCCGCCGCGCCGCGGTGCTCCTGGCACGATTTTGGCCGGACAAAGCGGTTCGCACGTGCCGGGGAACGAAGTTGCAGCTCTATCTGCCGGCTTATCCGTCAAAGGCCTTTTTTCACGCCCTGGAGGCAAAGCTGGTGCTGCGGCCGCCGGGACCGGCGACGGTCGTCTACTCGATCACGAAGGCATGCTCGTTCCACTGCCCCCACTGTTATCAGCGACGCGACCGGGGCAAGGACGTGAGCATCGAGAGCCTCGTTCAAACGGCCCTGAAGCTCCGCGATGCCGGAGTGGCTCTCTTCGACATCGAGGGGGGCGAACCGTTTCACCGGATGGAGCGGCTGGAGACACTACTGGACGCGCTCGATGATCGGTCGGAGATCTGGGTCAATACGAACGGGGCTCTGGTCGATCGCGAGAAGCTCGAGAGACTCCGGGGGAGGCGTCTCTTGGGACTGATGGTCTCGATCCACTCTCCCGACGCGAAGGAACACGACGCATTCACCGGCCGCGAAGGGGCGTTCGAAGCGGCATGCGGCGCGGTGCGGCTGTGCCGCCGACTGGGGCTTTCCACCGCGATCAACAGTGTCCTGACACGCGACCAACTTCTCGCCGGTCGCCTCGACGCGCTGATGGACCTGGCGAAGGAACTCGACGCGGATTTCGTCCAGTTGATCCATCCGAAGCCCTCCGGCGGCTGGCTCGGCGCCGACGACCGGCTTGCCTTCGACGCGGACTTGATCCGCACGGTTCGCGCCGCCCACCGGCGGTACAACTCGGCCGCGTGCGCCGACTACCCCGGCCTGGCGGCGCAGGTCTTCGAGGAACGGTTGGAGTCTTTCGGGTGCAGCGCCGGCGGCATCGACCGCCTTTATGTCGGTGCCTCCGGAGAATTGCAGCCGTGCGAGTTTCTGAACATTTCGTTCGGCAACATCGACGAGGAAGGCTTCGAGACGGTGTACCAGCGGATGCGCTCTTACTTCCCGACGCCGTGTGCCGATTGGCTCTGTTGCACGCAGGCGCCGGCCATCGCCGCGAAAATGCACGAGCACCGGATCGACGCGACGCCTCTGCCCTGGACAATTACGAAGGAACTCGTCGAAAAGTGGGACCGCGGCGAGCCGACCCCCTTGTACGAAAAGCTGAGGATATATTCGAAATGATCCTCATCGCATGTCCCCAATCCAGAAATGGCAGAGCACGCCGCTGGTGGCCCTACTGGCTCGACCGGCTGGCGACGGCCGGGGTTGACGCGCGATTGATTCAAACCGAATATCCTGGACACGCGACCGAGATCGTCGCGGCATCGGAAGAGACCGTCGTCGCGGTGGGAGGAGACGGCACGATCAGCGAAGTGCTTTGCGGTGTTCTCCAAGGGGGGAAAAGCGTCAAAATGGGCGTTCTGTATGCGGGGACGAGTCCTGATTTCTGCGCGTTTCATGGAATCCCCACGAAGCCGGACCTCGCGGTCGAAACCTTGATTGCGGCCAGGTCCAAGCGGGTCGATCTCCTTCGCCTGGCGTATCACGACGCGGAGGGCAACCCGGCGAGTGCGCATTGCGGTTGTAGCTGCAATGTCGGATTCGGCGGCCGGGTCGCAAGGTTCGCGAACCGCTATCGCAGGTTCCTCGGGGATACCCCGGGAACGATGCTTGGAGTTCTGAAGGCGATTGCCCTGAGTTCGCCGGCCGACGTCACCGTCGAGATAGACGGCCGGATGCAACACCTGTCGCGATGCAATCACCTGGTTCTGATGAAGAACCCGTATATCGCATCGGGACTGAGGCTCGATTTGCCGCTGGCGAACGACGACGGCCGGGCATTCGCCGTTGCCGTCATGGGACAAGGGCGGATCGGTCTGTGTCTTCGGCTCCCGGGATTCTATACCGGGAAGATCGTTCACCGTACGGATGTCTTTCTCGAACCGTTTTCCCATGTCCGCGTTACCGCCGCGAAGCCGGTCGAGGTCGAATTCGACGGAGATCCACGAGGTTTCCTGCCGGTGGAGGCGGAGTTGGTCTCCCGATGTCTCGATCTGATAGGAGCGACCGATGCGTGAAGAATCGCTTATAAACGCCATTTGGCGGAAGTTCCCGCGGGCTCCCGATCAGCGAAACGGCCCGTTTGAATCGGACGCGGAAATCGTAACCATCGCGGATGAACTCTGGGCGATCACGGTGGATGAATTCTCGGAAGCGGAGGACGCGTTCGGCGGGCTGGAGGCTGAAAACTTGGGGCACAATCTGGTCACCGGAGTCTTGAGCGACCTATTCGCCTGCGGAGCGACGCCCCGGTTCTTCCTGCACGCGATGGTCCTTCCGCCGCAAACGTGGAACGTGGAAACGCTCGTTGAGGGAATCCGTCTGGCCCTCGACGAGGCGAGCGTGTTTCTGCTCGGCGGCGACCTGGGCCATGCCCCGGCCTGGCGTTACACCGGTGCCGCGCTGGGCTCGGTTGAATCGGGCCGCCCCGTCACCCGCCGGATGCCGGCCACGGAGCATTCCCTGTGGATTACCGGAACGCTGGGGGATGCCAATTTGGCGGTACTCAATCGTCTGCCCGCCCCGAAGCTGGAACTTCGTTCGGCCGAATCGCGGTACATCAGGATGCATGCCGCCGCCTGCATCGACACCAGTGGCGGACTGATGGACTCGCTGTGGACATTGCATACCCAAAACCCGGCGATGCGATTCGAGATCGACGCCGCGAGCCTGCCCTACGATACGGCCGTTATCGAATTC
This sequence comes from uncultured Planctomycetaceae bacterium, assembly GCA_964520785.1. Taxonomy (GTDB): domain Bacteria; phylum Planctomycetota; class Planctomycetia; order Pirellulales; family Thermoguttaceae; genus CAZFQG01. Next base: position 32,900 of record CAZFQG010000008.1, on the reverse strand, counting down.
GCCGCGAAGCGGGATGTCCCACCGCCGGCGTTTCTCTTCGGCGGGGCGGGGGAATACGAGTTACTTTTCGCGGCGGCCCCCGGAGAGATACCCGGCATCGGGGCGGCGTGTATCGGCCGCACGCTTCCATCATCCGAACCGGGCCTCTTCCTGCAAGTCGACGGCAGGCCCCGGCATGTTACGGAACCGCCCCCCTGCCCAAGGGCATCCACCGATCAAGAGGACTATATCCAGGCCATCCTCACCCAGGTGCGGCATGTGTTCGGCTAATACGGATTTCTTCGCGCCGCTGGCGCTTAAACGGCTGACGCTCCCAAATCGGTTCGTCCGTTCGGCGACGTTCGAGGGCATGGCCGACGCCAAAGGGGTCCCGGATGTCAACGCCTTCGCCCGGCTCTACGGAACGTTGGCGGAGGGGGGTGCCGGGACGATCATTACCGGATTCTGCTTCGTCTCCCGGCGGGGCCGAGCGATGCAGCCGGGACAGGCCGGGATGGACCGCGACGCGCTCATCGAGCCGTGGAGCAGGGTTATCCAATCGGTGCGAGACGCCAATCCCCGGACACGGATTTTCGCCCAACTCGCTCATACGGGAAGACAAACGCGAGCCACCGCGACGGGAGAACCGGTGGTCATTTCCGATCCGTCTTGAAATGAGGATGCCGTCATGAGCGAGAAGCATTTCGAAGATTTCCACCGAGAGAGCGCCGGTGGTGATCTCTTCGACCGGGCCAAGGCCCTGGATGCGTACCTTTCCGAGAATCCCGAGCAGATGCTCGACGGTCTGGGACTGATCTGTCTCGATTCGGCCCAGCCGGAAGTGCGGCTGCATGACGGCCGGACCGAGCGCCAAACGATCATGCTCGGATCGAATTCCTATCTGAACCTGACGACGCATCCCGATGTCGTCAGTGCCTCGATCGAGGCAACGCGCCGTTACGGTTACGGTACGGGGGCCGTTTCCCTCTACGCCGGGATTTGCGACCTCCATCGTCAACTGGAGGAGACGATCGCGCGGTTCTACGGCGCCGACGACGCGGTTCTGTTTCCTTCCGGTTACGGCACAAATGTGGGCGTCCTATCGGCATTGTGCCGGCCGGGTGACGTGATCATAAACGATTCGGCGAATCACGCGTCGATTTTCGACGGCGCGGTTCTTTCCGGGGCACGGTTGAAGGTCTTCCCGCACCGCCGGACGGACCGGCTTGAGCACGTTTTGAAACACCTGCCGGACGATCAATCGAGCCGTTTGATCGTGACCGACGGCGTCTTCTCGATGCACGGCGACCTGGCGCCGCTCGACGAGATCGTCCGGTTTGCGCGGGAATACGGTGCGCGGGTGATGGTGGATGATGCCCATGGAATCGGGGTAGTCGGTCCGACCGGGAGAGGCACGGCCGAAGCGTTCGGCGTGATGGCGGACGTCGATCTTCACGTCAGCCCTTTGACCAAGGCCCCCGGCGGACTGGGCGGGTTCTGCGCCGGACGCAAGGATGTCATCCGTTACCTCCGCCTGTATGCCCGGACGTATTTCTTCTCCACCGCGTTGCCGGCACCGGTGGTGGCCGGATTACTCGAAGTCTTCAAGCTGCTCGAAGCCGATACCGCCGGCCGGGCCGAGCTGTGCGAGAACGTCCGTTTCCTCAAAACGGCCCTGGCGTCGGCCGGCTTCAACATGGGAAACGCCGCGTCCGGAATCATCCCGCTGATTGTAGGTGACGAGAAAAAACTGGCCGGTTTCCACCGGGAACTGGTCGTCCGGGGCGTTTACACGAACATCGTCACCTATCCGGCCGTCCGCAGGAAGGAAGCCCGCGTTCGGCTGTGCGTGATGAGCACGCTCACCCAGCGGCAAATGGAAAGGGCGGTCGCAATCATCATCGAAGCGGGAAAGCAATGGCAGATCATTTAGAATTCCGCGCGACAGCCCCCCAGCGGGTTCTCGTCACCGGAGCCGCCGGTTTCATCGGCTTTCACACGGCCCGGGAATTCCTCCGCCGGGGATGGACGGTTCACGCGATGACGCACCGCAAACCGTTGCCGACCCCGGAGGATTCCGAGGCCGCCAGGCGGGTCGTGGAGGTGAAGGCGAATATCACGGATATCGAGTCGCTCGAAACGGTTTTCACCTCCTCCGCCGGTCCGTTCGACGCCGTCGTCCACTGCGCCGCCAGGGCCAGCGACGTCGGCGGACGCAGTGCGTTCTGCAGGGCGAATTACGATGCCGTCCGGTACCTGGGCGATCTCAGCATGCGGCACGAAGTCGGCCGTTTCGTCTTCATTTCCACGACGGACGTTTACGGGATGCGGGACTTCAACGGTGAGACGGAGGAAGAACTCGATTACGATCCGCGGCCGAAAAGCTTCTACCCCATGTTCAAGATACTCTCGGAAAAGTGGATTCGAGCGAATCTTCCCAAGGACCGCTACTCGATCGTCCGTCCCGCCGCCGTTTGGGGAGAGGACGACCCGAGCATGACGAAGCGGGTCCGCGATTTTCTGGCCTGGTCCCCGTGGATCGTTCACTTCGGCAAATGGCGAGGCCAAAACCGCTGGCCCAAGGTCCACGTCGACACCATCGCCCGGGCAAACTACCTCGCGGCGACACTTCCCGAAGCCGCCGGAGAGGCTTTCCACGTGCTTGATGAAAAATGGACGTCGGTCGACGATTTCTATCGTTTCGTCGCCGCGCGGTTTCTGCCGGAGAAGAGGATCAAGACGATGACTCTTCCCTTGTGGATGGGCATCTGCTTCGGTGCCGTGGTAACGACCGTTTCGAATCTGCTCAATCTGAAGGAACCGGTCCTCGACCCGTCGCTCTACGCGGTCCGCGTGGTGAGTTCCAATCTGGATTTCAGCGCCGCGAGGTATCGGCGTTTGGCGGAGTTGGACGCATCTGGATAGCGCGTCCACAGCCCGGCCACCCGCGGCCATCCAGAATCCTCATCCACTAGCGTCCGCCGGCGGCCGTGACGGCGGTTCCCAGGGACACGGAAGGCGGAGGCATCGCCGGAGGAAACGCCTGCGGCTTATTCCCCCTTGGCCGGCTCCACCGCGACGACGTAGAGCATCGGCTGCCGGCTCTTGTAACCTTTGCTCGCGCGGTCCATCGCCAAAACAATGTCGCCGGTCGGACGGTCCACGTAGGCATGCCAGTGCGAGAGATTCACATCGTCCTCTTCCGGCTTCTTCGTGTCGATGACCAAAACGCTCTCTCGGATCAGTCCGTAGGTCTTGGGATCAACCTCACCGATGACCAGCGGCCACCTGGGATGATTCGCCTGGCAGTTGCCCTCGCTGAGATTGCCGATCCAGTAGATTCGCCCGTTGGAATGGGTAAGGAGTTCCGACATCGACGAAGGCGAGAAGAACGTTTCTCCATCGGAATAGGTCCACGGCTCCGGTTTGCTCCAGGTATGGCCGCCATCCTTGGAGACGCTTTTCCATTTGTAGCTCGGCCACTGGCAGGACGAATCGCGAGGGCCGCCGTTGCTTCCGCGCATGACGCACAGTATGTTGCCATCCGGCATCTGAGCCAGCGTCGGCTCGTAAAGACCCCTTGCCGTCCGGTCGCCGTCCCCCTCGATCGAATCCGACACGTCCCATTCGATATGGTTGTCCTCGGTCCACCGTCCGATGAGGATCCGGCTATCGAGCCAATACCATCCACCGCCGGGATTATAGAAACCATCACCATTGGGATTCAACGGCGGCCATTGCATGGGAACGAGAATCGTCCCCTCGCGCGTGCGAATCGGGTCGCATCCGACGTCGCCGAGGAAATAGCAGTTCTTCCCGATATGGACCCCGTCCAGCGGGTGCTCCGGCGAGTATTTCTCCCCTTTCTGAATGATCGGCTCGTCGAAGAGAAACGTCCTGCCGCCGTCGGCGGAGACCCGATAACGTAAGTAGTACCAGTACCACTGCCAGCGAGGCTCGTGCGCCCTGGGGTCCTTGTCCGGCGTGTCCATGCAGTTCAAGAGAACGAGGATGTTTCCATTGACCGGATCTCGCCATCCCGGGTGCGGATTGCGGCGGTAGCCATACGGCAACTTAGAGTCGAAGTCCGGACCTGTCTCCATCGGTTCCCACGTCTTGCCGTTATCCGGCGAGTATTGTCCGTGGTTGATCATCTCCAGCCCCTGACTCTTCTGGTAAAGGGCTCCTCGCAGTGGCGATGTTGCTTCGAGCGCCTCGGCCCGTTTGAGGCTGAGCTTGCTCGGCTCCAAGCCGAGTGCCGGCAGCGCGGCGCCGACGACAAAAAGAAGACCAAATGACATCAAGGACCGTTTCATCGGTGGTTTCCTCGGAGGGGTGAAGGGGCGGGGGGAGCACCGACGAACCTTCGCATCGGCGCGATATCCATTCACTGAAAGTATAGAACCGCCTTTTGCTAGTCAAGCCGTGCGCGGGTGACCGCCTCGGAGTGAGGACTACCCCTCCCGTCGGCCGTCTCGGCACATCCGGGAGCAGGTTCCGACGCCAGAATGGCCGACAAGATGTTAAGGAAGATGTTAAGGCAAAGTCCTCACCGAGGGCGGTTTATCCGGGCCGGGCGCCCCGGAGAATCCAGATTATTCCGATCTTCACTGTGCCAAAGTGGGAGGCCCGCCCTGAGGCGTTCGGCCATGATATGGAGTTTTCTCTTCGTTCCGGGCATCGCGTCGGTAGGATCGTACTCCCCTTCATTGACCTCGGCTGGCTCAAACTCCCACAACCCTTCCTTGATCGCATCCAGTACGGATTTCTGCACTTCGGTCTCCTTTTAACTATCAAGAGCCCACTAAAGTAGGGATCATGCACTGCCTCTCGATGGAAGCAACACACCTTAATTACTGCAAAGTATTCTAAATCTGCATTGGAATGTCAAGCTATTTTCCTAACAAAATAAAATAGGACGATGACATAGTTTATAGAATATAAGGGATATAAAGAATTCGCGTCGACTGCGAATAGCTTTGTCGCAGACCTTTTCTTTTTTTGCTTAATCGCATATAGTAAAGTATTCAAACCCCCATCACGGAGTATTTTCCACGACAATCATTGAGCGTCCGAAGTCCCTCTTTTTCACTCTTTTTTCAACTCCCGCGCGACATTTATATTCAGCATCGCCCACCTATCCATGTATACATATACCCCTCTTGTTGAGTAGGTGCAGTGCCGTTTACGCAGATTAGTACGGAAAAGGAACTAGAACGGTTCTGTGACGAGCTGGCCGGAACTTCTCTTATGGCGTTCGATACAGAGTTCGTCACCGAAAACACCTATCGCCCCGAACTGTGCCTAATTCAGGTGGCCACGGATCGCGGTGTCACGCTGATAGACCCACTCATCGTTGGGAACGTAACCCCATTTTGGAGGGTATTGACAACCCCCACGCTGACCACTGTTGTTCATGCCGGTCGCAGCGATATCGAATTCTGTTTGCACGCGGTGGGTGCTCTCCCTGCGCGTCTGATTGACGTGCAGCTTGCGGCCGGTTTTGTCGGCCTGGAGTATCCCACCGGCTACTCCTCGTTGGTATTCAAGCTCTTGAGTCAGTCCCTTACGAAGCACGAGACGCGCACGGACTGGCGCCGGCGTCCCCTGTCGGAGCGCCAACTCGAATACGCGGCGGACGACGTCCGCTACCTGCGCGAAACATGGAGCGTCCTGGAGGCGAGATTGACCCAACTCGACCGGATGCCCTGGTTCGAGGACGAGATGACCCGGTGGGCCGAGGACATCCGAGATGCGCTTGAACGCGAGAGTTGGCAACGGGTCTCCGGAAATACCGGCCTGGATCCGCGCTCGCTCGCCGTCTTGCGCGAGATGTGGCGCTGGCGTCAAGAGGAGGCGGTCCGATCCAACAAGCCGCCGCGGCGAATACTGCGGGACGACCTGATGGTCGAATTGGCCAAGCGAAAAAGTGCCGATCCGAAACGGATTCTGGCCGTGCGCGGCATGGAATGGCGAGTCCACAAACGGTGGATCCCGGATATTGTCGCGGCCATCGAAAGGGCCTTGAAATTGTCGAAAACAGATCTTCCCAGACTGGCCCCCCGAGAAAAGGGTCTTCAAGCCGCCGTATTGGGGCAGTTTCTTTTTGCCGCCCTGGGAAGTGTCTGCCGCGAGTGGAAACTCTCCCCCGCTCTAGTCGGGGGTCCGAACGATATTCGTGATTGGATCACCTGGCGTAACGACCCGGACGGCCGCGCCCCGCGACCGAGTCTGGCCCAAGGATGGCGCGCGGAGGTCGTGGGAACCCTGTTCGACGAATTGCTTTCCGGGAAGGTCGCGGTCCGTATTCAGGATCCCCTATCCGATAGTCCCCTCGCGTTTGAATACCCGACCAACGACTAAGCAGCATTCCGGGGTAACCCGGCTAGAGGTTTCTCAGGGCAAAAGCTTTACTACTCGCTCCAAATCGGTTAACCTATATACTTATACCTCCCGCCTTGACGATCTCACCTTTCCCCCTCTGGAGAGCTAACGTGTTTTCAACTCGTTTTGCCGTCCCGCTTCGCCTTTTCATGTGCGTTCTCGCAATCGCGTTCTTGTTCGCGTCTGCTTGTTTCGCACCGGCACAGGAGCAACCGGCCGAGGTGAAACCGGCCGATACTCCGGCGGCGGAAGAAGCGGCCACCGAAACGCCGCCTCCGGAATCGCCCCCCGCCGCGGAGGCTTCTGCGCCGTCCGCCGAGGAAAACCCAGCCGAACCTCCGTCGGAACCCCCACCGGCCGAGACGTCGCCCCCTTCCGAAGCGGAGGTCCAACCGGCGACTCCTCCGGCCGAGCCGTCCGCGCAATCCAACCGGGAAATCGAACCATCGGCCCGGGAAGAACCGAAGGAACCGAGACTCCGGTTCAATTTCCGTTTTCAGCGATGGATCGATGTCTTGGAATGGTTCGCGACGCAGGCCGACCTATCGCTGGTTCTGGACGCGCCTCCGCCGGGCACGTTCAACTACAGCGATACGAAGGAGTACACGCCGACCGAGGCGATCGACCTGCTCAACGGCATCCTTCTGACCAAGGGTTACACCCTCATTCGCCGCGAGCGAATGCTCCTGGTGGTCAATCTCGAGGAGGGGATTCCCGAAAGCATGGTGCCCCAGGTGACGCTGAAGGAGTTGGACGAGCGCGGCCGCTTCGAGATGGTGAAGGTCCTCTTTCCGTTGGGAAAGCGGAATATCGACGAGGTGAACAACGAGATACTCCCTCTCTTGAGCCGTCATGGAAGTGCGGTACCCCTTCCCAAGACGAATCAGCTCATGGTCGTCGACACGGCCGGAATCATGCGCGCGATCGGCCAGATGATCCAGTCGATCCCGGAACCGCAACCGCCCAAAAAGGAGGAGCCCAAAAAAGAGGAGCCGAAACCTGCTCCACCGGCCCCGGTCTTCACCGTCTATCCGATCAAGAACACGCAGATGGAGGTTGCCTCCGACGTGCTCAAGCAGTTGGTGCCGGCCGCCAAGATCGTTCTCGATGAGGAAAAGAAGCAGATCAACGTTCACGCCGTGCCCAACGATCATGAATTGATCAAGACGGTGCTGGAGCAGATGGAGTCCAGTGCTCCGGAGGAACAGAAGCCTTACTTGGAAAGTTATCCGCTTCCGCGGGTGCGCGGCCCGGGAGCGGGAAGGATTCTCGAGGCGCTGGCCGCTTTGGCTCCCGGCGCCAGGGCGGCGCCGGACGTGACGGGCGAGAAGGTGATCGTCTGGGCGACCCCGGAGGAACACGAGACGATCAAGGACGCCTTCGCGAAGCTCGGCCAGGGGGATTCGCCGGAGAACACGCCGGAAATTCAGGTATATCCACTGGACGCGCCGGAACCCGGCTCCATCCTGCCGACGTTGCAGCAATTGGTTCCGGAGGCACAACTGTCGATCGACGCCGCCCTGCGGCGGCTCGTGGTAGTGGGCCTCCCCAAGGAACAGCAGATGGTGAAGAAGGCCCTCGAGCAACTGGAAGTGGCCGGTTCCGCTTCCGGCGCTTCGCGGAGCCTGAAATTCTATCCTTTCGAAGAGACCCCTTCACCGGGCTTCATTACCGGGTTGGAGGAACTCGCGCCGAGGGCGCAAATCACGCTGGACGCCGAAGGGAAGCGTTTGCTCGTGGTGGCGACTGCGCAAGATCACGAGTCAATCGCCGCGGCGGTCGAGGAGGCCGGTCGGAAGACCCCGCTGGCAGCGAAGCAACTGGAGGTATATCCTCTTGGAAACGCGGAGTCGGCGACGGCCCGGCAGATGATCGAGTCGGTCGTCCCTTCGGCGACCGTCACGTTCGACGCGAAATCGAACAGCCTGATCGTCTACGCCGCCGCGGCGGACCAGGCGAAAATCCGCGGAGTCCTGGACCAGCTCGAATCGCTCGAGGAATATGAAGATGACCAGGCGCCGGAGCTGCGGTTCTACGAACTGACGCAAACGCTACCGAGTACGGTCATGACCGGCCTGACGGCCGTCGCGCCCGAAGCCAAGGTGACGCTCGAGGCGTCGGGGCGGAGACTCATGGTCGTCGCTTCCCCCGAGGACCACGACGTCGTGAAGAAGACGCTCGACGCCTATATCGAGACGGCCTCCGCCGGGGAGCAGCGATTCGAGGTCTACCGGTTGGGGAAGATGCAGTCGGCCACCGTTCTCGCGACGTTACAGCAGGCGGTCCCGACGGCCAGACTGACGCCGGACGCGACTACCAACAGTATCGTCGCCTACGCCACCGACGAAGAACACGACCAATTGAAGACTCTTTTGGACCATCTGGAATCGGACGCTCCGGGTCCGAACGATCCCGCTCTCCGGTTCTACTCCCTCCTCCGCAGGCCCTCGACCGAGTTGCTTGCCGGGCTGGCCCAGTTGGCCCCCGGGGCAAAGGTATCGCAGACCCCGGACGGCAAGCGGCTGATGGTGGTGGCCACGCCGCAAGAGCACGAAATCGTGGCCAAGACGCTCGAAGCGGCCGAGACGCAGATGCCGCCGGAGGAGCCGAGGGAACTGGGCTTATATGACGTAACCGCCGGCCAGAGCGCACGGTTCACCGCGCTTCTGCCGACGGTCAAACGTGAGCATCCCGAAATGACCGTTCTGGCGACGAATGAACCGGGAAAGCTGTCCATCTGGGCCACGCCGAGCGAACACGCCGTCGTCCGCCAGTTGCTCGAAGAAATCCGCGACCCCGAAGCTTCGGACGAAACGCGGCGCCGGATCGTAACCTATCCCCTCTCCGAGGTGGAGCGGAAGCGATTCGAAGCCCTCCTGCCGACACTCAAGAACGACATGCCGGGCATTCAAGTGCTTCCCGTGGAAGAACCGGGCGAGGTTTCGATTTGGGGTACGGCCCAAGAGCACGAGCGGCTCGCGGCCGTCATCGCCCAAATCCGCACCGCCGGCGCGACGGCCGATACGAAGCCGACGCTCGTCGTCTACCAGCTCACGGCGGCCGATCCCGAAACGGTGATGACGGCCCTGGCGCCACTGTTTTCCGCGGCGAAAATGGTCGTCGAGGCGAAGACGAAGCGGATCGCGGTGTGGGCCCCGCCGCAGACGCAGAAACAGATCGCCGAGGCGATTAAAGGGTTCGATGCCGACGTCCCCGAGGAAGCGAGGGATGAAACGACCATCTATCACTTGAAAACGACGACGCCGTCCGCCGCGCAAGCCGTTTTGCAACCGCTGGTACCCGCCGCCACGATTACGCTTGATCCGGCCGGCGGCAAGTTGGTCGTCACCGCGACGAAAGGGGATCACGAGAGAATCGCGGCGATGCTGGACCAGCTCGAGGCAGGTCCCCAGGGAAAGGATAAGGCCCGGTTCGAGGTCTACCCGCTCGGGGGCGCCGACCCCACCGCCTCGATGACGGCGCTTTCGGCGAGCTTCCCGTCCGCGAAGATCACGGCCGATCCGCAAGGGGGGGCGGTGAGCGTGTGGGCCAGCGAGGAGGAGCACGTCCAGATCGCCGAGGCGGTAAACAAGCTCGCCACGACGATGTCCGACGCCGCGCTTCAAACATACACCCTGACGGAAATGACCGCGGCCCAGGCGATGCCGTACGTCCAGAACGAAATCCCCGGCGTTCGGGTGAACGTGGGGGCGAAGCCGAATCAGCTCCTCGTTTGGACGGGCGAGGAGAACCACGCCAAGGTCAAGGCGCTGCTTACGAAGGTGGACGTTCGGGAACCTCCGGAGATGCGCCCCACTTTGAAGAACTACGATCTGCCCGGCGGCCAGTCGAGCCGCTTTCTGCAGGTTCTCCGCGCCGCGGCACCCGAGGCGCAGATGTCGTTCGGCGAGGACCGCCGGTCGCTCACCGTTTGGGCTAGACCGAAGGAGCACGAGATTCTCGGCCAACTGATCGAGCAGATCGGCCTGGAACGGGAAGGGGAGAACGCGCCGCGGCTGGTGGTATATCAGACCAAGGGGGTGCCGGCGAGCACCGTCTCCCAGACGCTTCTCCAGGCCCTGCCGGAAGCAAGGTATACCGTCGGCGGCGATCCCTACCAGTTGATCGTTCTGGCGACGCCGGACGAACACAAACGAATCGCGGAAATGGTCGACGTCCTCGGCGAGCAATCCTCGTCGGTGGAACTGAAGACCTACACGCTCGACGCGATCACTCCGGCGCAGGGCGTTTCGTTCATCGCGCAGGAGATTCCGCAGGCGCGAGCCGAAGTCGGACCGCGGGCGAATCAACTCCTCGTCTGGACGACGGCGGAGAACCACGCGAAAGTGGCCGAATTACTCGACAAGTTGACGAAGGACCCGCCGGCGGAATCGGCCGAAACGATGACCGTTTACACGCTTAAGCAGGTGGCGCCGCAGTCGGTCTACCCGATTCTGCAGCAGGAGATCCCCTCGATCCGGATGGCGTACGGCTCGCAGGCGAACCAACTGATCGTCTGGGCCTCTCCGGCGAAACACCAGGAGGTCGCCGCACTCTTGACGGAATTGGACAAGGAGGAACCGGCCGAAACGGCGCAGAGGATTCAGATCTACACGCTCGAAAAGACCCCCATCTCCACCGCCTACTCCCTCTTCGGCTCCGCCGCCCCGGCCGCCAGAATCGGTTACGGCCCCTCGGCGAACCAACTGACCGTCTGGGCCCGCCCGGACGAGCACAAAAAACTGGGTCTGTTGACCGCGAGCCTGGTCAAGGAGGAAATGGCCTCGGAAATGGTGGTTTACCGGCTCGAAAACGCGACGGCGACCCAGGCGATCACCGTGCTGACTTCGATGTTTCCCAACGTCAAACTCAGCGCCGGCGCCACGGCCGATCAGCTCGTGGTCGTGGCCGGCGTAGACGAGCATGAACGGATCAAGGGGGCAATCGAGAAGATCGACGAACCGGAAGCGGGCGAGGAAGTCCGCATCTACACTTTTGAGAAGACGCCTATCCACACCGCCTATTATCTATTCCAGCAGGTTGTGCCGAAGGCCAACGTTTATTATGGACCGAACGCCAACCAATTGACCGTCCACGCCCTCGCCGCCGACCATGAAAAACTCCAGCCGACCGTCGATCAAATCCAAAAGGAAGAGAGCGACGTTTCGATGCGGGTGTATTCGGTGAGAGGGGTGACGGCGCAGGCGGCCTTTCCCGTCCTCCAGCAGGCGGCCCCGCAAGCCCGGCTTAGCTATGGAGCGCAAGCGGACCAGATCGTCGCCTGGGCACGCGACGCCGAACACGCGGCCCTTTCGAAGGCGCTGGAGGCACTCGACGTGGAGGAAGACCCGGAGGACGCGCCGCGGGCCAAGATTTACACCCTCGGCGACCTGACGGCGACCGAGGTCCTCGGCATTCTCGAGAGAGAGTTCCCCCATATCGCGTTCGTCGCCGGAAGCGATCCGCACCAGATCACCGCGCGAGTCCGGCCCTCGGACGACATGAAGGTGGAACAGATCCTCGCGGAACTGAAGTCGCAGGTCGGCGGAGCGAACGCGCGGACGTTGAAGACCTATACGATTACCGGCGGCTCGGCCTACGGACTGATGTACGCGCTTCGGGAAATGGTTCCGCGGGCGCAGGTCAGCGCGAGCCGTCGCGGAGACCGGTTGATCGCGTTTGCGCGCCCGGCCGATCATGCCAGAATTCAGGAAGTCGTCGACGAGATGGCCGCCCCGGAATCCGAGGAAATGGCCCCCCGACTGGAAACCTACCAGTTGACGGCCATCACCGCACAAACGGCGATCAGTGTTTTGTCCAGGAGTTTTGATGACGCCACGTTCAGTACCGGTGACGGCGCTTACCAACTCGTGGTCATGGCGCGGCCGGCCGACCACGAGCAGATCAAGGCGGCGATCGACAAACTCAGCGAGGAGGTTCCCGAGGAGGAAAAACGAATTCCCGAGACGTACAGCCTCGGTGGTCCGGTAACGAGTACGCTGCTGCAATCACTCTCGAAGGCCTTTCCCCAGGCGGAATTCACCAGCGGAGCCGGGCCGGAGCAACTGGTCGTCTGGGCGCGTAAGGCGGACCAGACCCAGGTCAAGGCGATGATCGACAAGCTCACCGCCCCCGAGTCGGACGCGACGGCCAAGAAAGCGTCCGTCTATAAGCTCAAATCGCTGACCGCGTCCGCCGCGCTGAGCGCTTTGAGCAGAAGTTTCCCCAACGTCGTCTTCAGTTCCGGTGAAAACCCGTACGAGCTAATCGCGGTGGCCCGGCCGGCGGAACACGCCGCGGTGGAAAAGGCAATCGCCGAGTTGTCTAAGGATATCCCGGAGGCCGAGAAACGCGTGCCTGAGACGTACGATCTCGGGGGCGGTTACGTTCCCTACACGCTCTTGCGGTCGCTCACCACGGCGTTTCCCCAAGCGGAATTCAGCCAAGGCGCTACTCAAGGGCAACTCATCGTCTGGGCCGTGCCGGAGGACCAGGCGGCGATCAAGGCCACCATCGACAAGCTCACCGCCCCCGAGCCGGAAGAAACGGCGAAGAAGGCGGTCGTCTACAAGCTCAAGTCGATTACCGCATCCGGTGCTTTGAGCGTGTTGAACCGCGGTTTTCCCAACGTCGTCTTCAGCAGCGGGACGGACCCCTACGAACTCGTCGCCATGGCGCGGCCGGCGGAACACCGAATGATCGAACAGGCGATCGCCGAGCTGGCCAAGGACGTCCCCGAGGCGGAGAAACGGACCCCGGCGACCTACACCGTGGGCTCGCGCACCGCGTCGTCGTTCATCCAGAGCTTGAGCCAGGCCTACCCGCAGGCACAGTTCACGCCGGGGACCGAGGCGGGCCAGCTCGTCGTCTGGGCGACGGCGTTGGATCATCCGGAAATCGCCAAGACGATCGACGAACTTACGAAGCCGGAATCGGGCGAGACCGCTCCGCGTGCCGTGACCCATAACCTCAAGACGGTCACGGCCCAGTCGGCGATCCGCGCGCTGACCTCTTCGTATCCGGCCGCTTCCTTCACGGTGGGAGACGATCCCTACCAACTGATCGTCATGGCCCGGCCCGCGGAGCACGCGAGCATCAAGGGGGCCATCGATGCGATGTCGCAAGAACCGGCCGAAGGAGAAGGGCCTCGCATGGAGGTCTACAAACTCGACGCCCCCCTGAGCTACCCCATGATGCGCGGCCTGACGGAAGCCTTCCCGCGAATCCGCTTCACCACCGGGACCGATCCGAAGCAGTTGATCGTCTGGGCATATCCGGAAGACCACGTCAAGCTGAAGGAACTCGTCGCCGAGATGACGAAACGGGAGACGGTCGAGGAGTCGCCGAAATCGGTGGTGTACGAGTTGAAGCGGACGACGGCTTCGAGTGCGATCGCCGCGCTGCGGAGCGAGTTCCCCAACGCGGCATTCAGCGTCGGAGCCGATCCGTATCAGCTCATCGCCGTGGCGAGGCCGGCCGATCATGTCTTGATCAAGCAAGCGGTCGGCGGCATGTCCGAGCCGCGGAGCGAGGCGGAAATGCCGAAGACGGCGATTTACTCCCTCAAGTCGACGACCGCGGCGTCCGCGATCCGCGCTCTGACGCAGGCCTTTCCGGAGGCTACGTTCACCGTCGGCGACGATCCGTACATTCTGATGGCCATGGCCAAGGCGGAAGACCATGCGAGGATCGCCACGGCGATTGAATCGCTCTCGCAGGAGTTGCCTGAGGGGGCCAAGGCCGAACTCCGGGTCTACACGCTAGACAGCCGCATGAGCTACATGGCGACGCAGAGCCTCTCGGAGGCCTTCCCCAGGGCCCGGTTCGCCACCGGTACGGATCCGCGGCAACTCATCGCGATGGCACGCCCGGAAGACCACGTTGAAATCGAGAAGCTCGTGAAGGAACTAAGCGCTCCGGAAGACCCGGCCACGGCGCCCACCGCCGAAGTGTACGTTCTGAAGCAAACCACCGCGGCCAGCGCGCTAAGGGCCTTGTCGCGGACGTTCCCGGACGCCGAATTCACGACCGGCGCCGACCCGTATGAACTGGTCGCCGTCGCCCGGCCGGAAAAGCAAAAAGCGATCGCCGCCGCTCTCGAGAAAATGATGGCCGAGGAGTCGGCCGCGACGGCCCCGAAGGTCGTCGTGTATCCCTTCCAGAAGGCCGACGCGAGGAACGCCTTTTCACTGCTGCGGCAGACGTTCGACCGGGCCCAGTTCACGCTCGGTTCGGACGAGCGGAGCCTCGTCGTGCTGGCCAGGCCCGATGACCACCTCCTCATCAAGGCGGCGGTCGACGAGATCGAGAAGGCCGGGACTGTCGGAGACGACTGGGTCATGGCCGTCTATCCCATGCGCTACGAAGACACCGCGGCCCTCTTACAGGTGCTCGATCCGGTTTTACAGCGCCAGGCGAAATTCGCCACCGACCCGAAACGGGATGGGATCGTTGTCTGGGCGTCGCCGGAGCACCAAGAGAGGATCGCGAAGGCGATCGACGATTTCCTCGCCAATCTCCCCAAGACCAGGGAACCGGTATCGAAAGTATACCATTTCCGCGGCGGCGATCCACGCGCGGCGATGCAGGTGCTTTCCCAACTCGTTCCCGCCGCGCGGATGGCGGTCAACGACATGGATCGTTCGCTCGTCGTCAGCGCGATTCCGGAAGACCACGAGAAGGTCCGTTCCACCGTCGAGGAAATGGAGCGGACCAGCGCGCAGGGCCAACGGCCCGAGCTTCGCGCCCACCCGATCGTCACGGCCGATCCGCAGAAGCTCTTCACTATGGTCGGGATGTTCTTCCGCGGTCGGTCGGATGTCGAAATCTCGCTGGACGAGGAGAACAACACGCTCGTCGCGATGGCCGCGCCGATCGATCAGGAGAAAATCGCCGACCTCGTCAAACAGGTCGAGGCCGGCGGCACGCCGGAAACGGCCGAGAACCTTGAAGTGTACGACGTCGATAACGTCGATACGGTCGCCCTGATGAGTGTCTTGGATGCACTCCTCGCTAGACGCCGCGACACGGTCCGCTACTCCCTGGACGACCGCAGCGATCAACTCGTCGTCATCGCCCGGCCGCGCGAGCAGGAGATCATCGCCGCGACCGTCGAAAAAATGCGGACCGAGGCCAAAGACCTGGAAATCCTCCAGTTGCAGGTCCTCGATCCTCGAACGGCCGAAACGGCCATCGATCGGCTCTTCGACGCCGGCGGATGGGGATACAACCCGAAGGCGCCCGACGTCGAAACCGACGAAGACAACCAGCAGCTCTTCATCAACGCCACCACCGAACAGCACGCGAAAATCCGCCAGTTGCTCGTGAAAATGGGCGAGACCGGCCTCCGCCGCGTCACCGCCGCCGACACGAAGACGACGCGGGTGGTTCCCTTCGGCGGCGACGTCAATACGATCATCGAACAAATCCGGAAGGTCTGGCCGGAGTTGCGCCAGAATCCGGTCCGCGTGGTCGACCCGTCCGAGCTACCGGACGACTTGAAGGAAGCGCCCCCGGAACAACCGGCGGAGGCACCGCCCGTGGAAAGTCCCGCAATAGACGCCGCGCAAACGCCCACCGAGCTGCCGGCGGAGAAAACCGAAGAGAAAGCAGCGGAAGTTCTGCCGGAAAATCCTTCCGAAATGCCGGCGGACGCGGCCCCTACCGAGAAACGCGACGAGATTATTTCGGAAATCCCGGCCGTTTCGGCGCCCACCGAAACGGCGCCGACCGAGCCGGCGCCCACCGAACCGGCGCCGGCCGCCGAGACCCCGGCGGACCAGCCCGCGCAACAGGCATCTCAAGAGGCGGCGGAACCGCCTTCCGACCCCCCTGCCGAAGAACCGGCCGAAGAGAATCCGGCGGCATCCACTGAACAAGAGCAGCCGAAGCCAACCAGCTCCGGCGTGCGGGTCTCGACCGGGGTGCGTCTTTCCGGAACGTCGGCTCCCGATTCCTCCCAATCGGAATCCGGCCCCGATGCAACGGCGGCACTCCCCGGTACGGCATCGTCCGCCGCGGGGACGGCGAGGACTTCCGACGGTCGGACGGAACCCGCCGCGAGCACGAACCGGTCGTCTTCGCGAAGACTCTCCGCGACGGCGGAAAGGGTCGGCCGGAGGAGTTCCACCGAGAATTCCCCCAACGCGGTCCGCTCCTCCGCTCCGGTGAAGAAGACGGTTCCCCAGAGACGGCGTTCCCCCGGCGGTTCCGGTCCTACGTCATGGGATGGGTTATCCAGAACCGGTGAAACCCTGGCGACACTCCCCCTTCCCCCTTTCACTTACGCGGCGAACGTCGAACCGGAGGCAATCGCCGCCGACTCGGGCCTCGTTGCGTCCGAATTGCCGGCGGCCGCGGAAGGCGCGGGTCGGCCATCCGAACCGGTCTACCTCATTCCGACGGAAGGGGGAATCATGGTCAAGTCCAAGGACCCCGAGGCGCTCGACCGAATGGAGCAACTGCTCCGGTCGGTCGCTCCCCCCCAGGTCTACCAAGGCCGCAACCTGGAGGTTTTCCGGCTCAAGCACACCGACGCGGTCGAAATGGCCGACAAACTCGAGTCGATGTTCCGCGAACTGAACACGCGACGTTCGAGATTCTCGACTCGGGAACAGACTACGATCATGGCGGACGAACGGCTCAACGCCGTCATCGTCCGCGGGAGCAAGAGCGACCGCTCCACCGTCGGGAGCCTCGTCGAAATCCTGGACGTCGCACAACCGGCGGAGGGAATCATCGGAAACGAGCCGACGATTGTCCTCGTGTTGAATACCGATGCCGAAGAGGTTTCCACCGTCGTCCAAGACGTCTTCCGATCTCAACTCCGCGATACCCGCGGTTCGGGACGGACCTCGGGACGTTTGAGTCCCAGTATCGCCGTCAATGCGCAAAGCAATTCGTTGATTATCAGGGCTCAGGAACCGCTCTTGTCGCAAATCAAGGAACTCGTGGCGACTCTCGACGAGGCGGCCGAGGCGGAGAATGCGCGAGGGTTGAAGCTGATTCAACTGAAGCACGTCAACGCCGCGCGCGTCCAGGAAGCCCTCGACTCGGCGATGGGCCGCGCTCGTCGCCGCGCGATGTACTACCGTGGCATTCGCGGCCGCGGTCGGGATTGACGTGACGGAAACGGCGCCCCCGCGACCGGCCGCGTGTTGGGATGATCCGAATCCCGCGTTCGAATGCGAAACGGCCGGAACCCCCCTGTCACTAAAAGGCAAGCCGCCGCATGATTGTCGCCTTGGAATCCACCGCATGATTGGAGGTCGCCCATGTTTCGCGCGTTATCCGCGTTGTTCGTGTTCATCGGTCTGACGCCGATCGCTTCGGCGCAGAGGCCTCTTCTCTTCCTCGGCGATGAAATGGGTGAGTTACCGGTGCTGACGCGGTTTCTTTCGGACGCCGGATATGCCGTTCGGGAGGCGACGCAAGAGGCCCCGTTGCCGGAACTGGTCGATTTTGAATCGGTCGTCGTCTACATCCACGAGCCGCTGTTGGAACGGGTCGAGACGGCCCTGATCGACTACGCACGGAAGGGGGGACGCTTGCTCGTGTTGCACCACGCCCTCGCTTCGGCGAAACTGCGCAACCCGAAGTGGTTGGAGTTCCTGGGAATCGCCCTGTTTCCCCGCGACGACCCGAATCACCCTTGGCTCGTCTCGGGGGAAGTCACCCACATCATGGTAAACCTGGCGCCGGGGCATTGGATTACGACGCACGGCGTGAAATATGACCGCCGAGTCGATTACCACTCCACGACGCGTCCAAGATACCGGGGCCGGTTCGACGCATTCGATTTGCCGAATACGGAGGTTTTCCACAACCAGCGATTTACGGACGGCGACTCGAAGACGATCCTCTTCGGATACCTCCTCGAAGGCGAGGCGGCCGCGGCACTGCCGGCCAACGTTCCCTCCTCCGAGGAAACCGGCGGCTGGTTCAAGAAGACCGGCGACGGCCTGGTGTTCTATCTCCAACCGGGCCACACGGCTGATGATTTTCGAAACAGGAGTTTTCGGCGGGTGATTCTGAATTGTCTGAGCTGGCGGGGCGAGTGACGAGATCACTCTCCGCCCCGGGGAGGAGATTCCGATTGGCATCGCCTTGAAACAACCAACTTGCGCCTTGGTTGACGGATACCGTTGAATTCAGTCAAATGAAGATGTCACGGTCCACCGCGCCGCCATTGCATGGACGACGTTTCCAGCGATTCCTTCCATTCGAGAGTAACGCATGCCCCATTCCACTCGACGCGATTTCCTCGCCGCCGCCGCCTCGCTGGCGACCGCCGCCGCGCTGCCGCGTGCCACGTACGCTGATTCCGCCGAACCGAAACTCCTCACCCCCTCCCCTCCTCAGTTTGCCTGGCACGACATGGAGGTGGGGATGTTCTTCCATTTCGACATCCCCATTTACAAACCAGGCTGGGACTACCACACGTGGAAGGACTTCCCCGACCCCGACGTCTACCAGCCGAACAAGCTCGATACCGACCAGTGGATGGAAGCGGCCAAGGCGATTGGGGCGAAGTACGCCGTCTTCGTCGCCAAGCACGGCAGTGGATTTCCGCAATGGCAATCGGACCTGTACCCCTACGGCGTGAAGCAGTCCTCCTGGCGCGGCGGCAAGGGGGACGTCGTCGCGGACTTCGTCGAGTCGTGCCACAAATACGGCATCAAGCCGGGGCTCTACGCGAATGTCTCCTCGAACGGGTATCTCGGAGTCGATAACCCGGGCCTGGTTAACCGCGGTCAAGGGGGCGATCCGGCGAAGCAACGGGAGTACGTCCGCATTTGCGAGCAGATGATGACGGAGCTGTGGACCCGCTACGGCGAACTCTTCGAAATCTGGTTCGACGGAGGCGCGATTCCGGCGTCCAAGGGCGGGCCGGACTTGATCCCCATCCTGCGGAAACATCAGCCGGGCGCGGTCGTTTTCCAAGGCCCACCCGGTACGCCCAATATCATCCGCTGGGTCGGCAACGAACGGGGCGTGGCCCCTTACCCTTGCTGGAGCACGGCCTTTTCCGGAACATCCGAGGCGGGCCTGCAGGAAAAGGTCTTCGCCGGCCACCCCGACGGCAACCTCTGGGTGCCGGGCGAATGCGACGTCCCGGTCCGCAACCACGACTGGTTCTGGAAGCCGGGCCGCGAAGACCGCCTCTATCCGCTGGAGGCGCTCGTCGAGATGTACTACCATTCCGTCGGCCGCAACTGCAACCTGCTGCTCAACGCGAACCCCAACCCCGACGGACTCGTGCCGGAGGCCGATTTCGCGCGGTACTTGGAATTCGGCAAGGAGATCGGACGGCGTTTCGCCCAGCCACTGGCCGAAACGAAGGGCGATGGTCCGGTCGTTGAGTTGACGCTACCCGGGGCGGGACGGATCGACCATGTCGTCGTGATGGAAGACATCGCCCACGGAGAACGGGTGCGGTCGTATGAGGTGGAAGGGCTCGTTCCCGGTGGGGAATGGAAGAAGCTGTGCGACGGAATATCGGTCGGCCACAAGCGGATTCAGCAGTTCCCCGGCGAGGAGGTGGCGAAGGTACGGTTCAAAGCGACGGGATTCGCGGCGGAGCCGAGGATTCGGTGTTTGGGGGTTTATGGGGTGGGGTGAGGGTGTAGCACCAGATGGCAAACAAACTCGAGTATCAACTGAACGAGAGCGATGAATTGGCGTTGTGGGGATTCGAACGCGCGCTCGCCTCGATTTCGAAGGTCCTTTCATATCCACCGAGTGTTCGTCATGCTCCTCTTCTCGAGACTCGTCGCCTGCGGAGGGTTCATTCCGAAGTAACGCGAGAGTCTCCCGAACTCGTGCCTACCGAACGGATGGATGCCTCTCGTGCGGTGTCCGACGGACGGCGACCCGCCCCCAGAATCGCGGTCATGGGAATTCTCACGAGCGCGTTTTCGCGCTGTCCGTCGTTGTCTTCGTTTTGGAGAAACAGGTGACCGTACTTGAACCAGGCCCCGTTGTTCGTACCATCGTCGCGGACGAAGGGCGGAATCTCCGTCTCCCCCGGCTCGGCGTCGCCCCGAGCGCGGTCGAGTATCGCACGCGACCAGCCACTCGCGGCGGAATCATACGCATACACGCCGTAACCTTCGGGATTGGAATAGACGACGTCCGGACGGCCGTCCGCGTCAACGTCCCAGAACCGCGCGCCGCCATCGCGACCGAGGTCGTCGACGATTCGCGCTTTCGGAGGAAGCGCAAACGATTGTCTCTTCCAACCGCCTGAATCCAGGGCGAAGACCGCGTTTTGGGAAGGATTGCGGACGATCACTTCACAGATTCCGTCTCCGCCGACGTCGTACAGACGGACTCCCAGATCGCGGCCGTTGTCCGCGGTCAGGACCGGTCCGTCGCACTCCAACCCGGTGAGCGATTCCGGGAGTTCCACCCATGTCTTCTTCTCCACGTCGAACCGCCACAGTCCGGATTGATTCCGCGTGACGGCGAGGATCGCCGCGCCGCCATCGGCCGCGACGACGCCGAAACGTGCACCAGCGTCACGCGTCGCAGAACCGCCCCCCCTTTCGACGATGGCGACCGGGAGTTCCATTTCCGTCCACGTCGATGATTCCGCCAACCACAGCCGCGTGCGGCGTGTTTGGGCATTCCCTATAAGCACATCCATGAATCCATCGCCGTCCAAGTCCGCGATCCGCACGCCGTTGTCCGATCCGTCGTCGGCGCGGAGCGGGACGCCGCCGGTGAGGTGTTCCGTCAGCCGCTCCTCCACCTCGCGAAGCGTGAGGAACTTCACCCGGTCGCCGTATTCCGACCGAGCATGGTCGATAAACTCCACCATGCTCTTGGCGGAAATCCATCCGTGCGGATGGAAGCACAGGGCGATCGTCCCCTTTTTGAGAACGAGGGCGTCCAGGCCCGCCTTCCAGTCGGCCAGGACCTTGGGCGAATCGTTTTCCTTTTGAAAATGCTGGCCGCACCAATCGCTCGGCATTAGGCATGGGATTTCCCACGCGAGCCGGTCGACGACATATGGATAGGGGTAGTTCTCGATGTAGTTCGACATCGCGTTGTCTTTGGCGATATACTTCGCGAACTTCTCGCGGCCCCCCTTATCCTGGACGATTCCGCGAGGCAGCAGCGGATCATCCGACGTGAAAACCTGAAACACCGACGTGTCGAGACGCAGGAAGCGGCCGCCCGGCGTACGCTTGCCGAAGATTTCCGTGAAGAAGCGAGGGCTCACCGTGCTGAGCGAATCGCAACACGGCATCCGGAAGCCGACCGGCCGGTTGCCGGGAATCGCCGCCATCAGGTCGAGCGAGAAATCGACGCTTCGCTTCGATGCCGAGAGATCCCCCTTTTGCAGACAGGGGCAGCGGTGCCGCCAGGTATGCGGCTCGATGGAAAGCCCCTCCCCGAGCCATGCCCGTAATCGTGGATCGGCCGGATCGACCGAGCAGGTCATGATGCTTACCGGAGCCCGGCCGTCGATTTCCTTGAGCCGGTTCAGAATCGGCCGCAGAAACGCCTCGTACTTGGCCGTATCCTTCATGTCGTCGATGGCCAACACCACGACGGCGTCCACCCCTTCCTCGCCGACCCACTGGGGCGTGGTCAGTTTGGGCGACTCCAGAGTCACGTAGTACGGATCGCAAGGGGCGTTCAGATACGCCAGGCGATTCGCGTCGGCCGCGAACGTGCGCGAAGCCAAGGCGGCGACGGAAAGGAGAATTACGGCAATCAAGCGTTTCATACAGGTACTCCGCGGCGCGGGATGGGAGGGCGTAGCGGCGACCGGACGCCGCATAATACCTATACTGTACGTGCCGCCCCGGGATGGGTCAAGACTCGCCGGCCGCGACACGTCGAAGGTCCTCCGGAACGCCATCCGGCGAATCTCCCTGGCGCTTCGTCAAACGCGAATGGGGTGACGTTCGTGCCTCGTCCGGGCCGTCGTGGTGCCTCGCCGCGTTGCCAATGCACCGATCATCATCCGCGTACGCTCCGACGGCGGCAATATCCGCAAAACGAGAACGACCAATCGAGGGGGCCGCGGGGCCGGGACGATAACGGGATCGACTTGACGCTGTTTTCTTCCTTGACTAGAATGAAAGCCGTGCTGGCAACGGTTGTTCGCACGTATGCCTGAAACGCGGCCGCGGTGGTGGATTTTGGTCTGCCGTTCGCCCAACCGGAAGCGCGGTATCCGAAATGACGACATTCTGTGACAACCGGGTGGGCCTGGTGCTACTTATAGTGGGGGTATTCGGTTGTCGGTCGGGGGTCGATTACCCTACGGCGGTGGTCGAAGGGGAAGTGACGGTCGACGGTCAGCCGCTTCCCCGAGGCACGATGACCTTCACCCCCCTTGAAATCGCGGGGACCGCCGTATCCGCGGAGATCAACAACGGTCGTTTTACGGCCGTCGATGTTCCCGCGGGTCGCGTTCGCGTATCATTCAATGCCACCCGGGAGACCGGGAGAATGATTACCGACCAAGAGACCGGTGAGACGTTTCCCGAAGTGGTTCATCTCGTAGCGCCCAGATACGTTTCACAGGGTGTCGAGGTTAGCGTCGCCGAGGGGAGGGATGAACACGACTTCCGCTTGACGGCAAGATAATCCAGTTTCGATCTGCGTTCCGGAACCGCGCGACCGACGTTGATGGAGCGGAACCGTCTTTCGACCTTGATCCGGGATATGAAACGTCCGAGTGTATTCGAGAATCGAGGAACTCATGATGCGATACCGGTTTAATCGGTCCGGTTTTACTCTGGTCGAGCTGCTCGTGGTCATTGCGATCATCGGTATTCTTATCGCGCTTCTGTTGCCGGCGGTCCAGGCGGCCCGTGAAGCGGCGCGGCGTTCCCAGTGTTCGAACAATCTGAAGCAACTGGGCGTGGCTGTGCACCAGTACCACGGTGCACACCAGGTGTTTCCGCTGGGCGTCATCAACTCCACCGTCCTTGATACGGCCAAGCCTCAGTTCCGCGCGTGGCCGAGATTGACCTGGGCCATTCACCTGTATCCGTTCCTGGAGCAGCAGGGGGCGTACGACGCGTTCGACTTCAACGCGACGGGGGCGGGTGGATACGTCGGGGATGACCCCAAAAACTGCACCGGTCCCGATGCCCCGACGGCGGTCGTCCTCCCCACGATGCTCTGTCCCAGTGATTATCACGGCTCGTGGCACCGGTTGAGTGGAACGACGGGGCTCCAAAACGAGACCATTTACCACGCGAGGGGCAACTACGCCGTCTTTTTCGGGAACCTCCATCAGGGAGACACGTTAACCTTGAGCGCGGAGCACAAACCGGCGGCGTTCGGCTTCCGGCCCGTAAGAATTCGAGACATCCGCGACGGTACGAGCAAGACGATGGCATTCGGAGAAATGCTCCGGGATTCCGACTTGCGAGGCAGCTTTCGTGGCGGCTACTGGCGGGATTTCCCCGGCGCATCGTGGATTTTTACGCTCAATCCGCCAAACAGCCCCGTGCCGGACGCCCTGTGGAGTTCACAATGCAGACCCGTCGACAATCGGCCGGAGCTGAACCTGCCCTGCGTCCCCATGCAGAACTACTACGAAACCGCCGCGTCGCGAAGCCGTCACCCGGGTGGAGTTCAGGTTGCCAACTGTGACGGTTCGGTGCATTTCGTCGTGGAAACCGTGGCTCTGGACGTGTGGCGCGCCATGGGCTCGATCGACGGCGGCGAAGCGGTGGAATTGCCGTAGCCATGCAGGTCATGGGACTCCATGTCTGGCGACGAATCCGCTTACCACTCGGAACGTCCCGCATGAAACGACAAGAATCGCACGTTCGTATCGCGTTGTCGACGGTTCTCGGTCTCTTCCTCGCGGTCGCCGGCACCGGCGCCGAGGAGACGGCAACGGATCGCGTCTGGAGCACGGAATCGAAGATCGTGGATCGGACCGTTCCTAGGATGGCATTTGACCAAGGGCGCGACTTCGTCGACTGGCAAACGAATCTCCGAGAACAATTGGTGAAAATCCTCGCCGTCGCGCCCGTCGCCGACGGACCTTTGGAGTTCCGTATCGAACGGCAACACGACGCGGAGACCGATGGGTACACGGTCGATCGAATCGAGTTCGTCGCCGAACCGGGTGAAGTCGTTCCGGGTTACCTCCTGTTGCCCAAGGGACGCCGGCCGCCGTTTCCCGTGATGATCTGCCTGCAAGGACATTCACCGGGAATGCATATCTCCATCGGTCGGGCGAAGGCCGATCGCGACCGCGCATCCATGAAGGGGGGACGCGATCTCGCCGTACAGGCCGTCGCTCGGGGCTGGGCCGCGATTGCCGTTGAACAAAGGGGCTTCGGCGAACGAGCCGAGAGCGGCGTGGCTTGCCGCGATGCTTCGTTACGGGCCCTCCATTGCGGCCGGCCGATGACCGGCGGCCGCGTACTCGATGTTATGCGGACCATCGATTTCATCCGGTTCCAATCATATCTGGATGACGATCGCATCGCCTGCATGGGGAACTCGGCGGGTGGGACGGTGGCTTTCTACGCCGCCTGCGTCGACCCCCGCATCCGTCTCGCCGTGGTCTCCTGCTCGTTCTGCCCTTTCGCCGATTCCTGGCTCGCCCTGCCGGCCCGCTGCGCGTGCGGGTATCTGCCGGGCATCTACGCCTTGGCGGACATGCCCGATTTGGCCGGCCTGATCGCGCCTCGGGACCTGATCGTCGTTGCCGCGGCGAAAGACCATCTTGCTCCCATAGCCGCCGTACGCCAAGGCGCCGCGCGCGCCGCGCGGATATTCCAAACGGCCGGTTCCCCGGAGAACCTTCAACTCCTGATTGGCGACGGCGGTCACCAGTTCTATCCGAAACTCGCTTGGCCGGTTATCCAGAAAGTAGCCGACGGTTGGTGACCGAGGTGAGTGAGTCCGGCCCCCTGTCCCATGCAACGCGGGGTTGACCGGGCCGTGGATATAGAGGGAAACAAGGGTCCGCGGGACCCCCTCCCGAGCCGTGCCGATTCCACGTGCCTCGACGGATGGAGGACCTCAAGACGCGACGGAGGAAGCGAGAACTCTCCAAGTGGAGGCGAAGGGTAAAGCCCCCTTGCTTCCGTGCGTCTACCGGTAATTCGCCGCCTCCGGCGCGAAGATTCCCACCGGAGTGCCGTTGGAGAGAATCCGATTGACCAGTCCCTTCGACTCGGGGAACCGTTCCGGATCGGTTTCGTGGGCGAGGAAGAAGTGCTCCTCGGCTTCATGGACGCGGCCGAGCAGCTCGAAATGTCGGCCCAACTGGTTGTGGAAGTGGGCGGTGTACTCCGGCAGTTCCTCCAGGGCCCGGCGATACCATGCCTCCGCCGCCTCCGGCCGGTTCAACTCCCGAGCGTTGTACGCCAGGGAATCGTAAATGTAGGCCCGCAAGGAGGGCGCGTCGTCGCCGGCGGTCGGGGCGAGCTTCATCGCGCCGAGAAAGGCCTTGTTGCTTTCCTCCCACGCCTCCTCGCGCTGAAGAATCTGCGCCACTCGCAACGCCGCGGTCACGTCTTGCTCGGCCAATTCGCCGATGGCCCTCTTCGCGTAGCGCCACGCGTCCAAGGCGATCAGATGATCCGCCAGTAGAAGCCGCGTCTCCTTCGTGGGCGACCGCACCGCCTGAAGCCGGTTGATTTCCAACCAGAGGTTTTCATAGTTCTCGTCGAGCCTTTCCATCGCCGTGAGGGCGGAAACGTCGACCACCCCGCCCGATCCGTCCTCTTCCTCCCCCAGAGGGAATTGGCTGCCGACGTCGACGAGCCGCCAGACTTCCTCGCGGGCGCGCACGACGCGCCATTTCCGCCAGAAATCCGTAGCGGTTTCAGTCCGGGTCTGGCAGAGTACGTGGGCATAGAATGCGGCCGGGAACAGCCCCGCTACCAAGGCCAGGGCGGCCGCGTGTCGGGAAATCCGTTCCTTGTCGAAGGAGGCGGCCGCGGCGGCGAACCATGGTGCCTCCAGGGCAACGCACCAGGCGATTCGAATCAGATGGCGCGCGAGAAAGCCGCTCTCGTACCGGTGGAGGAATCGGCCGATCTCCGGGCCGAACCAGGCGCTTGCCAGCACCCCGGCCACCCCGAGGACGATCGCCGGAACCGCGAAGATAAGACGGTTCGGGGTTAGCGAACCGATCAGCCACGCCAGCGGCAGGGCCGCGACGGCGTAAACGACGATTAGGCGATGCCATCCGAAAGGAGACAGCGGGATAAGCCACTGCGAGCGGGGAACGTCGATGGACAAAAACAACGTACCGACGGCGAAAAGCAAGGCGACGGCGACGGCGACGAGCCGCTGGGCCAACAGTGAAGGGGACCGGTTTTCGTTCATTTGAGTTCGAACACCTCCCCCAGAGTACGGCGGCGAAGCTTCCAAATCATTCCGTCGAAGGCGCAGTGCAGGATCGACGCCCACAGGTTTACCGCGAACCAGACTCCCAGCAGTAGTTGGTTTCCGAAAGCATAGATTACTCCGGAACCCACGATGTACCATGCCAGCGCAAGTGGGACGTTTCGCGAAAACGCGCGGATCGGGGCGTCCGCGCCGCACTCTCCGCGGCGTTGGACGTACCGGAAAACGACGGCCATGTATTCAATCGAATGGAACGCGGTCGCCGCCGTAAAAAGGGCCAGGCACAGTGCCCTGTCGTGGGCCCTTGCGGCGAAGATCACCGCGGCGAACAGCGACGAAAAGCTGAGCATGTAAAGCAGCTTGGGGATATTGGCCGCCCGGCCGTACGAGAGTTCCGCGAGGACCATCGCGCACGGAATCGCCAGAAAGGCCCAGTCCAGTGTCTCCAGCGGGAGACCGGCCGCCGCCGCGAATCTGTCGAAACCAGGCAAAATGCGCAGACCCGCGTAAGTGACGAAAAACCGAGGACCCCAGATTTCCAGGCTACGCCATCCGGCGGTTCCTCGTCGCCGCGAGTAGATGCGGAGAATGCCCGAATGCTGGGCGGCGAAGTGCCACGCCACGAGGACGGCATAGCCGAAGGCGAGCAGTTCGAGATTCCCCGCCAGGACGTAGAGCATCGCGACGAGGAGACCGACGGCGACCGCGATGCCGGCGAACCAGACTTCGCGGCCGGCGCGGCACTGGGGATCGGCAGCGACGAGAAACAGCGTGAGCCAGCGGTGGGGCGTGGCCAGGAAGTAAACGGTCCAGAAATGGGAAAAGGGCTGCCCATCGGAATCGACGAAACCGGGAAGAAACGCCAATATCCAGGCGACGTTCGCGATGAACAATAGGTCGACCCACGGCGAAAACAACCAGGGTTGTCGCCTCGGCTCGACTGTCTCCGGCGTCAGTCGGGTCGTCTCAACGGCCATGGCAGATGAATTACCGAGTCGAAACGGAATAGGGGGCAAACAACGATTCGGGAGAGCCAAATCCTCAAAAATGGGCCTTCCAGTGTCCATTGTAGTCTCTTCCTGGAAAAAGACCAAACCCCGGACTTGGCGGTTCTCCCATCCAATTGAAGGTGTGTTTGGTTTCTCGCGGTTCGGTACCGTGTGACGGTACGAAGCAAGAGGCAAAAAACGACCGCGTTTCGCCCGGCTAAAACGGGGGGGGGCAATAAGCGGCAATCGGGAACCCGAAATGATCCCCTAACCTCCTCATAACGTGTCGTGGCCTTCTTTGTTTGGAATCCGTTAAAACCGTCTGGAAACCGGTTTCAAAGGTTGTTCGACTCCGGGCCCTCATTACACTGATCCGAGAAATGCCGTCCCGCCACCGACTCGAGCGTATCCCCACGCGAGACGTTTCCGGCGGCGGTGTTCGCGTCAAGGGCCGCGCGTGCGGTCCGGTATCATAAGATGGTCCTGTTTGTTTCGGAGGAAGAGCACGATGAGAAGGCTCACATGGACGGCCGCGACGTTAATCGCGGTCACTTGCGCAAGCACGGCTCGCGCCCAGTTGATGCAGTATTGGACGTTCGACGGTGACTTCACCAACTCCGTCGACGGCGGACTCGCCGGAACGGTTATGGGTACCGGCGTCTCCATCGGCACCGGCGCGGACGAGTACCGTGTCGGCGCCGGGGCGATGAAGATCGCCCACGACACGCCCAGCGGCGATTATTTCCACGTCGAAGGGGCGGTCATTCCGGATTACAATCCCTGCGCGTTCACCGTGACGACCTGGTACAAGTTCGACGACACGCTCGGCACCCAGCCGACCGACGCGCGGAATTTCCTTTTCGAGACGTTCCCGACCTGGACGGCCGGCGCGGGGCTCCGCGATGACGGTACGGGCAACCGCGACATCGAGTGCTATTTCCAGGGGGCAACGACGAGCGTCTATGAAGATGCGGGACCGATCGTCAACGATGGGCAGTGGCATCATCTGGCCATGGTCTACGACCACGCGGAGGGCGTAAACGGTTCGATCAACCTCTATTTTGACGGGATTCTCACGAGCATCCTCTCGTCGGTCACGCTTGCCCAGCCCATTGCCGGCATGAATATCGGCAACCACCGCGCCGGAGACGGCGGACGCAATTGGAAGGGCTACATCGACGATTTCGCCGTATACAACGGCACGATCGACGACGCCGGCGTCATGGGACTGTACTTCGGAACTTACACCCCCGAGACCGTTCCGGTCACTCCCGGCCCGGACGCTCCTCCCCCGCTCCCGAGTAATCCGCTGCAAGCTTACTGGACGTTCGACACCGACTACTCGAGCGCCGTCAACAACGACTACTACCAGGGCATTCCGCACGGGGGTGAATTCACGAGCATCACGAACGTCCCCGGCGAGTTCAAGAACGGGACCGGAGCCCTCAAACTCGACAGCGGACCTAGTGCGGGGAACCGGACGTTCGTCGAGATTCCGACGGAGGTTGCCGACGTCGGTCGCGACAAGCAAATCACCGTCTCTGCTTGGTACAACTACACGGACATCAGTGGCGACGGCTCGGATACCCGAAGCTTCGTCTGGGAATCCTCCCCGGGCTACTCGCTCTCGTTTGGGCTGCGCGATGACGGTGCCGGCACGCGTGACGCCGAGTGGTGGTTCGAAGGACTCGCTTCCGATACCTCGGGCCCGATCATCACCTCCGGCGAGTGGAATCACGCCGTCATGGTGCTGGATATGGACGTCGGGCGCGCTCAATTCTACCACAACGGCGAACTCCGCGACGACGTGCCGGTATCGGAATCGATCCCCGGAATGACCGGGCTGAATATCGGAAACCACCGAGCCGGCAACGGCGAACGCGATTTCGACGGCTTCATCGACGACGTCGCGGTTTTTCACGGAGTTCTGACCGCCGAAGCAGTCGCCGGGCTCTTCGAGGGAACTTATACTCCTTTGAACGTTCCCGTGTCCGACTCGCTCGCACAGTTCCCAAGTGCCGAGGTCGTCGAAGCGGGATGGAAACTTGCTCGTGAAATCGACTTCCAGAATCCGCAAGGAGTCTTCTTCGACGAAGTGACCGGACAGTTATTCGTGGGACGCCGTCAAAGGGGTGCCGAAGACGGCATCTACGAGATTACCGCGGACGGCTCCGCCAATTCAGTCTTCGCCGCGGATCGCCCTGCCGCGATCGTTGGTGTGGACGGTCAGCTCTTCGTCAGTTTCGACTACCCCGGGACGGTCCGTAAATACGACTTGACCGCCGAGACGGACGAACTCTGGGTCAGTGAATGGGACAACCCGATCGATGACGATACGGTCGGCATGTGCGTCGTTCCAGAAGGCTATGCCGGCCCCGATTTTGGCGGGCTGGTGACCGTGGGTAGGATTCTGGCAGTCGACCGCGGCTCGGGTGGTTACGAGGAAGTCTGGGTCTTCTCGACCGACACCCCCGAGGGGGAAATGACCATCGTCGCCGACAGCGATGTCGCGGACGGAGTCGGTTCCGTTTTCGTCGACCCGGCCGATATCGCCATTTCCAGCAATCGCATATTCGTGGCCGATCCCGGCGCGAATTCGATTTTTGAGATCACCGCAATCGACACCGTGGTCGAACTGGCGCTCAATGAGACGATTGATGGCCCGAGATCTTTGGTCACCGATCCGCTTACGAACGATCTATTCGTGCTCACGAGTGATTCCCGCGTCGTCCGCGTGGACATCACCACTGGCGACGTCGGCACGATGATCGAGAACATCGGGGGGGTCGTTGAGAACTCCGGCTGGTGGGATTGTCTCGAAGTCTCGGCCGACGGAAAACGCCTCTTCCTGCTTGATTTCGCTCTGGACCGGGTCTATGAATTCGTTCTGGAAACCGCCGATGGCATTCCGGGCGACCTCAACGGCGACGGATTCGTCGGCAGCGCCGACTTGGACATCGTCCGATCCAACTGGGGACAGGCGGTCTCCGGCGCCGCCCAGGGCGATCCTTCCGGCGACGGCATTGTCGGCAGTGCCGATCTCGACATCGTCCGCGCCAACTGGGGGTCCGGCACCCCGGCCGCCGTGCCCGAACCCGGTACCGTCCTTCTGATGCTCACCGGAATCGTCGCCGCCTGCTTCAGGCGTCCCACGCGCCGCGAGTGCTAGACACCGCTACCGGCAAGCCTCCGGCGACATGGGAGGCTTGGTAACGGCCCGTTCAACGGCGACGTGTCTGATTCGAGGGCCGTTCGCCGCGCGGTGAGCTAACGCGTAAAGGGGCAGGCCTGGAGTTGGCGAAGACCACCCTTGGGGGCGGTGCCTTGGCGGCATCGCCCCCCTTTTCAGAACCTCCTTGGATTGTTTGGAAACTGTTAAAACTCCTCGAAAACCGCTCCGGCCCATTGCAGGGACCTTGATTTCAACTACAATATCTTGATATGATCGGGACGAGAGTCGAATTCGCAAGTATCTGGTATAAAAAGGGTTATGGATTGTCACGAACGCCACATCCCTGGCGCTCGGCTGAAATCTTTCGCGATGCCGCGTTATTATGTTGACTCGAACCCCCGGCAATTGTTAGAATCGTGTTTGAGAAGTGTTAGCGTTTTTGTTGGTGCGATTATCGGCCCCGGCGGCGACGAAGGGTATCGGACATGCGAGTCCGGGCCCGGAAGGCTTGCCCGAGCTGAATGTTGGTTTTTTCACTACTTCATGACAACTGCGTTTCAAATGAGGAGGACGCCACTATGAGGAACTTCTTGATCTTGGCCGCGCTCGTGGGGAGCATGGCCCCGCTTCCCGTTTCCGGGGGGCTCATCCAGTATTGGACCTTCGATTCCGACTACTCCAATTCCGTGAGTGGAGGAATTGACGGGACGGCGGTCGGCTCCGGCGTGTCCATCGGCACCGGGCCGGGTGAATTCGTCCGTGGGACGGGAGCTTTGAAGATCGCCCACGACACGCCGAGCGGAGATTACGTGAATTTGGCCGGATCGGTCATTCCGGACTACAACCCCTGTTCGTTCACGATCACGACCTGGTACAAGTTCGACGATTCCCTCGGAACCCAGGCGACCGACGCGAGGAACTTCATTTTCGAGACCCTGCCGACCTGGACCGTCGGCGCCGGCCTGCGCGACGCTTCCGGCGCGCGGGATATCGAATGCTTCTTCGAAGGCTTCGATGCCAGCCCGCAGGCTGTCGACGGACCGGTCGTCAACGACGGCCAGTGGCACCACTTGGCGATCATCTACGACCACGCCGCCGGCAGCGTCGGCTCCATCAATTTGTACTTCGACGGTGTATTGGGGAACACGCTTCCCTCGAATATCCTGAAGCAGCCGACCGCCGGAATGAATATCGGCAATCACCGCGCGGGGGACGGCTCGCGGAACTGGAAAGGTTATGTCGATGATTTCGCCGTGTACAACGGTCTCATCGACGCCGCAGGTATCGAGGGGCTGTACGAAGGCACGCTCACTCCGGAAACGGTCGCCGTGACGCCCGGCCCGCCCTCGCCCGAGCCCATTCCCACCAGCCCCCTCCAGGCTTATTGGACTTTTGACGCTGGCTACGCGAGCGCAGTCAACAACCAGTTCTACCAAGGCATTCCCCACGGTGGGGAATTCACCAGCATTACGAATGAGCCGGGAGAATTCATCAAAGGCACCGGCGCATTGAAACTCGACAGCGGACCGGAAAGCGGGAACGGCACGTACGTCGAGATTCCCCGCGAGGTGGCCGATCCGGCGCGAGATAAGCAGATCACCGTCTCGGCCTGGTACAACTATACCGACGTCAGCGGCGACGGTTCGGATTCGCGGCCGTACGTGTACGAGAGTTTTCCAGGGTACTCCCTCTCGTTCGGTCTGCGAGAGGCCTCCGGCGTCCATGACGCCGAGTGGTTCTTCGAAGGGCTCACGTCGGACACGACCGGCCCCGAAATCACCCCCGGAGAGTGGTACCACGTGGTCATGGTCTACGACGCCGATGCGGGTCTCGTCCAGTATTTCCACAACGGTGCGTTGCGCGACGAAGTCGCCATCAGCGGCGAGATTCCGCCGATGCTGGGACTGAATATCGGCAATCACCGAGCGGGAGACGGCGGGCGCGATTTCGACGGATTCATCGACGACGTCGCCGTCTATACTCAACGCGGCCACAATCTGCGGTTTTCGCACGGCTGACCAAAACCGTTG